>DATBIO010000146.1:0-23943 GCA_036556965.1 Vicinamibacteria bacterium
TTCTTCAAGCACGAGGACGAGGCGCGCGGCCCGGACTTCGCGGAGAAGTTCGCGGCTGGCGGCGGAGCCTGAGGCGGCGGGGGGTGCTGGGGCGCGTTACCCCCCCGACTTTTCTACGATCGAACGCACGATGGCCTCGCCGTGGAACCGGCCGGTCTCGATGAAGATGCGCCCCGTCTCCCGGCCCGCCGCCATCCCCCCCGCCACGTAGAGGCCGCGCACGTTGGTCTCGAGGGTCCGGGGGTCGTGCGCGGGGCGCAGCGTCTCCGCGTCCACGGCCACGCCCGCGCCGCGGATCAGCTCGACGTCGGGCCGGTAGCCGGTGAGCAGGAACACGGCGTCCGCGGGCAGGTCGTCGGTGCCGAACCCGGCGCGCAGGCGCACGGCCTCGGGGGTGATGGACTCCACGCAGGTCCCGAAGCGGGCGGCGACGGCTCCCTCCTTGATGCGGTTCTCCAGGTCGGGCTTGATCCAGTACTTCACGGAGTCGCTCAGGCGGGAGCGGCGGTGGACGAGCGTCACCTGGGCCCCCGCGCGGTAGAGCTCGAGGGCGGCGATGGCGGCCGAGTTCTTGCCGCCCACCACCACCACGCGCTTGCGCCAGAAGGGGTGCGCCTCCGTCCAGTAGTGCGAGACGTGGGGCAGGTCCTCCCCGGGCACCCCCAGCTCGTTCGGGTGGTCGTAGTAGCCCAGCGCGAGCACGACGTGGCGCGCGCGCCGCGTGCGCGCGCCGCCCGCCGGCTCGGTGCGCACCTCGAAGGCGCCGCGCGCCCGGCGCACCGCGGTGACCGGCTCGTCGAAGGCGATGCGCAGCTCGTAATGGTCGGCCACGCGCCGGTAGTACCGCAGGGCCTCGCCCTGCGTCGGCTTCTCGTAGGGCGAGACGAAGGGCAGGCCGCCGATCTCCAGGAGCTCCGCGGTGGTGAAGAAGACCATCTGCCGGGGAAAGCGGAAGACGGAGTTGACCAGGCAGCCCTTCTCCACCACCTCGTAGTCGAGGCCGGCCTGGGAGGCGGCGATGGCGGTGGCCAGGCCCGCGGGACCGGCGCCCACGATGACGAGGTCGAGCGCGGCCATGCTCGGCCCAGGATATACGCGGGCTAGAGGTCTTCGCGCGCGACGCCCTCGAGCCCCAGCACGAAGTCGGGCCCGAAGGCGCGGGACGGCGTCTGGAAGCCGGGGGCCACCCCCCCCTCGAGGACGCGGGCCAGGGAGGCCAGGGCCGCGCGGACGGTCAGCGTGTAGCCGTCCGGCCCCCGCTGCCGCGCGGCGGCGCGGCGGCCCTCCGTGTCCTCCACTTCCCCCCAGTGCACGGAGAAGCCCGCGGCGCGCTGCTCGTCCGTGGGCCCCGGCGCCGTGTCGTAGCGGCGCAGGACGAGGCGGCGGATGCGGCGCGAGCGCAGCGCGCCCAGGAAGGGGCGGGCGGCGCGCAGGCCCAGGATGGCCGCGCGCGACATGGCCACGTACACCTCGATGTCGGGGATGGCGGTGCTGTGCCAGGCGGTGGACACGTCGCCCCACGGGATGCTGACCACGCTGCGCGGGCCCCGCCCGAAGTCCACCATCCGCGTCCGCCAGGCCGTCGGCACGGGCGTGAGGGCGCCCCCCCGCCGCACGAGCCCGCCGCGGTGGGCGTTCTCGAGGGCGGTGCGCGCGGTGCCCCGCGACGGCCCGCCGGAGGTCACGAAGGCCAGGGCGAGCCGCGTGGCCGTGGGTAGCCGGCGCTTGAGGTGGGCGGCCAGGCAGTCGGACGGGACCACGTCGAAGCCGACGCCGGGCAGGAGGGTGACCCCGCGGTCCCGCGCCTCGGCGTCGCGCGCGGCCAGCGTCTCGAACACCACCACCTCGCCCGTGACGTCGAGGTAGTGCGCGCCCACCGTCAGGCAGGCGTCCACCATCGGCCGCGCCGTGCGCGCGAAGGGCCCGGCGCAGTGCAGGACGGCGCGCACGCCCTCGAGGCCCGCGCGGAGGGCGGGCGGGTCCGCGAGCGGGAAGACCCGGTGCTCGAGGCCGAGGGCCGCGGCCAGGGGGACGACGCTCTCGGCGCGGCGGCCGGCGAGGATGGGCCGCAGGCCGCGCGCCGCCGCCTCGCGGGCGACCAGAGCGCCCGTGTACCCGTTGGCGCCGTAGAGCAGCCACGTCATGGAGCGAGGCGCTACTCTAACCGAGACTCCGCGCGACGCGACCGGCCCGTTCCCCGGCGCACGGCGCGCGGAACCCGCACCCAGCAATGGGGCAGCGAGCGAGACGACCCCCCGCCGGTTGCGCAGTGCGCGGACCGCGGCCAGATCCAGCTAATTCGTTGCGACAGGCAGACTTGCATGGGGGACCCTGTCGTCGCTACCATTTCCCCATGCCTGCAAGGTCACTCAGTACCGCGACCCTGTCCTTCGGCCTGGTCACCGTGCCCGTCCGGGTCTACGCCGCCGGCGAGTCGACGGCCGCCATCTCCTTCAACCTGCTCCACGGCAAGTGCGGCTCGCGCTTGAAGCAGCAGTACGTCTGCCCGCAGGACGAGGAGGTCGTCACCCGCGACCAGATGGTGAAGGGCTACGAGTTCGCCAAGGACCAGTACGTGACCTTCACCGAGGACGAGATCAAGGCCATGGCCGAGGAGAGCACGCGCACCATCGAGATCACGGAGTTCGTGCCCGCGGCCAGGGTGGATCCCGTGTACTTCGAGGGCGCCTACTACCTCGGGCCGGACAAGGGGGGCGAGCGCGCCTACGCGCTGCTGGCCGCGGCCATGCGCCAGACCGGGCGCTCCGCCCTGGCCAAGTACGCCGCGCGGGGGAAGATGTACATCGTGATGGTGCGCGCCATCGACAAGGGCCTCGTCATGCAGACCCTGCACTACGCCGACGAGGTGCGCTCGTTCGACGAGGTGCCGGTGGGCGACAGCGCGGTGAAGGAGGGCGAGCTCAAGCTGGCCATCCAGCTCGTGGACCAGATCGCCACCGAGGAGTTCCACCCGGAGAACTACGAGGACGAGGTGCGCAAGCGCTACCTGGCCGCCATCCAGCGCAAGGCGGAGGGGCACCAGGTCGTGATGCAGGCCCCCGAGGAGCCGCGCGCCCAGGTCATCGACCTGATGGAGGCCCTCAAGGCCAGCCTGGCCAAGGCCGGGGGCAAGACGGCGGAGGGCGAGCGCAAGCCGGCCCGGAAGGCGAAGCCGGAGGCGGTGGCCAGCGCCCGCGCCGCGTCGGCACCCCGCCGCGCCGCCGGCGGGCGCCGGTAGCGGGCCCCGCGGCGTCTACTTCCGCCGCCAGTCCTCTTCCGTCACCGCGGCCAGCGCCGCCGCCTTCCTGCCCGCCAGCGCCGTGTTGAGGGCGGGCATTTCGCGGGCCACCGCCGCGTCGTAGCGCCCCCCCGCCGCCTCCAGCTCGCCGGCCAGCACGCCCATGCGCGTGACCTGCGATTCCGTGGGCCGGCCCTCGTAGCCGTTGACGTTGCCGTAGAGGAGGGCCAGCTCCTCGCGCAGCTTCTGCTCGCCGGAGATGCCCTCGCCCCGCGTGGTGGACACCAGCGCCTTGCGCTGGGCCTCCATCCCGTCGGCGAAGGCGATGAGCTTCCGGCCCAGCGCGTCCTTCTCCGGCAGCTCCCGGGCGCGGGCACGCGCCTGGTCGCGGAGCCCGACGATGCGGTCGACCAGGAAGGCCAGCCTCTCCACGTGGCCGAAGAGCGCGCGCACCGTCTCCCGCTGGAGGGCGCGGTCGGCCTCCTCGTGCCGCGAGCGCGGGTCGTTCACGAGCTGGACCTTCGACGTGTAGGTGTCCTTGCCCTTCACCATGCGCACGTCGTAGGTCCCCGCGGCCACCCGCGGCCCGACGAAGGTGTAGAGGTTGGGGATGATGCCCTCGCCGGCGGGGATGCGCGGCGGCCGCGCCCGCATCGGCCACTCCACCCGGTTGATGCCTCGGCGCTTGCCTCCCACCACGCTGGAGAGCACGGCCCCCGTGCCGTCGAGCACCTCCAGGCGCAGGTCGCCGAACACGTGGCGCTTGCGCAGGTAGTAGGCGATGAGGGCGGCCTCTCCGGGGCTCTGGCCCTCGAACTCGCCGTCGCCGTTGAACCCGAACTCGAAGACGGGAATGACCATGGGCGAGGGCCGCGACTCGAGGAAGGCCGCCTCCGCGGCCAGGATGGCGGGAGTGAGGCCGCGCAGCGGCGTGAGGTCGTCCAGCACGTAGAGGCCGCGGCCGTGCGTCGCGATCACCAGGTCGTGGTCGCGTCCGTGGATGGCGAGGTCGCGCACGGGGGCCGGGGGCATGCCCGCGGTGAAGTGGCCCCAGCGCCGGCCGCCGTCCACGGAGATCCACAGCCCCGCCTCCGTGCCCACGAAGAGCAGGGCGGGGTTGACCAGGTCCTCCCTGACCACGTGCGCGAAGCCCTTCATGTCGGCGGAGGCGAGGGCGGTCCACGACTTTCCGAAGTCCGTGGTCTTGAAGACGTGGGGCTTCATGTCCCCCGTCATGTGGCCGTCGAAGGTGGCGTAGGCGGCGGCCTCGTCGTGGCGCGAGGGCTCCACGCTGGAGACCCACGTGCCCCGCGGCAGCCCGGCCACGTTGGGAGCGACGTTGGTCCAGGTCTTGCCGGCGTCGCGGGTCACCTGGAGGTTGCCGTCGTCCGTGCCCACCCAGATCACGCTGGGGTTCTTCGGAGACTCGGCGATGGCGAAGATGGTGCAGTGGTTCTCCGCGGTGGAGTTGTCGGGGGTGAGCCCCCCCGAGTCGTTCTGGCGCTGCTTGGCGGGATCGTTGGTGGTGAGGTCGGGGGAGACGCGCTCCCACGAGTCGCCCCGGTCGCGCGAGCGGAACAGGAACTGCGCGCCGTAGTACATGGTGCCGGGCTGGGTGCGGCTCAGGTGGATCGGCGTGTTCCAGTTGAAGCGGTAGCGCGGCTCGCCCTTCTTCGGCGAGGGCTTGATGTCCTTCCGCTCGCCCGTGGACTTGCGGCTGCGGAACAGGTTCCCGCCCTGGATCTCGTCGTAGACGATGTCGGAGTCGGCGGGGTCGGGGAACGTCCAGAAGCCGTCGCCGGGGCTGAGCGAGTTCCAGTGCTTGGCCCCGATGCCGCCGGACCGGCGCGAGGGCCCGTACCACGAGCTGTTGTCCTGCAGGCCGCCGTAGACGTTGAACGGCCACTCCATGTCCACGCTCACGTGGTAGAACTGCGAGACGGGCAGCGTGCCCACGAAGCGCCAGCGCGCGCCGCGGTCGTGCGACAGGTAGACGCCGCCGTCGGTGCCGATGGCCAGCTCGTCGGGGTCCTTGGGGTCGATCCACAGGGCGTGCACGTCGGCGTGGTAGCTGGGTCCGAAGATGCCCGGCCCGCCCAGGGCGCTGAAGGTCTTCCCCCCGTCGTCGCTCACGGTGAGGACGTAGCCGGGCTTGTAGACGCGCTCCGCGCTCACGGGGTCCGCCACCAGGCGGGCGAAGTAGAACGGCCGCCCCGTGACGGCGCTGGAGCTGTTGACCTCGCTCCAGGTCTCGCCGCTGTCCTCGGAGCGGAAGAGGGCGGTGCGCGCCGACTCCACCGCCGCCCACACCCGCCCCGCACGGACGGGGCTGGCGGCGAGGGCGATGCGTCCGAGGTCGCCCCCCGGCAGCCCGCCGCGCAGCGGCTTCCAGGTGGAGCCCCCGTCGGAGGACTTGAAGAGGCCGCTCTTCGGCCCCCCCGAGGTGAAGAAGTCCGGCTTGCGGCGGAACTGCCAGAGGGCGGCGTAGAGCACGCGCCCGTCGTGCGGGTCCTGCACGAGGTCCGCGCAGCCCGCGTCGGGGGCGGCGAAGAGTACCTTCTCCCAGGTCTTGCCCCCGTCGCGCGTGCGATAGACGCCGCGGTCCGGGTGGTCGTCGAAGAGGTGGCCGGTGGCGCAGACGAAGACGGTATTGCCGTCCTGCGGGTCCACCACGATGCGCGCGATGCGCTCGGTGCCTTCGAGCCCCAGCTTCTCCCAGGTGTCGCCGCCGTCCTTGGATCGGTAGACGCCGTCGCCCACGGAGACGCTGTTGCGCACCCAGGACTCGCCCGTCCCCACCCAGACGGTGGCGGGGGCGGAGGGGTCCACGGCCACGGCCCCGATGGACTGGTTGTGCTTGTCGAAGACCGGCTTGAAGGTGACGCCGCCGTCCACCGACTTCCACAGCCCGCCTCCCGCCGCCCCCGCGTAGAGGGTCAGGCGGTCGCCGCGGACGGCGGCCAGGTCGGTGATGCGCCCGCTCATCACGGCGGGACCGATGGAGCGGGCGGACAGCCCGCCGAAGGTGTCCGCGTCCACCACCACGTCCTCGGCGGGGAGGGAGGCGGCGGCGAGGAGGGCGGCCAGGAGCAGGCAGGGAGCGCGCATGGCGGGTGCTCCGGCCGGCTCAGTCCTTGGCCTGGGGCGACTCCTTCGGCGCTTCCGTGCGCGCCGGCATCGTGAACCGCGCGTCGTCGATGGGCACGTTCAGCTCGATCTTCTCCACCGTGAGCTTCTGCTTCTGCGGGCTGCCCTTGGGGCCCATCTCGAAGGCGTGCGGGAGCATCAGCCCGCCGACCTCCTTGTAGTCGCCGATGCTGCTCTCCGTCTCCGTCTCCGTGCCCCGCACGTGGCGCTTGCCCTCCCCGCGGATCTCCAGGAAGTGCTCGGCGTCCAGGAAGAAGTAGCGCACGTCGCCGTTCTTCAGCGTCACCTTGAGCTTGTAGGCGTCGGAGCCCTCGACCGCCTCCTTCCCCACCAGCTCCACGGTGTGGCCCTTGGCCTTGTAGTCCACCAGCGGCCCGTCCATGTCGGCCTGCTCCTCGGCGTCCTTGGTCTCCTCCGGACCCAGGGGCTCGGCGTCCTTGCGGCCGCCGAACGGCATGAGCTGCCAGCCGCCCTTGCCGTCGAAGGCCTGGGAGCCCGTCATGCCCTGCACCACGATGTCCATGCGCATGCGGTTCGGCCGCTTCATCTCCAGGACGACGGGCACCTCCAGGCCCTGCATCAGGCTCATCCTGCCCGTCATGCGCACGCTCTCCACCGCCTTGATCTTCTGCATGCCCCCGCGCGCCGCGACGTTCTTGGCGATGATCTCGTCCACCGACTGGGCGGGCAGGGGGGCCGCGGCAAGGGCGGCGACGGCGGCGAGGCAGGGGCGCAGCATTCTGGTCCTCCTTGGGTCGCGCGCGGAGCGCGGACTGCGGATCTTAGTCCCGGCGGACGCGGGGCGTCATGACTCCTTACGAAAGCGGCGCGCGGGCGTTCCCTGGTCCCTGCGCGGCCGGCTAGGGCCGGCGGGCGCCCTGCTTCGCCACCGCCTCCTGGGCCCTGCGCACCGCCTCCGGGTCGCCCAGGTAGCGGTGGCCGCGGGGGCGCAGCTCGGGATCGAGGTCGTAGACGAGGGGCACGCCCGTGGGGATGTTGAGGCCGACGATCTCCTCCTCCCCCACCTGGTCGAGGTGCTTGACCAGGGCGCGCAGGCTGTTGCCGTGGGCGGCGATGAGCACGCGCCGCCCCGCGCGCACCTCGGGCACGATGCGCTCTTCCCAGTAGGGGAGGAAGCGCGCCACGGTGTCGCGCAGGGACTCCGCCCGCGGGAGCTGCTCCCGGGGGACGTCCGCGTAGCGGCGGTCGCGCGCCGGGTTCCGCGCGTCGCCCTCGGCAAGGGGCGGAGGCGGCGTGGCATAGCTCCGGCGCCAGACCTTGACCTGCTCTTCCCCGTAGCGCGCGGCCGTCTCCGCCTTGTCGAGCCCCTGGAGGTCGCCGTAATGCCGCTCGTTCAGGCGCCAGCTCCCGTGCACCGGCAGCCACATCAGGTCCATGCCGTCGAGCACCACCCACAGCGTGCGGACGGCACGCTTGAGGAGCGAGGTGAAGGCCACGTCGAAGGTGAAGCCGCCCTCCACGAGCAGGCGGGCCGCCGCGCGCGCCTCCTCCAGCCCGCGCGGGCTCAGGTCCACGTCCGTCCAGCCCGTGAAGCGGTTCTCGAGGTTCCAGGTGCTCTCCCCGTGGCGCAGGAGGACGAGGGTGGGCATGGCGAAGAGTGTACAGTCACCGCCCCATGGCCGCCCGCGACTCCCTGCGCCGTGTCGAGGCCGAGGTGGTGGCCTGCGAGCGCTGTCCCCGCCTGCGCGCGTGGTGCCGCGAGGTGGCGCGGGTGAGGGTGCGGCGCTTCCAGGACGAGCGGTACTGGGGCCGGCCCGTGCCGGGCTTCGGCGACGCCCGCGCGCGCCTGCTGGTGGTGGGCCTGGCCCCCGCCGCCCACGGCGGCAACCGGACCGGCCGCGTGTTCACCGGCGACCGCTCGGGGGACTTCCTCTTCGCGGCCCTCCATCGCGCCGGCTTCGCCAGCCAGCCGACGTCGGTGGCGCGGGGCGACGGCCTCACCCTCCGCGACTGCTACATCACCGCCGCCGTGAAGTGCGCGCCGCCCCTCAACAAGCCCACCCCCGCGGAGACGGTGGCCTGCCGGCCCTACCTGGCCCGCGAGTGGGCGCTGCTGCCCGACCTGCGCGCGGTGCTGGCCCTGGGCCGCTTCGCCCAGGACGCGGTCCTCGGCCTGCTCGGGTCGCTGGGCCGCCGGCCTCCCCGCGGCCGCCTTCCCTTCGGCCACGGGCTGAGCCACGACCTGGGCCACGGCCTGCGGCTGTTCGCCTCCTTCCATCCGTCGCAGCAGAACACGTTCACGGGCAAGCTGAAGCCGGCCGACCTCGACCGCGTGCTCGGCGCCATTCGCCGCCATCTCGCGCGCCCGGCGGCGCAATAATCGAGCCGCCTCCGGCGATTGTCCCCGCGATGCTCCCGGCCGCCCGTCTCCCCACGCCGCTGACCCCCGACGCGGCCGCCGGCGATGGCCGGCGCCTGCTGATGGCGGTGGCCCCCGCCGCGCTGCTGGGGATCGCCCTCGGCCTGGGCAAGGTCGTGCGCGACTGCTCGCTGACCTGCAACGTTGGCTTCGAGCTGGCGCCGCTGGGCATCCTGGCCGTGGCCGCGCTCACGGTGCCGTTCGCCTCCTGGGCCCTGCGCCTGGAGGCGCGCCTGGGCTACCGGAAGTGGCACGCCGCCTGCGCCCTCGCCGCCGCGGGCTGTCTCCTCGCGTTCCGCGCGGCGACCTGGCTGGAGCTGGAGGGCCGGCGCGCGGCGGAGGCGGCGGGCCGTGCCGCCGACGGCTGGGTCGCGGCCATGCAGTGGACGTACCTGGCCTTCTTCGTCTGGCTCGGAGCGATGGTGGTTCTGCTCGGCGCCAACGCCGTGGAGCACGTGCACCGGCTCCATGCCGCTCCCGAGCGCCCGCGCCGCCTGGCCGCCGCGGCGGTGGCGGGAGCGGCGGGCGCCCTGGCCGGCGCCTGGGGAGCGGGCCGCCTCGGCGCCTACATGCTCGGCCCGCTCGGCTGGCGCTACGAGATCGCGCGCGACAACCTGCTCCTGCTCATGGCCGCGGTGCTGGCCCTCCAGGTCCCGCTGCTCCCCCTCATCGAGCGCCTCGCGCTCCCGCGCGAGGACGGACGCGGAGAGCGCCCACGCCTGCGCGCGGCGCTCGCCTGGATCCGTGCGGACCCGACCTTCCGCCGGCTGGCCGTCCTGGCCCTGTGCGCGGGCGTGGCCGACACGCTGGGCAAGTACCTGTTCTACTGGCTGGTCAGCGTGCAGTACCAGCCCTCCAACGGACGTACGCTGTACTTCGCCTCCTTCCACTCCTGGCTCAGCGCGGCCACCCTGGCCATGCTCGCGTTCGGGACGCCGCGGCTGGTCGCCCGCATCGGGCCCGCCCTGGCCCTGGCCGCCCTGCCCTTCGCCCTGGCCGCGGGCACGGCCGCCCTCCTCGCCGTGACCCTCCTGGCCGTCATGTACGTCGTGCGCGTGGTGGAGGCGGCGGTGCGCGACGCCCTCTACTCCCCCGCGCTCGACCACGTCGTGGCGGGGGCGGACGAGGAGCGCCACCAGGCGGTACGGCCGCTGCTGAACGGGCTCCTGCCGCGTCTGGGCGAGGGGACGGGGGCCGTGGCCGTGCTGGGCCTCAACTTCGGCCTGGGGATCGAGCTGCGGACGATGCTGCTCGTCTACCTCCTCGTCCTCGTCGCCTGGCTGGCCGCGGTGGCCCGCGTCCGCTCCATGCCCACGGCTGTGACGGTCGCCGGACCGTCATAGCGCCGCGAAACCGCCCCCCTTCGCCGTCGTCAATGTCCAAGGGCGGGGGTGGACCTTGATCATCCTGGTCGTGTCGTGCGCGGCGGCCGCCATGATGGCGGTGGAGGCGGCGAGAGGAGCGCGGCGCTGGCCCGAGGTGGCCGGGTGGTGGGCGCGGGCCACGGCCCTGAGCGCCGTGCAGACGGGCGTGGTCCTCCTCGCCGGCCTGACCTGGGAGCGCTGGATGCGCGCGCACCGCGTGTGGTCCGCGGACACCCTGGGTGCGCCGTGGGGCGCGCTGCTGGGTTACGTGGTCCTCACCTTCGTCTATTACTGGTGGCACCGCGCGCGCCACGCCTCCGACCTCCTCTGGCGCTACCTGCACCAGGTCCACCACAGCCCCCAGCGCCTCGAGGTCCTGACCAGCTTCTACAAGCACCCGCTGGAGATCCTGGCCAACGGCCTGCTCTCCAGCAGCGTGCTCTTCCTCGGGCTGGGCCTCGACGTCCGCGCCGCGGCGGGGGCGGTGGCGCTCAGCGGCCTGGCCGAGCTCGTCTACCACTGGAACGTGCGCACGCCGCACTGGCTGGGCTACGTCTTCCAGCGCCCGGAGAGCCACTGCGTGCACCACCAGGAAGGCCTCCACGCCTACAACTACTCCGACCTCCCGCTGTGGGACATGCTCTTCGGCACCTTCCGCAACCCGCGGCGCTGGGAAGCGCGTTGCGGCTTCGGGGAGGCCGAGCACCGCCTGGGCGAGATGCTGCGCGGGCGCGCCGTGCCCGCCGCGGAGGCCGCGGCGTGAAGACGGAGCGCGCGGCCAGGGTCCTGCTGGCCGTGGGGCTGTTGCAGATGGCGGGGGACGCCCTCGGCATCCTGCCCCTCAAGGCGGTGGGGGCGGCCACCGCCGCCTCGCCCGCGCCGCGGGTGTTCACGGCCTGGCGCGGGCTGGAGGCGTTCTCGACGCGCTTCGCCCTGGAATGGCTGGACCGGCGCACGGGCTGGCGGGCGCTGGAGCTGGACCCGGAGACGGCGGCGCGGCTGCGCGGGCCCTACAACCGGCGCAACGTGTACGGCGCCGTGCTCGCCGCGGGCCCGGTGCTGGCCAGCGATCCCCTGCTCAAGCCGATGTTCGAGGCGGTGGTCGCGCATGCGCTGTGCGGCGAGGCCCCCCTCCTGCGCGAGCTGGGCGCCGACCCCGACCCCGCGGCGGCGCCGCGCGTGCGCTACGTGCCCCGCGCCGGCACCGCGCGGGACCTCCCCCTGCGCATCGTCGCGCCCTGCGCGTCCGCGTCGTGAGCCACGGCTGGACGGGCGGGCAGTACAGCGTGTTCCGCGCCGTCTTCGGCGCCTACCTCGCCGTGCACTTCGCCCAGCTCGTGCCCTGGGCCGCCGAGCTGTTCTCGAGCGTGGGCGCCGTCCCCGAGGCGCGGCTGAGCCCGCTGGCCTTCCTCTTCCCCAACGTGCTGGCCGTGGCCGACGATCCCCTCTTCGTCACGGCCTTCGCCGCCGGCGCCGCCGCGCTGAGCGTGGCCTTCGCCGTGGGCTGGGGGGACCGCTGGGCGGCGGCCGGCCTCTGGTACGCGTGGGCCTGCCTCTTCGGCCGCAACCCGCTCATCGGGAACCCGGGCCTGCCCTACGTGGGCTGGCTCCTCCTGGCCCACACCCTGCTCCCGCGCGGGCCCTACGGCTCGCGGGCGGCGCGGGCCGCGCGTGACGCCGGGGCCACCTGGCGCATGCCGGAGAGCGTGTTCCGCGCGGCCTGGATCGTGATGGCCGTCGGCTACACGTACAGCGGCCTCACCAAGCTCGCCAGCCCGTCGTGGCTCGACGGCAGCGCGCTGCGCCACGTGCTCGAGAACCCGCTCGCGCGGCCGGGCGCGCTGCGCGACCTCCTCCTGGCCCTGCCCGCGCCCGCCCTGGGCGTGCTCACCTGGGGCACCCTGGCCCTGGAGATCGCCTTCGCGCCCCTGAGCCTGGCGGCCCGCGCACGCCGCTGGCTGTGGGCGGCCATGCTCGCCCTCCACCTGGGCCTCATCGCCCTGGTGGACTTCGCCGACCTGAGCCTGGGCATGGTGATGCTGCACCTGTTCACCTTCGATCCCGCCTGGGTGCCGGGGCGCCGGCGCGCGGACGACGCGCCCGACCTCGTCTTCTACGACGGCGCCTGCGGCCTCTGCCACGGCACCGTGCGCTTCCTGGCCGCGGAGGACGGCGGCGGCCGCGCCTTCCGCTTCGCGCCGCTGGGCGGCGCGCGCTTCCGCGCCGCGCTCAGCGAGCGCGCGCGGGCCGCGCTGCCCGACAGCCTGGTGGTCCTCACCTCCGACGAGCGCGTGTTCACCCGCTCCGACGCCGTGGCCCACCTGCTGGGCCGCCTGGGCGGGCTGTGGCGGGTGGTGGGCGGCGCGCTCTCCCTCTGCCCGCGCCCGTGGCGCGACCTCGGCTACGACCTGGCGGCGGCGGCGCGCCGGCGCCTGGCCGCGCCGGTGGGGGTGGCCTGCCCCGTGCTTCCGCCCTTCCTGCGCGCGCGCTTCGAGGCCTAGCGCCCCGGCGGCGAATCCGGGCGCGGCCGGCTGGTGGCAGCATACGCGCCATGAGATCCCGCTTCCTGCTCGTCCCCGCGCTGGCCCTGCTCGCCCATGACGCGGCGCTCGGCGCCGAGGCGCCCCCGCTGATCGCGCCGGAGGTGGCGCGCGCGCTGGCCTCGGAAGTCTCCGGCGAGTCGGCCAAACGCAACCTGGAGGC
Source organism: Vicinamibacteria bacterium (assembly GCA_036556965.1). Classification (GTDB taxonomy): domain Bacteria; phylum Acidobacteriota; class Vicinamibacteria; order Fen-336; family Fen-336; genus DATBIO01. The sequence continues at coordinate 12,833 of DATBIO010000146.1, forward strand.
GCTGGTCGGGCACCACCGCATGCGCGGTTCGCGTGGCTTCCGCGCGGCGGCCGACCACGTGGCCGCGCAGCTCCGCGCCTACGGCCTGGCGCAGGTCGAGGTCCTGAGCTTCCCCGCCGACGGGACGCAGTTCTACGGCACGCAGAGGGCGCGCCCGGCCTGGGACGCCGAGTTCGCGGAGCTGTGGGAGATGGACGGCGAGGGCCGGCCGCGGACCCGCCTGGCGAGCTGGGAGTCCATGCCCCTGTCCGTCGCCCAGGACAGTGCGAGCGCGGACGTATTGGCGGACCTGGTCGACGTGGGCGACGGCACCCGTGAGGCCGACTACGAGGGCAAGGAGGTGCGGGGACGGATCGTGCTGACCGCTTCCCAGCCCTCCGCGGTGGAAAGGCTCGCCGTGGCGGCCCGGGGCGCCGCGGGCATCGTCAGCTACGCACAGAACCAGCGCACGGCCTGGTGGGGCGAGGACGAGAACCTGCTCCGCTGGGGACACCTCGACAGCTTCCCGCAGGTGCCGACCTTCGCCTTCATGGTGACGCCGAAGCAGGCCCGCGAGTGGAAGTCGCGGCTGGCCCGGGGCGAGCGAGTGCCGCTGCACGCGGTGGTGAAGGCGGGCCGCCACCCCGGCTCGTACGACGTCGTCACCGCGCTCGTCCCGGGCGCCGACCCCGCACGCCGCGCCGAGGAGATCGTCTTCAGCTGCCACCTCGACCACCCGCGCCCCGGCGCCAACGACAACGCGAGCGGCTGCGCGGCGATCCTGGAGGTCGCGCGCGCGCTCGCCAAGCTCGTGGGCGAAGGACGCATCTCCCCGCCCGCGCGAACGCTGCGCTTCGTGTGGCCGCCCGAGATCGAGGGCACGCTCGCCCTCCTGAACGGGCGCCCGGAGCTGGCCGCCCGCATCAAGGCGGCCATCCACCTCGACATGGTGGGCGGCGGACCGGCGACCAAGGCCGTCTTCCACGTCACGCGCGGTCCCGCCAGCCTGCCTTCCTTCGCCTACGACGTGGCGGAGGCGCTGGGCGAGTTCGTGAACCGCGAGACGGACGCCTTCGCCGCCGGGCGGCCCGCGGACTACCCGCTCGCCGCGCGCGAAGGCGGCAAGGAGGGCCTGGGCGCGCGGATGGTCGAGCTGTCGCTCGGCAGCGACCACCAGGTCTACTCGGACTCGTCGTTCGGGATCCCCGCGATCTACTTCAACGACTGGCCCGACCGCTACATCCACACGAACTTCGACACCTCGGCCAACATCGACGCCACCAAGCTCCAGCGCGCCGCCTTCCTGGCCGCGTCCGCGGGATACGTCCTGGCGGGGGCGGGCCCGGCCAACGTGGCCGCGCTGTGGGAGAACGTGCGCGCGCGCAGCCTGCGCCGGGCGGCCACCCTGCTCGAGCGCGCGGGCGGCCTCCCCGTCGCGGAGGCGGCGGCCCTCGTGCGCTTCCAGCGCTGGTACGAGCGCGCGATGGTGGACTCGCTGGAGCGCTTCGCGCCCGTGCCCGCGGCACTGCGCGCCCGGGCCGAGGCGCACCTGGCGGTGCTCGACCGCCTCTGGACCGTGCCCGCGCCGCTGCCCGCCGCCGTCGGCCCCGGCTCCGTGGTCTACGCGCGCAACCCCTCCGTGAAGGGAACCGTCTCCGCTTTCGGCTACGAGTACCTCGACGACCACCACCCCCGGGCGGCCGCGCTCCGGCTCCCCGCCTTCACGGGCCTGCGCGGCGGCGGCGGCGACTACGCCTACGAGGCGCTGAACCTGGTGGACGGCCGGCGCAGCGCCGCCGAGATCCGCGATGCCCTGTCCGCCATCTACGGGCCGGTCCCCCTCGAGCTCGTCGCCGAGTACCTGCAGGCGCTGCGCGAAGCCGGCCTCACGGTGCAGGGTCGGTGAGCTAGCTCCCCACGGCCGGCGGCCCGAGGAGGCGCCGCACGCCGTCCAGGGTGTCCGCCTCCGCCGCCGGCTTGTCCTTCCGCCAGTGCTGGATGCGCGGGAAGCGCACGGCGACGCCCGCGCGGTGCCGCGACGAGACCTGGATGCCCTCGAAGGCCAGCTCGAAGACCTGGCTCGGCTCCACCACGCGCGTGGGCCCGTGGCGCTGGCGCGTGTGCCGGCGCACCCAGCCGTCCAGCTCCCCGATCTCCGCGTCGCTCAGGCCGGAGTACGCCCTGGCCACCGGCACCAGCGCGCCCCGGTCCCACACCGCGAAGGTGTAGTCGGTGAAGAGGCTGGCGCGGCGGCCGTGCCCGGGGTGCGCGTAGAGGAGCACCGCGTCCACCGTGAAGGGCGCGATCTTCCACTTCCACCAGTCGCCCTTGCGCCGGCCCGCGCGGTAGGGCGAGTCGAGGCGCTTGAGCATCAGGCCCTCGACGCCGCGCGCGCGCGCCTCCTCCCTCACCACGGCCAGCGCCTCCCAGCTCTCGCCCGCCACCAGCGGCGAGAGGGGCAGCGCGGGCGCGTCGGCCGCGGCCAGGATGCTCTCCAGGCGCGCGCGCCGCTCCGCCAGCGGACGCTCACGGCGGTCCTCGCCCTCCTCCTCGAGGAGGTCGTAGGCCATGAGGGCCACCGGGGCCTCGGCCAGGATGCCCGCGTCGAGCTTCTGGCGCCCGATTCGGCGCTGGAGCACCGCGAAGGGCAGCACGCGCCCGCGGTAGGCCAGCACCTCGCCGTCGAGGACCACGCCGTCGGGCAGCCGCGTGGCCGCCGCCACCACCTCCGGGAAGCGGTCGGTGACCAGCTCCTCGCCCCGCGACCAGAGATAGGTCCGGCCGCGCCGCCGCACGAGCTGGCAGCGGATGCCGTCCCACTTCCACTCCGCCAGCCACTCCGCGCGCGGGCCCAGGTCGTCGGGCGCGCCCTCCAGGGGGGAGGCCAGGAAGAAGGGATAGGGCTGCGACTCCGGGGCCGTGCCCGAGGACGGCTCCAGGAGGCCGCGGAAGAAGTCGGCCGAGGGCTCCCAGCTCCCCATCACGCGGTGGGCCATGACGGCCTGGGGCACGCCCGCCACCTGGCCGAGGGCGCGGATGGCCAGGGTGGCGGAGGCGCCCACGCGCATCTCGCCCGTCAGCACCTTGTTGAGGACGTGGATGCCGGTGGTGTCCAGCGTGCGCCACCAGGAGTGCACGGCCTGGGCCTGGGCGCGCACGTCCATGCGGCGCAGGGCCAGGATCCGCTCCTGCATCCAGCGCTCGAGGGACAGGTCCTCGGTCGCGGACGCGCCCGCGGGGCGGTCCACGAGGAGGGCCACCACCTCCGCCAGGTCGCCCACCGCCGCGTAGCAGTGCTCCAGCAGCCACTCGGGCAGGGCGGTCAGCCCCACCGTCAGCTCCCAGAGCACGCGCGTGGGCAGCAGGCGCTTGACCTTGCGCCCGGTGAGGAAGAAGAGGGCCCAGGCGGCGTCCCCGGGCGGCGCCTCCCGGAAGTACGCGGCCAGCGCCGCCACCTTGGCCTTGGTGGAGGTGGTCCGGTCGAGCTCCTCGTGGAGCTGCACGAACCGCTTCACGGCGCCCTCAGAAGTCCGCCTCGCCCTCGAAGCGGGTGGGCCAGGCGGCGGCGTCCAGTCCCTGCTCGCGGAGGTAGCGGGCCAGCTCCTCGGCGTAGCCGTGGGTCACGCGCACGCGGCGCGCCCCCGTCTCCTCCACCGTGCGCAGGAGGGCGGGCCAGTCCGCGTGGTCGCTCAGCGCGAAGCCGCGGTCGTAGCCCTTGCGCCGGCGCGTGCCCCGCACGCGCATCCAGCCCGAGGCATGGCCGGTCTCCGCGTCGCCGAAGCGGCGCATCCACGGGGAGCCGGAGGCGGAGAGAGGGGCCAGCACCAGCGCGCCGGCGTAGGAGCGCCGCTTCTCCTCGACACGCCGCGTGGGGGGAAGGGCCACGCCCTGCGCCCGGTAGAGCTCGACCATCGCCTCCACCGCGCCGTGCACGAACACCGCCTGGTCGCGGCGGGCGCCCAGCTCGGCGAGGACGCGCTGGGCCTTGCCCAGGGCGTAGCAGAAGAGGACGCAGGCGTGACCGGCGGCGCGGCCCCTGTCCCACCAGCCCAGGATCTCCTCGGTGACGCGCTCCACCGGCTCCCAGCGGTAGATGGGCAGGCCGAAGGTGGCCTCCGTCACGAAGACGTCGCAGGGAACCGTCTCGAAGGGAGCGCAGGTCGGGTCGGGCGCGCGCTTGTAGTCGCCGGAAACCACCCACACCTCGCCCCCCGCCTCCACGCGCACCTGCGCGGAGCCGAGCACGTGGCCGGCGGGATGGAAGGAGACGGTGGCCTCCCCCAGGCGGAAGCGCTCGCCATAGGGCACGCCGCGCACGGAGGCGCCCTCCTCCAGGCGCCGCCGCACGAGGGGGAGGGCGGGAAGGGCGCAGAGGTACGACCCGCTGCCCGGGCGCAGGTGGTCGCCGTGGGCGTGGGTGACGACGGCCACCGCCGCCTCCCCCCACGGGTCGACGTGGAATCCGCCCGCGGCGCAGAAGAGGCCGGCGGGAGTGGACGCGACGAGCTCGCTCACCCGATCATCGTAACGATGATCGCGGTCGCGCTGGCGGCGCTGCTCTCCGCCCCGCAAGCACCCTCCCCCGACCCGGCCGCGGTGCAGACGTGGCGCGAGTACTGCAGCCTGCTGCGCGGCTGCGGCCTCGAGCCCCCGCCCGGGGCCTGCACCCCCGACCTCTCGTCGGGAGTGGAGGGAGTGCGCTACGACGAGGAGCGCTGCGCGGAGCCCCGCGCCCTGGCCGGGCGCGGGGTGTCCATCGCGGGCAGCCTCGGCTTCCGGCTCTACCGCTTCCTGGGACGCCGCTACCAGGTCCACTACCCGCTCGAGGGAACGCTCGCGCTGAGCGCGCCGCGGCTGGCGTACCTCCTCGGCGACCTCCCCCTGGCCGCGCGCCTCCTCACCCACTACCGGAAGACGCCCTACAGCGCGGTGGTCCTGGAGGGCAACCGCGTGCGGGCCAGCCGCGGCAAGGGCCTCACCGGCGACGGGTACCTGCTCTCGGGCAGCCCCGCCGAGCGCGTGCTGTACTACTTCGGCAGCGGCACTTCTTCCCTCGGGCCGTGGACGCTGCGGGGGCAGGCCCTCCTCCACGTCGCCTTCGAGGCCGAGGGCGCCGGCCTGCGCTACCGGGCGCGCATCGTGTCCACGCCCACCAACGCCTTCATGAACACGGTGATGAACATGGGCCTCTTCAAGAGCGTGCTGCGCGGGCGCGTGCGCGAGGTCCTCGACGACATCGCCCAGGCCAGCGCCAGCCTCCAGCGCGACGGTGGGCGCAGCCTGCTCGGGCAGCCGGGCTGGACGGAGGCCGAGCAGGGCAAGATCGCGGCCCTGCTGCGGCTCCCCTGACCGGCGGTCAGGGCGGCGCGGCCTCGTAGAGGAAGAAGTCCTCGTCGTTGACGATGGCGCCCGTGAAGCGCGCCCGCTCCACGAGGCCGAGGTTCCGCCGCCGGTTCCGACCCAGCGGCTCGTTCAGCACGAGCAGCACCTGCCCGCCTGCGGGCGGCGCCAGCCGCAGGGCGTTCGCCACCACCGCTTCCGGGTGCGACGCAGCCCGCCAGCTCGCGTCCCAGGTGGGCACCAGGCGGAAGCGCCGCTCGCGCGGGTAGTACACGGGGCGCCCCAGGTAGCCGGCCACGGTGCTGACCGCGTCGGCCTGCTCGCCGACGATCAGCCGGTCGGCCAGGCCCGTGCGCTCGATGTAGCGCGCGGCGGCGAGGCCGCAGGAGAACGGCCGCGCGACCTCGCGCCCGGCCGCGACCAGGGTGACGGGCAGCTGCAGGACGAGCAGGGCCAGGGCTCCCGCGCGCGCGGCGCGGCGGGCCCACGCCGCCAGCGGGCGTCCGGAGGCGCCGGGCGCGATCCACGCCGCGAGGACGAGGGCGAGCAGCCAGTGCCCGTAGTGCCAGGAGAAGCCGTGGTACTTCACGTAGAAGAGGGTGAGCAGGCCGGCGGTGGCGGACGCGAAGAGGGCGAAGGCGGCGGGCCGCCGGGCGAGGGGGAGGGCGGCGCCCACCGCCAGCACGGGGAGCAGCGCCGCGGGCAGCGGCCAGCCGGGGACGGGCTCGGGATGGGCGCTGCTGTTCCACGAGTCCGGGTTCAGCAGCTGGACGGGAAGCAGGCCCGTGGCCAGCCGGGCCGAGACACGCGTGACCCGGTCGACGTCCCAGCCCGTGTACCATTCCGCGGCCAGCCCCAGGTCGGGCGCCGGCCAGGCGATCACGGCCGCGGTGAGCGCGCCGGCCACGGCGAGGGCGGCGGACACCGTGGCGGCCCTGCCCTCTCCCGCGCGCGCCGGTGGCGGGGCGACCGCCGCCTCCACCAGCACCGCGACGGCGACGGCCAGGGCCAGCACCGCGGCCACCGCCGAGGTCCAGGCGGCGAGGAAGAGGAGCGCGCCCAGGGTCACGGCCCGTTCGCGGCGCCTCGGGAACAGCGCGGCGGCGCCGAAGAACAGGAGCATGCCCAGCGCGTAGCTGCGGCAGACCACCGCGTACTCGTAGAGGAAGTAGTAGCCGGCGGCGAGGAGGGCCTTGACGGGCCAGGAGAAGGGGGCCCAGCGCGCGAGCACGAAGACGGCGCCCGCGGCCAGGACCAGGTTCAGGGCCTGCATGCTCCAGGGAGGCATCCCGAGGCGGACCAGGGGCGTGAGCAGCAGGTACCACAGCGGGGGATGGCCCTCCCAGGCCAGGGCGCGGACGAGCGTGGCGAGGTCGCCCGTCTGCCGCACCAGGCTCCAGGCGCGCAGCTCGTCCCGCCACATCTCGTGGTGGGCGGCCAGGGCGCCGGCCACCAGGAGGTAGAGGCCGGTGAGAAGGAGGGCCCGCCGCGCGGGCCCGCTCACGCCTCCCTGAGCGCGCTCGTGATGGGCAGGCGGGCGGCGCGGAGGGCGGGCAGCAGGCCGCCCACCACGCCCATGACCACGGCGAAGACCAGGCCGGCGGCCATGATCTCGGGGGTGATGCGGAAGGCGAAGGCGATCTCGGAGAAGCTCTGGGTCTGGCCGGTGCCGGTGGAGAACCCGTGCGCGGGCAGCGCCACCAGGCAACCCAGCGCCCCGCCCACCGCCGCCAGCACCACCGACTCGAGCACGAAGGAGACGAGGATGGAGCGCCGCGAGAAGCCGAGCGCGCGCAGGGTCCCGATCTCGCGCGTGCGCGCGGCCACGATCGCGTACATGGTGTTCATGGCCCCGAAGACCGCGCCCACCGCCATCACGACGGCCACCAGGGCGGCCAGGCTGCGCAGGATCCGGGCCAGCGGGCCGGCCTGGTCCTCGTAGTACTTGCGCTCGGAGACGGCCTGGAGCTGCATCTGCGGCTGGGCGCGGATCCAGCGGTCGAGGCCCTCCACCTGTCCGGGGTCCTTGAGGCGCACCACCAGCGAGTTCGATCCCGCCCCCCGCTGGAAGGTGGCGCCGAAGGTGTCGAAGTCGCCCCAGATCTCGCTCTCGAAGGCGCCGCCCTCCGCGCTGAAGATGCCCACGATCTTGAAGTGCTTGCGCTGGTAGTCGACGGTCCCCCCCAGCTCGAGGCCGCGGATGCGCTCGGCGATGCGCCGGCCCACCATCACCTCGTCCAGGCCCGGGGTGAAGCGGCGGCCCTGCTCGACCTCGATCCCGCCGCGGACCTCGAAGGCCCGCGGCGTCACCGCGCGCAGGGTGACGTTGGTGGGGTCGCCGCCGTCCTTCTTGGGCAGGCTGAGGACGATGACCCATTCCCAGGAGGCCAGCGGCTGCCCGTCGCCGCCGCGCGCCACCGCGTCGTTCACCACGATCAGGTTGCGGTTGTCCAGGGAGACGGCCGAGGTCAGCTCGGAGGCCGACCCCCGCTGCACGATCATGGCGTTGTCGGGGCGGCCGGTGGAACGGAGGGCCTTGGCGAAGCCGGCGGACATGGACATCAGCACCGCGAAAACCGCCACCACCAGGGCGATGCCCACCACCGCCAGCAGGGTGACCTGCCAGCGGACCTTGACGTTGCGGATGTTGTACGTGATGGGAAGGGCCACCCCGCCTCCTACGCCGGCCTCAGCATGGCCGTGATGCGCGCCCGGTAGGCGTTCCAGGCGGGCACGAAGCCGGCAGCGAAGCCGAGGAAGAGGGCCACCCCGAAGCCCATGGCCGCCACCGCGGGCTGGATGTCGAGCTCGGAGAGGCCGAGGCCCGCCAGCATGTCCTTGATCCCGGGGGTGGTCGTGAGCAGCCACACCAGGGCCTTGCTCCCCCCGATGCCCAGGGCTCCCCCGAGCACGCCCAGGGTCATGGCCTCCGCCACGATCAGGCCCATGACCTGGCCGCTGGAGAAGCCGAGCGTCTTGAGCACGGCGATCTCCGTGCGCCGCTCGCGCACGGCCATGCTCATGGTGTTGGCGGTGACGAGGAGGATGGTGAAGCTCACGGCCATGGCGATGGTGTTCAGGAGGAGGGCGAGGTTGCCGGCCATGGAGATGAAGCCGGCGGCGAAGGCCTGCTCCGTCTCCGTGCGCGTCTGCGCGTCGCTGTTCTCGAAGAGGGCGTCGATGGCGCGGCTCACCGCGGCCGCCTGGCCGGGGTCCTCGATCTCCACCCAGTAGGTCCCCGCGCCCAGGGGACGGCCGGAGCCCTCGCGCAGGTACTTGTAGTGGAAGTACATCACGTTGAGGTCCGTGTTCGGGTACTTCCCGCGGTCGGTGTCGATGATCCCGCGCACCACGAACTCGAAGGGGCCGGACCGCTTGCGGTAGGGAGGGATGAAGCTCTCCAGGAAGAAGTGGTCGCCCACCTTCCAGTTGAAGCGGTCGGCCAGCTTGCGGCCGACCACGCAGCCCTGCAGGTCCTGCAGGAAGGCCTGGAACTGGTCGGGGGCCACCTGGTACTCGGGGTACATGGCGAAGAAGGGCTCCGCCTCCACCGCCATGTTGGGAAAGAAGTTGCTCCAGTCGGTGGTGGAGCCCTCGCCGCCCTCGGCCTTGCCCTCCTTCTTGGCGGGCAGCGAGCCGCCGAACCAGGAGTTCACCGCCACCCGCTTCACCCCCGGCACCGAGGCGATGCGCGGGCCGTAGGCGAGGGGGAGGTTGAAGACCAGGCTCACCGCGTGGCGCGTGGCCAGGCGGGAGGCGCTGCTCGCCTCCAGCAGCGCGTCGATGGCGGTGAGCACGGAGCGCAGGGTGCAGAAGAGGAAGATGCACACGGCCATGGCCAGGACGGTGCTGGCCGTGCGCACCCAGTTCCGCCGCAGGTGCTTCACCACGAAAGGCAGGAACTTCATCTCACCCTCCGGGGGGAGGCCTCAGGCCGTGAGCACGCCCTTCTCCAGGTGGCGCTGGGTGTGGGCGCGCTCGGCGGCGCGCGGGTCGTGGGTCACCATGACGATGGTCTTGTGGAAGTCGCGGTTGAGGGTGGCCATGAGGTCCAGGATCTCGTGCGCGCTGCGCGCGTCGAGGTCGCCCGTCGGCTCGTCCGCCACCAGCACCGAGGGGTCGCCGACGATGGCGCGCGCGATGGCCACGCGCTGCTCCTGGCCGCCCGAGAGCTGGCGCGGGTGGTGCGCGGCACGGTCGGCCAGGCCCACCACCTTCAGGGCGGTGAGGGCGCGCTCGCGCCGCTCCTTCTTGGAGAGCGAGGTGAGGAGCAGGGGCAGCTCCACGTTGTCCACCGCGGAGAGGACGGGGATCAGGTTGTAGAACTGGAAGATGAAGCCGACGTGGCGCGACCGCCAGCGCGCCAGCGCGCTCTCCGACAGCCCGGTCACGTCCGTGCCGGCCACGGTGACGCGGCCCGAGGTGGGCCGGTCGATGCCGGCGATCAGGTTGAGGAGCGTGGTCTTCCCCGACCCCGAGGGCCCCATGAGGGCCACGAACTCGCCGGCGGGCACGCGCAGGCTGACCCCGTCCAGGACGACCAGCTCCTGGGAATCCCGGCGGTAGACCTTGCGGACGTTCTCCACCTCCACCATCGTCTGCGGCGCCTCCGTGGGCTGCGGTACCGTTTGTGCGCTCATCCCTTCTTCACCCTCACCGCGTCACCGTCCTTCAGGGAATCCGGCGGCCGCACCACCAGCGTCTCGTAGCCGCCGAGGCCCGACCGGACCTCCACCTGCCCCTGCCGCTCGGGCCCGGGCACCACCGGCCGCGCGCGGACCTTGCCTTCCTGAAGCTCGAACACCACCGGCCGGCCCTCGCGCTGTACGAGCACCGCCGCGGGCACGGAGACGACGGGAGCGGCGGGCGTCGCGCTGGCCGCCGCCGTCTGCTCCTTCTCCAGGAACGTCACCTTGGAGCTCATCTCCGGCTTGAGGGCGGGGTCCTTCTCCAGGATCGTCACCTTGACCTGCACCGTGGCCTTGGTGCGGTCCGCGGTCGGGATCACCTGGCGCAGCACGGCGCGGTAGCGCCGGTCGGGGAAGGCCTCCACCGTGACCTCGGCCGGCTGGTCCGGGCCCAGGCGCGCCACGTTCGACTCGCTGACGTCGGCCTCCACCTCCAGGGTGTCGAGGTCGGCCAGCGCCACCACCGCCCCCGACGACGTGGAGATGTTCACGCCCGGCGGGATGGGGGCCACGCTCTCCCCCACCTCGGCCATCTTCTTGACGACCGTGCCCGCGAACGGGGCCTCGATCCGGGTATTGGCGAGCTGCGCCGCGGCGAAGTCCACGTCCGCGCGGGCCTGGGCGAGGGCGGCCAGCCCGACCTTGACCCGGTTCTCCGCGGCCTCGAGCTGGTCGCGGGCCATGATCTGCTGTTCGCTCAGGCTCTGTGCCTGGCGCAGCAGGCGCCGGCTCTCCTCGAGGTCGGCCTCCATGCGCGCCACCTGGGCCCGCGCGCGCGCCAGCGCGGCCTGGTACTCGGCGCTCTCCAGCCGCGCCACCAGCTGGCCCTGGCGCACCCGCGTGCCCTCCTCCGCCCACAGCTCGGCGAGGCGGCCCTGGATCTTGGCGGAGACCACGGCCTTCCGCCGCGCCACCACGTAGCCGGAGGCGGTGAGGATCGGGGTGCCGGCGGCGGCGCTTCCCGCCTGGGTGACGCTGGGCCGCGCCGTCTCCACTTCGGGCGCGCCCATGGCCGAGCGCACTTGAAGGAAGTACAAGGAGCCCAGGAAGAGCAGGGCAGGAACCAGCAGCAGCAGCGGCCAGCGCCAGGGGCTGGTGCGGGGC
>DATBIO010000147.1:0-28348 GCA_036556965.1 Vicinamibacteria bacterium
GCGCGCGGTTCGGCGGGCGGCCACAACGGCCTGAAATCGGTGATCGCGCAGCTCGGCGATCAGTTCGCGCGGCTGCGCATCGGTGTCGGGCGCGGCGACCAGCGTCGCGACCTTGCCGATCACGTGCTGGCGCGCTTCGATGCCGACGAGGCGGCTGAGGTCGAGCGAATGACGGCACGCGCCGCCGACGCGGCGCAGATGTTCATCACGTCAGGGATCGAGGCGGTGATGAATGCCTATAACGGCGGCGATCCGGCGACGACCGAGTAGCCCTGGCGTCGTGCTGAGCGAAGTCGGGGGCGACAACCGAATAGCGCGCCGCGGCGCGCACAACCTTGCCACCTGCGGGTGGCCGCTTGCGGTCGGGCCCACCCGGCCTGCCAGTGTCCGTAAGGAGCAGCAATGACCGATCGACAGTACGAGCTCATCTACATTCTTCCGCCCGAGACCACCGAGCAGCAGGTCACCGAGCTGCACGATCAGGTGCAGGCGATCGTCTCCCGCCTGACCGGGCACATCGAGAAGACCGAGAACTGGGGACGGCGCAAGCTGGCCTACGAGATCGGTCCCTACAAGGAAGGCGTCTACGTCCTGGAAGTGATCAACGGTTCCGGCGAGCTGATGAAGGAGCTCGATCGCCGGCTGAAGGTGATCGATCTGGTCGTGCGCCACATGATCGTGCGTGTCGACGAGGAGAAGAAGGTCGTCGAGCGGACGCGCACCAAGCGTCAGAGCGAGTCGGAGCGGCGCCGCGTCAAGCGCGGCCTGCCGCCGGTGCGTCAGCCGGGCGAAGGACGTTCGGCGATGGATGCCGACGAAACCGAGGACGATCGCTTTGACGGGGTGGAGGTCTAGACATGGCATTCGGACAAGGGCGCTCCGGCGGACGCGGGCGCGACAAGAAGAACGGCGACAAGCAGCAGGGACAGCGCCGGCCGATGTTCCGCCGCCGCAAGGTCTGCAAGTTCTGTGCGGACAAGATCGACTACATCGACTACAAGGACCTGAAGCTGCTCTCGCCGTTCGTGCCGGAGCGGGGCAAGCTGCTGCCGCGTCGCATGTTCGGGACCTGCGCGGAGCACCAGCGCAAGCTCACGCAGGCCATCAAGCGGGCGCGCAGCATCGCCCTGCTCCCGTACGCGGCCGACTGAAGCCTGAGCGGCGGCCGCAGGGCCGCCGCCATGGCATCCAAGATGGAAACGCGCGTCCGCGCCCAGCGGCGGTCGGAGCCCAGGACGGAGGGGGTCCTCCTGGCGGCGGGGGCGTCCGCCGGCTTGTTCGCGCTCCCCGTCTTCGTGCCCGCCGCCGTGCCCCTGGTCGTCGTCTGCCCGCTCCCCCTGGCCCTGCAGCGCCTGCGCAGCAGCGCGGCCTCGGCGGGGGGATCGGCGCTGGCGGCGGCGGCGCTGCTGGCCGCGGTGCTGGGCCCGGGACGGGCGCTCTTCTTCGCCCTCGTCCTGGCCGTGCCCGGGCTGCTGATGGGCGAGGCCATGGCCCGCGGCCGCGGCCTCCTGAAGGGCTGCGGCTGGGCCTTCTTCCACATCAGCTCCCTGCTCGCGGCCACCCTCTTCTTCGCGCACGAGGCGCTCATGCGGCGCGCGCTGGAGCCCTTCGTCTACTACACGTCCGCCGCCTTCCAGGACGAGGTGCGCAAGGCCGGCCTTCCCGCCGAGCACCTGGAGGCGTGGATGGAGCAGTTCACCGCCCTCCACCAGGCCATGCAGGTCGTCTGGCCGGCCGCCTACGTCATCCTCGCCGCCGTGCTGGTGATGGTGAACGCGCTCCTGCTGCGCGCCTACCTCCTGCGCCGGGACCCCGGATGGCTCGACGGCGGCGAGCTGGAGAGCCTGCGCTGGCCGCTGGCGCTGGCCGTGGCCTTCGTGGCCTGCGGGGCGACCGTGGTGTCGCCCCTCCTCCGGCCCTTCGGCTACAACGGCCTCCTCGTGCTGGCCTTCTTCTTCGCCCTGCAGGGCCTGGCCGTCGTCGTCTATTACGCGCGCCGGCTGGCCGCGCCGCCGCTCCTGCGCGGCGCCGTCCTGCTCCTGGTGCTGGCCAACCCGTGGGCGCCCCAGATCCTGGCCCTGCTGGGCCTCTTCGACCAATGGTTCAATTTCCGGAAGTGGGCGGACGTGCCGCCCGCGGCCGAAGTCTAGAGGGAGTCATGGAAGTCATCCTGAGAGAGGACGTCGACAAGCTGGGGCGGCGCGGGGAAGTGGTGAAGGTGGCGGAGGGCTACGGCCGCAACTACCTGCTCCCGCGCGGGCTGGCCCTGGCCGTCACCGCCGGCAACAAGGCCATGATCGACCGCGAGCGCAAGGTGCACGAGGCGCGCGCGGCCAAGGAGAAGGCGGAGTTCGAGGGCCTGGCCCAGCGCCTCTCCGGAATGCGCATGATCGCCCCGCGCAAGGTGGGAGAGAACGACGTGCTCTACGGCTCCGTGACCTCCGGGGACATCGCGGAGTGGCTCAAGACCAAGGGCGTGGAGATCGACAAGCGCAAGATCCAGCTCGAGGACCCCATCAAGAGGCTCGGCGACCACGAGGTGCGCATCCGCCTGCACCCCGAGGTCAGCGCCACCCTCAAGGTCCTGGTCAGCAAGGAAGGCTGAGCGGTCCGCGGACCGGCCTGCGTGGAGACGGGCGTCCTGGTGACGCCCGCTTCGTCCTTCGCCCCGCCGGGCGTGCCCGCCTCCGCGCCTCGAGATCGGGCCCTCCCCCGGCCCGGCCCGCGGCTATAATCCGTTCCCCGCCGTGGCTACAGACATCGTCCTGAAGGAGCGCACGCTTCCGCAAAACGTGGAGGCGGAGCGGACCGTGCTGGGAGCGGTGCTGGTGGACAACGCCGCCTTCAACTCCGCGGCGGAGGTGCTGGCCCGCGACGACTTCCACCGCGAGGCGCACCGCCGCATCTTCGAGGCCATGGCCGGCCTGGCCGAGAAGAGCCAGCCCATCGACCTCGTCACCCTCAAGGACGAGCTGCTGCGCGTGTCGTCCCTGGAGGCGGCGGGGGGCGCCGCCTACCTCGCCTCGCTGGTGGACGGGCTGCCGCGCATCACCAACGTCGATCACTGGAGCCGCATCATCAAGGAGAAGGCGGTCCTCCGGAACCTCATCCACGCCGCCAACCGCATCGCGCACTCCGCCTTCGAGGCGGAGGACGAGGCCGCCCTCATCCTCGACCGCGCCGAGAAGGCCATCTTCGACATCGCCGAGCACCGCGTGCGCCAGGGCTTCGTGGGGATCCGCGAGATCGTCAAGGAGAGCTTCCGCACCATCGACCAGCTCTCCCAGAGCAAGGACCTCGTCACCGGCCTGCCCACCGGCTTCGTGGACCTCGACGAGCGCACCAGCGGGCTGCAGAAGGGCGACCTGATCATCGTGGCCGCGCGACCCGCCATGGGGAAGACCTCCTTCTGCCTCAACATCGCGCAGCACGCCTCCCTGCGCGCGGGGGAGACGGTGGGCATCTTCTCGCTGGAGATGGCCAAGGAGCAGCTGGTGCTGCGCATGCTCTGCTCAGACGCGCGCGTGGACTCCCACCGCCTGCGCACGGGCAACCTGCAGGAGAAGGACTGGGCGCGCCTGGCCAAGGCCTACGCCGACCTCAGCGGCGCCCGCATCTTCATCGACGACTCCGCCATGATCACGCCCTTGGAGATCCGCGCGAAGTGCCGCCGGCTGAAGGCCGAGCACGGGCTGAGCCTGGTCATCGTCGACTACCTGCAGCTGGTGACGGGCTCCGCGCGCGTGGAGAACCGTCAGCAGGAGATCGCCTCCATCAGCCGTTCCCTGAAGGGCCTGGCCAAGGAGCTGATGGTGCCCGTCATCGCCCTCTCCCAGCTCAGCCGCGCCCCCGAGGCGCGCACGGAGAAGCGGCCGCAGCTCTCCGACCTCCGCGAGTCGGGCTCGCTGGAGCAGGACAGCGACATCGTGATGTTCATCTTCCGCGAGGAGGAGTACAAGCCCACGGACGAGAACCGGGGAGTGGCCGAGATCATCATCGGCAAGCAGCGCAACGGGCCCACCGGCACCCTGAAGCTCGCCTTCCTGAAGGAGTTCACGCGCTTCGAGAACCTGATGCCGGGCTATTAGGGCGCTCCCCGCGCCGCCCGCGGCGCGGCTGGGTCATCCTGTGGCCATGACGGAGCTCGCGCGCCTGCGCCCGGCGCGGGCGCGCATCGACCTCGACCGCCTGGCCCACAACTACCGCGCCGTCACCGCGGCCGTGCCCGTGCCCGCCCTGCCCGTGGTGAAGGCCGACGCCTATGGACACGGCGCGGCGCCGGTGGCGCGCGCGCTCGAGGCGCTGGGCGCGCCCATGCTGGCCGTGGCCTACGTCGAGGAGGCGGTGGCCCTGCGGCGGGCCGGCGTGGGCGTGCCCCTCGTGGTCCTGGCCGGGTTCACGGGCGCCCAGGCGCCGCTCCTGGCCGAGCACCGGCTGACCCCCGTGGTCTCCACCTCCGCCGGCGTGGAGGCTCTCCTGCGCGGGCGGCCCCTTCCCGTGCACGTCAAGGTGGACACGGGCATGAGCCGGCTGGGCTTCACCCCGGGGGCGATGGTGGAGGCGGCGCGCCGGCTGGACGGCGCCGGCTTCGCGGTGGAGGGCGCGATGACGCACCTCGCCGCCGCCGACGAGTCCGCCGACGCCACCGGGCGGCAGCTCGACCGCTTCGACGACGCGGTGAAGGCCCTGGCCGGGGCCGGCGTCCGCCCGCGCTGGATCCACGCCTGCAACAGCGCCGGCCTCGCCTTCTTCCGGCCCACGCACACCCTGGTGCGGCCGGGCCTGTTGTTCTTCGGCGTGCGGCCGCGGCCCCTGGCCCCCTCCGTGGACGTCCGGCCGGTGATGCGCGTCTCCGTGGACGTGTCGCTGGTGAAGGAGGTGGCGCCCGGCACGGCCGTCTCCTACGGGGGCCGCTGGGTGGCCCGCCGCCCCGCGCGCATCGCCACCCTGCCCCTGGGCTACGCGGACGGGGTGCCGCGCACGGAGGGCATGCGCGACCACGGCCGGTTCGTGATCGGGGGCCGCGACGCGCCCGTGGCCGGCACCGTCTGCATGGACCTCACCATGGCCGACGTCACCGACGCGCCCGGGGTGAGGGAGGGCGACGAGGCCGTGCTGCTGGGCGACGCCCCCGACGCCTGGGAGCTGGCCGACCGCGCGGGCACCACCGCCTGGCAGGTCCTCACCGCCATCGGCCCGCGCGTGCCCCGCGTCTACGTCCGGGACGGGCGCGTGGTCGGCGTGGACTCGCGCTTCCCCTAGCCGCGGCGTCGCGCGTGCGCCGGGCGCCCGGCCGGACCCGTGAGGGCGCGGGCCGCGGCTAGCATCGGGGACGCGTGAGCGCGCCTTCCCCCAGCCGGTCGCGGTCGGTCTTCGCCTGCCAGGCCTGCGGCTTCGAGAGCTCGAAGTGGCTCGGCCGCTGCCCCGACTGCGGCGAGTGGAACAGCTTCGCGGAGGAGAGGCAGGAGGCCCCGGCGCGCTCCCGCGGCGCGGGGCACGCCCCCGCCACCGGCGGGCGGCCGCGGCCCTACGAGGCGATCGACGTGGCGGACGCGCCGCGCATGAGCTCCGGCATCGTGGAGTTCGACCGCGTCCTCGGCGGCGGCATCGTGCCGGGCTCCATGGTGCTCATCGGCGGGGAGCCCGGCATCGGGAAGAGCACGCTCCTCCTCCAGGTCGCCCACCTCCTCGGCCGCCGCGCCGGCTCCGTGCTCTACGTGTCCGGGGAGGAGAGCGAGCGGCAGATCAAGCTGCGCGGGGAGCGGCTGGGCCTGGAGGGCGGGGCCCTCTACCTGATGGGCGAGACGGCGCTCGACCGCATCCTGGAGGAGGTCGAGACGCTGAAGCCGGCCGCCCTGGTGGTGGACTCCGTGCAGACCGTCTACTCGCCCAAGCTCGAGTCGGCCCCGGGCAGCATCGGCCAGGTGCGCGAGGTGGCCACCCAGCTCCTGTTCCTGGCCAAGGGGCGCGGCATCACCATCTTCCTCATCGGCCACGTGACGAAGGACGGCGCGCTGGCCGGCCCCAAGTCGCTCGAGCACATCGTGGACACCGTGCTGTACTTCGAGGGGGAGAAGCGCCAGCACCACCGCATCGTGCGCGCGGTCAAGAACCGCTTCGGGGCCGTGAGCGAGATGGGCGTGTTCGAGATGACGGAGGGCGGCCTGGCCCCCGTGGCCAACCCGTCCGCCCTCTTCCTGGCCGAGCGCCAGGAGGGGATGCCGGGCTCGGCGGTGGTGGCCACCCTCGAGGGGATGCGCCCGGTGCTGGTGGAGGTGCAGGCGCTGGTCTCGCCCACCAGCTTCGGGACGCCGCGGCGGATGTCGCTGGGCATCGACCCCAACCGCACCAACCTGCTGCTGGCCGTGCTGGAGAAGCGCGTGGGTCTCGAGCTGCTCGGCGACGACGTCTTCGTGAGCGTGGCGGGCGGCCTGGGCGTGGACGAGCCCGCCGCCGACCTCGGGGTGGCCGCCGCCGTGGCCTCATCCTTCCGCAACCGCCCGCTGCCGCCGCGCACCGCGCTCTTCGGCGAGGTCGGGCTGGCGGGGGAGGTGCGCGCCACCGGCCATGCCCTGCTGCGCGTGCGCGAGGCCGCGCAGATGGGCTTCCAGCGCTGCATCCTGCCCGCCCGCAACCTGCCCGACGCGGCGGACGGGCTCGAGCTGATCGGGGTCCACAACCTCCAGGAGGCGCTGGAGCGCCTCTTCGCCCTGCCCTGAGGCGGGGAAGGAAGGGGCGCCGGCCACTCCGGCCGCCCCCGCCCGCCCCCGGGCCCCGCCGCCGCGTGACGCGCCTCGCTTTCCGCCCGCCCCGCCCCGATCTATCATGAGGCGCCGAATGGACCTGCTTCATCCCGCCATCCATTCCTCGCGGCCCTCCCCGCGGGCTCGCTCCCCGAGGTCGCCTTATGTGGCTCGTCCTCTTCCGCCTCCTCCTCGTCGGCCTCCTCGCGCACGCGGGGTACCACTACAGCCCGTTTGAGAGCCGTGAGCTCGGCCTCGCCCTCGGCGTGGCCACCGCCGTCGGCGTCATCACCCTCGAGCTGAAGACCCGCGCCGTCCCCGGCCACCACATGGTGGGCGCGCTGGTGGGGGGCGTCACCGGGCTCATCGGGGCCCGCCTGGTCTGGGGCGCCCTGCGCGGCCTGGAGCTGCGCGGCGAGCACTTCCTGCACACCGTGCTCGTGGTCTTCCTCATCTACATGGGGATGGTCATCGGCGCCAACAAGGGCGAGTGGTTCGAGCCGGCCCGCATCATCGCCGCCTTCCGGGACTCCTCGCGCCTGCACCAGTACAAGGTCCTGGACACGTCCGTGATCATCGACGGCCGCATCGCCGACATCTGCGAGACCGGCTTCGTGGACGGCACCCTGGTCGTGCCCCAGTTCGTGCTGCGCGAGCTGCAGCAGGTGGCCGACTCCTCGGACTCCCTCAAGCGCAACCGCGGCCGGCGCGGGCTGGACATCCTGCAGAAGGTCCAGAAGATGGCCGGGGTCCAGGTCCAGATCGTGGAGACCGACTTCCCCGAGGTCCGCGAGGTGGACCTGAAGCTCATCGAGCTGGCCAAGCGCATGAACGCCAAGATCGTCACCGACGACTTCAACCTGAACAAGGTGGCGCAGCTGCGCGGCGTGCGCGTGCTCAACATCAACGAGCTGGCCAACTCCCTCAAGCCGGTGGTGCTGCCGGGCGAGGTGATGAAGGTCTTCATCATCAAGGAGGGGAAGGAGGCGGGCCAGGGCGTCGGCTACCTGGACGACGGCACCATGGTGGTGGTGGACCAGGCCAAGAAGGCGCTGGGCAAGACCATCGACGTCTGCGTCACCAGCGTGCTGCAGACCACCGCGGGCAAGATGATCTTCTGCCGCTGGCTGGACCTGGCCCCCCCCGACGACGCCGCCCGCCGCGACAACCGGACGGGGGACCGGCGCGACCTCCGCAACGGGCGCGACCTCCGCCTGCCCGACCGGCGCGAGGGCGATCGCCGGGAGAACGGGACGGGGCCCGCACCCGCTCCCGTGGCCGCGGACGCCGCGGCGTTCCCCTCCACGGCCGCGGTGGGGCCCGTACCCCCGCCCGCCCCCGGCGACCGCCCGCAGAAGCTCGACTGACCACGCGGTGGTGCGGCTGGCCCTGACCCTTCCCGTGGCCGCCGCGGTCACCCTTGCCTCCGCCCTGGCCGCGGCGGCCGCCGCCGCCCTGGACCGGCGCGGCCGCTGGCCGCGGGCGGTGGCGGGATGGTGGGGCCGGGCCCTCCTCGCCGTGTGGGGCATCCGCGTCGAGGTGGCGGGCCACGAGAACGTGCCCCCGGGTCCCGCCGTGTTCGCGGCCAACCACGGCAGCGCTCTCGACATCCCGCTGGTCTTCGGCCACCTGCCCGTGGACTTCCGCATCATCCACAAGCGGTCGCTCTACCTGGTTCCCATCGTCGGCCTCTATCTCTGGCTGGCCGGCCACATCGGCATCGACCGGGGCAACCCCTTCCGCGCCCGGCGCAGCCTGGAGTCGGCCTCGCGGCGCATCGCCCGCGGCACCAGCGTCGTGGTCTTTCCGGAGGGCACGCGCAGCCCGGACGAGTCGGTGCAGCACTTCAAGAGGGGCAGCTTCGTGCTCGCCCTGGCCGCGGGGGTGCCCGTGGTCCCGGTGTCGCTGGCGGGGGTCAAGCGCGTGGCCCCCGGCCGCTTCCGCGAGCTGCGCCCCGGGCGGGTGCGCCTGGTCATCCACCCGGCGCGGGCCACCGTGGGCCGGGCCGTGGACGACGCGGCGACGCTGGCGGAGGAGGTTCGGCTGGTGGTGAGGGACGGTTGCGCCGCCTCCTGCTGACGGGGGTCCTGCTCGCCGCGCCCGCGGCGGCCCGCGACGTCTCCACGGGCCCCTGGCGCAAGGACGTCGACCGCATCCTCGACCGCGCCGGCTTCGCCCCCGCCCTCTGGGCGGTGGAGGTCCGGAGCCTGTCCGGCAACAAGCTGCTCTACGCCCGCAACGAGGCGAGGAACGTGCACCCCGCCTCCTCCCTCAAGCTCGTGACCACGGCCGCCGCCCTCGACGCGCTCCCGCCCGGCGAGCGCCTCCGCACCACGGTGGAGAGCGCCGGCCGCCGCGACGGCCTCGGCCGCGTGCTGGGCGACGTCTACCTCGTCGGACGCGGCGACCCCACCCTGACCGCCGCCGACCTCGCGGACATGGCCGCGGCGGTGGCCGCCTCCGGCGTGCGCCGGATCGAGGGGCGCCTGGTCGGCCACGAGGGCCTCTTCCCCGGAGAGCGCCGCGGCGAGCGGTGGACGTGGGACGACCTGGTGTGGTGCTACGGGGCGGAGGTCTCCGCGCTGGCGGTGGAGGACAACTGCGCGCGCGTGAGCGTGAGCGCGGGCGAGCGCGCGGGCGACCCCGCGGTGGTGGACCGCGCGCCGGCCACCGCGCACTACGCCGTGGCGTCCACCGTGTCGACGAGCGCGCCGGGCACGGCGCCCGGCCTCGTCCTGCGCCGCGACGCGGGCAGCGCCACCGTGCGGCTCTCCGGCACCTATCCCCTGGGCCAGCCGCCGTGGCAGGAGCGCGTGGCCGTCCCCGACCCGGCCCGGTACGCGGCCACCCTGCTCGCGGAGGCGCTCCAGGCGCGCGGCGTGGCGATCAGCGGCGGCGTGGCCACCTCCGTCGACCCCCTGCCCGCCGGCCTCCGGCCGCTGGCCGTACACGAGGGGCCGACCGTCGCGGAGCTGGCGGTGGCGGTGAACAAGCCCAGCCAGAACGTCTACGCGGAGACGCTGCTCCGCCTGCTGGGGGCGCGCCGGCGGGGACAGGGCACGCCGGAGGCGGGCCACGAGGCGGTGGCCGAGTTCCTGCGGCGGATGGGGGTGGCGGCCGAGGGATGGGAGGTCCAGGACGGCTCCGGGCTGTCGCGCGGCGACCTCGTGACCGCGCGCGGCCTGGTGCAGCTGCTCGCGGCCATGGCGCGCCATCCCCAGGCCGCCGCCTTCCGCGAGAGCCTGCCCGTGGCCGGCGTGGACGGCACCCTGCGCAACCGCCTCAGGGGGCCGGCCACGGAGGGCCGCGTCCAGGCCAAGACGGGGACCTTCCTGCACGCGAACGCCCTCGCCGGCTACCTGACCACGCGGCGCGGCGAGCGCCTGGTGTTCGCGGTGGTCGCGAACCACCACACCGTCGGCGGCAGCGCCGCCACCGGCGCCATCGACGACCTCGTGCGCTTCCTCGCCTCGAAGTAGGCGCGGCGCCTTGGCGGCGCCCCCACTGTCCGCTGATGGGACGGGCACGTCCGCGCACGGACGCGCTGCGCGCCGCGGGGAGGGCCCAGCTGCCCGCAAGTGACTGAGGGGCCGGGCCTCCGGACGAGGGACGGTGCTGGTACGGCGATTGATCTAGCGGAGGCCGCGATGGACATCGCCCGCCCCGACCTCGCACGCGCCCGGCGACGCAAGAGGGTCATCCTCACCGCGTCCGCCGTGGGCGCGCTGCTGCTCACCACCCTCGGCCTGTCGCAGCTCAAGCCCGCGGCCCCCACCGTCGAGCGCGCGAGCATCTGGGTGGACACGGTGAAGCGCGGCCCCATGGTGCGGCAGGTGCGCGGCCTGGGCTCGCTGGTGCCGGAGGAGGTGCGGTGGATCGCCGCCGTCACCGAGGGCCGCGTGGAGCGCATCCTGGTCCAGCCCGGCACGCCGGTGAAGACCGACACCGTGCTCCTGGAGATGAGCAACCCCGAGCTGGAGATGGCGGCCCTGGAGGCGGAGTCCCAGGCGCGCGCCGCGGAGTCGCAGTACACCGAGCTCAAGGTGCGCCTGCAGAGCCAGCGCCTCGACCAGCAGGCGGCCGCCGCGCGCGTGCAGGCCGAGTACAAGCAGGCGCGCCTGCGCGCGGAGGCCGACGCCCAGCTCGCGCGCGAGGGCCTCATCGCGGGCATCACGCACGAGCTGTCCAAGACCACGGCCGAGGAGCTGCAGGCGCGCGACGGCATCGAGCAGCAGCGGCTGGCCATCGGGGTGGAGGCGGTGGCGGCGCAGCTCGCCGTGCAGCGCGCCACCGTGGACCAGCGGCGCGGCCAGGCCCGCCTGCGCCGGAGCCAGGCCGAGGCCCTGAAGGTGCGCGCGGGAATAGACGGGGTGCTGCAGCACCTCCCGGTGGAGGTGGGCCAGCAGATCGCGCCCGGCGGCGTGCTGGCCCGGGTGGCCGTGCCCACGCGGCTCAAGGCCGTCATCCGCGTGCCGGAGACCCAGGCCCGCGACGTCCAGCCCGGACAGTCGGCCAGCGTGGACACGCGCAATGGCGTGGTGGCCGCGCGCGTCACGCGCGTGGACCCCGCCGTCCAGAACGGCACGGTGACGGTGGACCTCGGCCTGGAGGGCGCGCTGCCCAAGGGCGCGCGGCCCGACCTGACCGTGGACGGGACCATCGAGCTGGAGCGGCTGGCCGACGTGCTCTTCGTGGGACGGCCGGCCCAGGCGCAGACGGAGGGGCCGACGCGCCTGTTCCGGCTGCAGGACGGCGGCGCGGAGGCCGTGCGCGTGCCCGTGCAGCTGGGCCGCGCCTCGGTGGTGACGGTGGAGGTGGTGTCGGGGCTGAAGGAGGGCGAGGAGGTGATCCTGTCCGACACCTCGGCCTGGGACGCCCACGACCGCGTTCGGATCAAGTGAGAAGGGAGTGGCAATGGAGAGCAGCGCCGAGCCTCTGATCAAGCTCGAGGGCCTGACCAAGGTGTTCACCGCCGACGAGGTGGAGACGCACGCCCTGGCCGGGATCCACCTGGAGATCCGCGAGGGCGAGTACGTGGCCATCTCGGGCCCATCGGGCTGCGGCAAGTCGACGCTGCTCTCGATCCTGGGCCTTCTCGACTCGCCCACGGAAGGGGCCTACCTCCTGAACGGGCGTCCCGTGCAGGGGCTGAGCGCGGCCGAGCGCGCGCGCATCCGCAACCGCGAGGTCGGCTTCATCTTCCAGAGCTTCAACCTGATCGGGGACCTCACCGTCTACGAGAACGTGGAGCTGCCCCTCACGTATCGGGGGGTGGGCGCGGCCGAGCGCCGCGAGCGCGTGCAGCGGTCGCTGGAGCGCGTGGGCATGGGGCACCGGGCCAAGCACCTGCCCAGCCAGCTCTCCGGCGGCCAGCAGCAGCGCGTGGCCGTGGCGCGGGCCCTGGTGGGCCAGCCCAAGGTGCTGCTGGCCGACGAGCCCACGGGCAACCTCGACTCCCGCAACGGCGAGGCGGTCATGGAGCTGCTGCGCGACCTGCACCGCGCCGGCTCCACCATCGTCATGGTCACCCACGACGTCCGCTTCGCCCGCCACGCGGAGCGCACCGTGCACCTCTTCGACGGGCGGGTGGTGAGCGAGGAGGAGGCGGCGCGCGCCGCCGCGGTGGGCGTCGCCTAGGGAGGCGGCCATGAGCGGCCTCTGGCAGGACGTCCGGTACGCCGCCCGCGCCCTCCTGCGCGCCCCTGCCTTCACCGCGGCCGCCGTGCTCTCGCTGGCCCTCGGCATCGGGGCCAACGCCACCATCTTCACCTGGGTGAAGGCGGTCCTCCTGGAGCCGCTGCCGGGGGTGCGCGATCCCGACCGCCTGGTGACCTTCTCCGTGACCGACCCGCGCGAGGACTTCATCAGCGTCTCCTATCCGGAGTACCTCGACTACCGCGAGAGCGGCGCCCTGGACGGCCTGCTGGCCCAGGACGAGCTGGCCCTCAGCCTCGGCGTGGACGGGCGCGTGGAGCGGATCTGGTCGCTCATCGTCTCGGACAACTACTTCGACGTGCTCGGCGTCGAGCCGGTGCTCGGCCGCGGCTTCGGACCCGAGGACGCGCGGCCCGGGGCGGCGCCCCACGTGGTCCTGGGCCACACCCTCTGGCAGCGCCGCTTCGGGTCCGACCCCCGGGTGGTGGGCCGCGCGGTGACCCTCAACGCCCAGCCCTTCACCGTCATCGGGGTGGCGCCGCCCGGCTTCCGGGGCAGCGTGGTGGGCCTCGCCCTGGAGGCCTTCGTGCCCCTCTCCATGCAGCGCGAGCTGCGAGGGGGCGGGGACCTCCTGGCCGCGCGCGGCGCGCGCTGGCTGGCGGGCGTGGGCCGCCTGCGCCCGGGCACCGACATCCGCGCCGCGGAGGCGCAGCTCCAGGCCGTGTCCCGCCGGCTGGTCGAGGGCGGCCTCGCCCCCAAGGGCGGGGGCGTGGCCCTGCACACCTTCTGGGACACGCCCACGGGCGGCGCGCGCGTGCTGCGGCCCGTCCTCCTCGTGCTGGCGGGGGTGGTGGCCCTGGTGCTGCTCATCGCCTGCGCCAACGTGGCCAACCTGCTCCTGGCGCGGGCCACGGGCCGCCGGCGCGAAGTGGCCCTGCGCCTCTCCCTGGGCGCGTCGCGCGCGCGCCTGGTGCGCCAGCTCCTCACGGAGAGCGTGCTGCTCGCGCTGCTCGGGGGCGCCGCCGGCCTGCTGGTGGCGGCCTGGAGCACGGGCCTGCTCATGGCCTTCACCCCGCCCAGCGACCTGCCCATCGCCCTGACGCCGCGCGTGGATGCCGCGGCCCTGCTCGTGACCTTCGCCCTCTCCTGCGGGACCGGCCTCCTCTTCGGCCTGGTCCCCGCGCTGCAGGCCTCGCGCGCCGACCAGGCGGGCGTGCTGCGCGACGAGTCGGCGGCGGTGGTGGGCGGGCGCGGCCGCCAGCGCCTGCGCGCGGCGCTGGTGGCGGGACAGGTGGCGCTGTCGCTGGTGCTGCTGGTGGCGGCCACCCTGCTCCTGCGCAGCCTCTACCGCGCGCACACGCTGAGCCCCGGCTTCGAGACGCGGGGCGTGCTCCTGGCCTCCCTCGACCTCCAGGGCGGCGGGTACACGCCGCAGACGGGCGCCGCCTTCTGGCGCGCGCTGTGGCCCCGGCTGCGCCACCTGCCGGGCGCCACCGGCGCCACCTTCACGCGCCGCGCGCCCCTCGGTCTGGGAGGCACCTCCACCACCACCGTCAACGTGGAGGGCTACGCGGCGCCCGACGGCCAGCCGGCGTGGGCGCACTTCCACGCGGTGGGACCCGAGTACTTCCGCACCCTCGGCGCGCGGCTGGTGGCGGGCCGCGACTTCACCGAGGCCGACGCTCAGGGGGCGCCGCGGGTGGCGGTGGTGAGCGAGACCATGGCCCGGCGCTACTGGGGAAAGGAGAGCCCGCTCGGGCGCCGCCTGGAGCTGCGCCGCGGCGAGTGGTGGACGGTGGTCGGCGTGGCCGCCGAGGCCAAGGACCGCCAGCTCACCGAGCCGGCGGTGCCCCACCTCTTCGTGCCCGTCTTCCAGCAGCACTACGCGGCCCTCACCCTGCTGGTGCGCGCCGCGGGCGACCCGCGCGCGCTGGCCCCGGCGGTGTCGGCGCAGGTACGGGGCCTGGACCCCGCTCTCCCCGTGTACGAGGTGCGGACGCTGGCCGAGCACGCCCGCGGCTCCAGCTTCCCGCAGCGGCTGGGAGGGTCCCTCCTCGCCGTCTTCGGCGTGCTGGCCCTGGCCCTGGCCGCCATCGGGCTCTACGGGGTGCTCGCCTACAGCGTGGGCCAGCGGACGCGCGAGATCGGGATCCGCGTGGCCCTCGGGGCCGCCGCCTCCGACGTCTTTCGCATGGTCATGCGGCAGGGGGTGTCGGTGGCGGCCCTGGGCGTGGTCCTCGGCCTGCTCGCCGCCCTGCCCGCCGCGCGCGCGCTGCGCGCCCTCCTCGTGGGCGTGGGTCCATGGGACCCGCTCAGCTTCGCGGTGGTCACGGCGGCCCTGCTCGCGGCCGCCGCCGCCGCGTGCGCGGTGCCGGCACGGCGGGCCACGCGCGTGGACCCCGCCGTCGCCCTGCGCGCGGAGTGACGGGCATGCTCGGCGACCTGCGGCGGGGGCTGCGCGCGGCGGCGAGGAGGCCGTGGTTCTCGGCCGCGGTGGTCGCCATCCTGGCCCTCGCCATCGGCGCCAACACCGCCGTGTTCGCCCTCGTCAATGCCGTCTTCCTGCGGCCCATCCCGGGGGTGGCGGAGCCTTCGCGCGTGGTCAACGTCCACCACACCACTCCCGCCAACGCCTCCGCCAGCTTCTCCCACCCCGACTACCGCGACCTCCGCGAGGCGGTGGCGACGGCGGCCGACCTCGCCGCCTTCAACGGCCGGGGCATGACCCTCGGCGCGGGCGGACAGACCGACCTCGTGGGCGGCCAGCTCCTCTCCGGCAACTACTTCCGCGTCGTGGGCACGCGCGCGCACCTGGGCCGCCTGCTGGAAGAGGCGGACGACGGCGCGCCGGGGGCCGCGCCGGTGGTGGTGATCAGCCACGGGCTCTGGCAGAGACGCTTCGGCTCCGATGCGGAAGTGGTCGGGCGGGCCGTGCGCGTCAACGGCCACCCCTTCACCGTCGTCGGGGTGACGGAGCCGGGGTTCCAGGGCCACTTCACCGGCTTCCCCTTCGACGTGTTCGTGCCCCTGGCCATGGCGGCCCAGGCCGCGCCCAACGAGACGCTGGCGGCGCGCGACAACCTGTGGCTGGAAGCGGTGGCGCGCCTGGCTCCCGGCGTCTCGCCGGCGGCCGCGCAAGCCGCGCTGAGCGCGTCCATGGACGCGCTCGCGCGCGCCCATCCCGATCTCGGCGCGGGACGCGGCGTCCATGCCTCGCCGCTCACGGGCCTCGACGACGAGTTGCTCAACCCCGTCCGCGGCTTCCTGGCCCTGCTCCAGGCGCTGGCCGCCGCCGTGCTCGTGGCCGCGTGCCTGAACGTGGCCGGCCTCCTCCTGGCCCGCGCCGCCGCCGGCACGCGGGAGACGGCGGTGCGCGTGGCCATCGGCGCGCGGCGCGGCGACCTGCTGCGCGCGCAGGTGGCGGAGGTGCTGCCGCTGCTGGCCCTGGGCGCGGCGGGCGGCCTCCTCCTCGCGCGCTGGGCGTCGCACCGGATGATGGAGTTCCAGCCCCGCTTCTCCCTGCCGCTGCGGCTGGACCTCGGCCTCGACGGGCGCGTGGTGGCCTTCGCCTTCCTGGCCGCGGCGCTGGCGGGCGCGGCGGCCTGCGCGTCGCCGGTCCTGGCCGCGGCCCGCCTGGACGTGATCACCGCCCTCAAGGAGGGCGGCGGCCTCGGCATCTCCATCCGCGCGGGCCTCCGGCGCGCCTTCGTGGTGGGACAGGTGGCCCTCTCCATGGCGCTCCTGGTGGTGGCGGGCCTCTTCCTGCGCTCCCTGGACCGCGCGAAGGCCCTGGACCCCGGGTTCGCCGTGGACGAGGTGCACACGCTGCGCGCCGACCAGAGCGTGCTGGGGCGGAGCCCGGCCCAGCGCCGCGTGTTCTACGACCACCTGCTGGAGAGGGCGCGCGCGCTGCCCGGCGTGGAGGGCGCCGCCCTCGCGCGGCGAACGCCCATGAGCCTGGGCAGCCTCGGCGCGTTCGTGAAGGTCGAAGGCGTGGACAGCCCGGCCCGGGAGGGCTTCCTGGTGGACCTCAACGAGGTCTCGCCCGGCTTCTTCGAGACCCTGCGCATCCCGTTGCGCCGCGGAAGGGACTTCGACGAGCGCGACGGGGAGGGCGCGCCCCGCGTGGCCATCGTCAACGAGGCATTCGTGCGGCGGTTCTGGCCGGCGGCGGTCGCGGAGGCGCGCCGCCTCCAGCTGGGCGGCGAGTGGGCGGAGGTGGTGGGCGTGGTGGCCGACCACGCCACGCGCCGCCTGGGCGAGGCGCCCGGGCCGCAGGTCTACCTGCCCGCGCGGCAGCGCGCGGGCGCGGGCATGGCCCTGTTCGTGCGTGCGGGCGGTGAGCGGGGCGCCCTGGCCGCCCGGCTGCGGGACGTGGTGCGCGCGCTGGAGCCCGACCTCCCCCTCCTGGCCAACCTGCCCCTGCGCGAGGCGGCCAGCTTCGCCCTCGCCCCCCAGCGCCTGCTGGCCACCGCGGCCAGCGTGCTGGCCGGCCTCAGCCTCGTCCTCTCCGCCGCCGGCCTCTACGCCGTGGTCGCCTTCTTCGTGGGACAGCGCACGCGGGAGATCGGGCTGCGCATGGCCCTGGGCGCGCGCGCGGACCAGGCGGCGGCCCTCGTGCTGCGCGAAGGGCTGAAGCTGGCGGCGGTGGGCGCGGGGGCGGGGCTCGCGGTGGCGGCCGCGGCCGCGCCCGCGCTGCGCCGGTTCCTCGCCGGCCTGGGCGCCGCCGATCCCGCGGCATTCGTGGCCGGACCGCTGGTGGTGCTCGCCGTGGCCGCGGCGGCCTGCCTCGGCCCCGCCCGCCGTGCGGCGCGCCTCGACCCCCTCGTCGCGCTGCGGAGCGAGTAGCCATGCGCTTCGTCGGGAACTGACCTTCGGAGGACGCGATGGACGACCTGACCCAGGACCTGCGTTACGCGGTGCGCCTCCTCGGGCGCAACCCCGCCTTCACGGCGGTGGTGGCCCTCACCCTCGCCCTGGGCATCGGCGCCAACACCGCGATCTTCACCCTCATGGACCAGATCCTCCTGCGCCCGCTGCCCGTGCGCGCTCCCGGGGAGCTGGTCCTCATCGAGGGCCCGGGCGCGGACTCCGGGCGCCGCGAGGGCCGCGACACGCTCTCGTATCCCATGTACCGCGACTTCCGCGACCACGGCGGCGAGGTCCTGCAGGGCGTGGTGGCGCGCGCGCCGGTGGCGCTGAGCGCGGCCCAGGGTGGCCGCACCGAGCGCGTGAGGGGCGAGCTGGTCTCCGGCAACTACTTCGAGGAGCTCGGGGTGGGCGCGGCGGCGGGACGGGTGATCGGCCCCGGCGACGACCGCGACCCGGGCGGTCATCCCGTGGTGGTGCTGGGCCACGGCTACTGGACCCGCCGGTTCGGGGCCGATCCCTCGGTGGTCGGCCGCGCGCTGAACGTCAACGGCCACCCCCTCACGGTGGTGGGCGTGGCCCAGCGCGGATTCCACGGCGTCGAGGTGGGGCAGTCGGCCGACGTGTTCGTGCCCGTGGCCATGAAGGCGCCCATGACGCCCACCCTGGACGACCTCCAGAACCGCCGCAGCAAGTGGGTGCACGTGCTCGCCCGCCTCCGCCCCGGAGTGACCCGGGAGGGGGCAAAGGCGAAGCTGGACGTGCTCTACGCGGGCATCCTGCAGGAAGAGATCAAGACCATCGAGACCAGCAACGAGCTGTTCAAGCGGCGCTTCCTGGCCAAGAGGCTCGAGCTGCGTCCCGCCGCCCGCGGCCTCTCGCCGCTGCGCGCCCAGGTCACGACGCCCCTGCTCGTGCTCATGGGCATGGTGGGGCTGGTCCTCCTCATCGCCTGCGCCAACGTGGCCAACCTCCTCATGGCCCGCGCCACGGGCCGGCAGAAGGAGCTGGCCATCCGGCTGACCCTGGGGGCCAGCCGCGGCCGCATCGTGCGGCAGCTCCTGGCCGAGAGCCTGGTCCTCTCCCTCCTCGGGGGCGCGCTCGGCGTGGCCCTGGCGGTGTGGGTGAGCGACGTCCTCGTGCGCGCCCTGCCCGTCCCCGGCGTGGCCCAGAGCCTGGCCACCACGCCCGACCTGCGCGTGGGGTTGTTCACCCTGGGCATGTCCCTGCTCACCGGCCTCCTCTTCGGCCTGGTGCCCGCGCTCTCCCTGAGCCGGCCGGCCATGGCCACCATCAAGGAAGAGGCCGGCACCGTGGTGGGAGGAGGCTCCGCCCGCCTGCGCAAGGGGCTGGTGGTGGCGCAGGTGGCCTTGTCGCTCCTCCTCCTCGTGGGCGCCGGCCTCTTCGCGCGCAGCCTCCTGAACCTGCGCCAGCTCGACCCCGGCTTCGTGGCCGACCGGCTGCTGACCTTCTCCGTGGACCCCGCGCTGAACGGCTACCCGCAGCCCGCCGTGCGCGAGTTCTTCGCGTCCGCGCGGCAGCGGATCGCCGCCCTGCCCGGCGTCCGCGCGGTGTCGGGGGCCGTCAACCCGATCATGACGGACAGCCGCTGGGACTCGACGGTCAGGGTGGAGGGCTATCGGGCCAAGGAGGGGGAGGACATGAACCCCATGGTCAACTGGGTGGGGCCCTCGTTCTTCTCCACCCTGGGCGTCCAGGTCCTGGCCGGCCGCGAGTTCCGCGAGAGCGACACCCTGGACGCCCCGCGCGTGGCCGTGGTCAACGAGACCTTCGCCCGTTACTTCTTCGGCGACCAGAGCCCCGTCGGGCGGCGCTTCGGCTTCGGGCGGGACGAGAAGGCCGAGATCGAGATCGTGGGCCTGGTCCGGGACGGCAGGGAGCTCACCCTGCGCGCGCCCATCCCGCGCACGGTCTACGTCCCGTACATGCAGGAGGAGGACCTCAGCCAGCTGACGTTCTACGCGCGCACGGACCTGCCGGAGGAGGCGGTGGTCGCCGGCGTCCGGCACGCCCTCCAGGGCCTCGACCCGCAGCTTCCCCTGTACGACCTCAGGACCATGCGCGCGACCATCGGCGAGTCGCTCTTCGTGGAGCGCATGGTCGCGCTGCTCTCCGCCGCCTTCGGCTTCCTGGCCACCCTCCTCGCGGCCGTCGGCCTCTACGGCGTGATGACGTACACGGTGGCCCGCCGCACGCGCGAGATCGGCATCCGCATGGCCCTGGGCGCCCCCGCGCGCCGGGTGCTGGCCATGGTCCTGCGCGAGGTGGCCCTCCTCGCGGCGGTGGGCATCGCGATGGGCCTGCCCGCGGCCTGGGCCCTGGCCCGCGTGCTGCGCGCGCAGCTCTTCGGCCTCTCCCCCCACGACCCCCTCACCGCCGCCGCCGCCGTCCTGCTCCTGGCCGCGGTCACCCTGGCCGCGGGCTTCCTGCCCGCGCGGCGGGCCACGCGCGTCGACCCCCTGGTGGCCCTGCGCGCCGAATAGGAGGAACGCCTTGATGCACGAGATCCGCAGCGCGCTGCGCCTGGCCGGGCGCAGCCCGGGCTTCACCGCCCTTGCCGTGCTCACCATGGCCCTGGGCATCGGGGCCAACGCCGCCGTCTTCAGCGTCGTCTACGGCGTGCTCCTGCGGCCCCTGCCCCTGCCCGGCGCCGAGCGCCTTGCCTTCATCACGCGGGAGGGCGACGTGTCCCTGCTCGACGGCGTGGACTGGCGCGCGGAGAGCAGGAGCTTCGAGAGCATCGCCCTCTTCCTCCGCGCCTGGGCCTTCGACCTCTCGGGGTCGGGAGAGCCCGAGCGCCTCCGCGGCGTGGTGGCGGAGCCGCAGTACTTCGAGGTGGTGGGCGTGCGCCCGCTGCTCGGCCGCGTGTTCGGGGAGGAGGACAACCGCGTGGGCGGGCCGCACGTGGCCCTCATCAGCGAGCGGTTCTGGCAGCGCCGCTTCGGCCGTGCCCGCGACGCCGTCGGCCAGACCCTCATCCTGAGCGACAACCCCACCACCGTCATCGGCGTGATGCCCGCGCACGCCGACTTCCTGCAGGACGACGTGGACCTCTGGACGCCGGCGGCGGTGGTGACGCCGTGGGCGGTGGGCGAGCGCGGCACCAACAACTTCGACGCCATGGGCCGCCTGCGGAATGGCGCCACCGTGGAGGAGGCGCGCGCGGAGATGGTGGCCATCTCCCGCAAGCTGGAGGCGGCCTACCCGAAGACGAACCGCAACAAGATCGTGGAGCCGATCGCCCTCGTGGAGTTCATGGTGGGCGACGTCCGCCGCGCGCTGTGGGTGCTGTGCGGCGCGGTGGGCTTCGTGCTCCTCATCGCCAGCGTGAACCTGGCCAGCCTGCTCCTGGCCCGCTCGTCCGCGCGCCAGGACGAGTTCGCCCTGCGCGCCGCCCTCGGAGCCAGCCGCTGGCGCATCGTGCGCCAGCTCCTGGTGGAGGGCTTGTGCCTCGCCGTCATGGGTGGCGCCCTCGGCATCGGCCTGGCCTGGCTGGGCACGGACGCGCTGCTCGCGCTGGCTCCCGAGGGCCTCCCGCGGAGGGCCGAGGTGGCCGTGCAGTGGCCAGTGGTCGCCTTCGGGGCCGCCGTCACCGTGGCCGCCGGCCTCGCCTTCAGCGCCATCCCCGCCATCCACGTGCTGCGGGGCGAGGCCGCCTCCTACCTCAAGAGCGGGCGCGTCATGGGCGGGGACGGCGCGCGCCAGCGCACCCTGGGGTTGCTCGTCGCCTCCGAGGTGACGCTGGCCTGTGTCCTGCTCATCGGCTCCGGCCTGCTCGTGCGCACCTTCCTGCGCCTGCAGGGCGTCCCCCTCGGCTTCGATCCCAGCCGCGTCCTCAGCGCGCAGATCATCCTCCCCGAGTCGCGCTACGGCGAGAAGGCACCGCAGACGTCGGCCTTCGAGCGGATCCTGCAGCGCGCGCAGGAGATCCCGGGAGTGGAGACGGCGGCCTACGTGACCACGCCGCCCCTGAGTCCGCGCGGCGGCATCGGCAACCGGGTCCTCGTCCAGGACCGCGAGTTCCCGCCCAACCAGGAGCCGGGGGCGCGCGCCCGCCCCGTGCTCGGCGACTACTTCCGCGCCCTGCGCATCCCCATCGTGGAGGGCCGTGCCTTCACGGCGGACGACCGCGAGGGCGCGCCGCGCGTGGCCATCGTCAACCAGCGCTTCGCCCGCCAGCTGTGGCCGGGGGAGAGCGCCCTCGGGAAGAGGATCGCCTGGCGCGACTGGATGCCGGAGGGCACGTGGATGGAGGTGGTGGGGGTGGCGGCAGACGTCAAGGCCACGACCCTGACCGGGGGCGACGTGCAGGCCGTGTACATGCCGTACGTGCAGCGGGACCAGCCCTGGCAGCGTTTCGGCACGCTGGTCGTGCGCGCCAGGGGCGACGCGGGCCTCCTCCGCCGTGGCCTGCGCGAGGCGGTGTGGACGGTGGATCCCACCGTGCCCCTGGAAGATGAGCAGACCCTCGACGAGCGCGTGGCCGAGGCCATCGCCCCGCAGCAGGCCAGCGCCTTCGCCCTCGCCGTGTTCGCGGGCGCGGCTCTCCTCCTGGCCGTGCAGGGTCTGTACGCGCTGCTGGCCTATGCCGTGGAGCGCCGCCGCCGCGAGATCGCGGTACGCATGGCCCTGGGCGCGCGCAGCCAGGAGCTGCTGCGCCTGGTCATCGGCCGCGGCATGGCCCTCACCGTGCTCGGCCTGGCCGTGGGCGTGCCCGCGGCCATCCTCATGAGCAGCGGCATCCAGAGCCTCCTCTACGAGGTGGAGCCGACGGATCCCTTCACCTACGCCCTGGTGGCGGTGGCCCTGGCCGCCGCCGCCTTCCTGGCCTGCGCCGTGCCCGCCCACCGCGCGGCCCGGCTCGACCCCATGGCCGCCCTCCGCAGCGAATGATCCGGCTCAAGGGCGTGGAGAAGAGCTTCCGCCAGGGCGCGGAACGCGTGTTCGTGCTCCGCCGCATCGACCTCGAGGTGAGGGAGGGCGACTTCGTCTCCATCATGGGCCCCTCGGGCGCGGGCAAGTCCACCCTCCTCCACGTGCTCGGCCTGCAGGACAGCGACTTCGCCGGCGAGTACGAGCTGCGCGGGCAGCCCGTGCACAAGCTGGGGAAGAAGGAGCGCCTCGCCCTCCAGCGCGAGAACGTGGGCTTCGTCTTCCAGAGCTACCACCTGCTGGACGACCTCACGGTGGCGGAGAACCTCGACGTGCCCCTCTCCTACCGCGACGTGCCCCGCTCGGAGCGCCAGGCCCGCGTGGCCGACTCCCTGGACCGCTTCGGCATCGTGGGCAAGAAGGACCTCTACCCGCGCCAGCTCTCGGGGGGACAGCAGCAGCTGGTGGCGGTGGCGCGGGCGGTGGTGGCGCGGCCGCGGCTCATCCTGGCCGACGAGCCCACGGGCAGCCTCCACTCCGACCAGGCGCGCGAGATCATGGCCCTCTTCAAGCGCCTGAACGGCGAGGGCACCACCATCGTGCAGGCCACGCACTCGCAGGAGAACGCCTCCTACGGCAACCGCGTGGTCAAGCTCCGGGACGGCTGGATC
The DNA here is from genome assembly GCA_036556965.1 of Vicinamibacteria bacterium. Lineage (GTDB taxonomy): Bacteria > Acidobacteriota > Vicinamibacteria > Fen-336 > Fen-336 > DATBIO01. Next base: position 22,832 of record DATBIO010000147.1, read on the forward strand.
GACGCCTGAGGAGGGAGCCCATGGCCGCCGACCTCGTGCGCGACGTGCGTATCGCCCTGCGGGGGCTCCTCCAGCGGCCGGGCTTCACGGCCGCCGCCCTGGCCATCCTGGCCCTGGGCATCGGGGCCAACACCGTGGTCTTCACCATCGTCAACGCCTGGTTCCTGCGGCCCCTGCCCTTCGGCGAGAGGAGCCCGCGCGTGGTCACCCTCCACGCCACGCACGCCACGCAGGCCGAGGACTGGGGGGACTCCCCGGTGGCCTACGACGATCTCCTGGACCTCCGCGCGGAAGGCCGCACCTTCGCGGCGGTGGGCGGCCACGTCGGGCGCAACTTCTCGCTCGCCCTGTCCGGCGATTCGGAGCGCGTGAACGGCGGTTCGGTCACCCCCGACCTCTTCCCCCTCCTCGGGGTGGCCCCCGTGCTCGGCCGGGGCTTCCGCGAGGACGAGGCGCAGCCACCCGGCCAGGAGTCCGTGGTCCTCCTGAGCCACGGCCTCTGGCAACGGCGCTTCGGCGGGGACCAGGGGATCCTCGGGCGACCCGTCCACCTCAACGGGCGCGCCCTGACCGTGGTGGGCGTGATGCCTCCCGGCTTCCGCTTCCCCGAGCGGGACGACCTCTGGGTGCCCTTCCGCACCGAGGGCGGGCGGCGGGACCGCCGGTTCGTGGACGCCGTCGGCCTCCTCGCCCCCGGCGTGAGCGTGGCCCAGGCCCAGGCGGAGGCCGACGCCGTGGCCGCGCGCATCGCGCGGAGGCAACCCGACTCGAACCGCGGCTGGGGGCTCAAGGTCCTCTCCTTCCGCGACGGCGTGGTCGGCGACGACGAGCGCGCGCTCAGCGCGTCGCTGATGGGGGCGGTGGGCTTCGTGACCCTGATCGGCTGCGCCAACCTGGCCAACCTGCTCCTGGCCCGCGGCAGCGCGCGCCGCCGCGAGATGGCGGTGCGCACGGCCCTGGGCGCCACGCGCGCGCGCCTGGTGCGCGAGATGCTCGTGGAGTGCCTGCTGCTGGGCGCGGCGGGGGGCCTCCTCGGCGTCTACCTGTCGAGGCTGGCCGTGGAGCTGATGGTGAAGGCCTGGCCCGAGGAGCTGCCCTACTGGCTGGTGCTGCGACAGGACGCGCGCGTGCTCCTCTTCGCGGTGGCCGTGTCGCTCCTCACCGTGGCCGCCTTCGGGCTGGTCCCCGCCCTCGCCTCCTCGCGCACCGAGCTCGTGACCGGCCTGCGCGACGGGGGCCGCGGGTCGTCGGCGGGGCGCGGCCGGCGGCGCCTGGACCGCGTGCTGGTGGTGGGGCAGGTGGCGCTCTGCCTCGCCCTCCTGGTGGGGGCCAACCTCATGATCCGGAGCTTCATGGCCCTGCGTGCGGCGCCGAGCGGGTTCGACGAGGCGCGGCTCCTGACCCTGCGCTTCTACCTGGCGGGAGACGCCTACGACGCGGTGGAGGCGAAGGCGGCGTTCTTCCGGCGCGCGGTCGAAGCGCTGCGCGCGGTGCCCGGCGTGCGCGCGGCGGTGGCCACCACCAGCATCCCCACCGACGACGGAGGCTCCCCCGCGCGGGTGGTGCGGGAGGGCGGCGCGGCCCTGCCCGGGGAGGAGACGGGGGCCTCCCTGATCGCCGCCACCCCCGAGCTCTTCGAGACCCTGGGCACCGGGCTCCTGGCCGGGCGCGCCTTCACCGACGCCGAGTCCGCCGACGCCCGCGCGGGGGTCGTCATCGTGAACCGCGCCCTGGCCGCCCGCTTCTGGCCGCAGGGGGACGCGGTGGGACGCCAGGTCGGGCTGGTGGAGGCGGGCACGACCGCCTGGCTGCGCGTGGTGGGCGTGGCCCCCGACATCCAGTACGAGGAGTTCGGGGAGGAGACGGACCAGTCGCGCCTGAACCTGTTCGTGCCCTACGCGCGCGCGGGGGCGCGCACCATGGCCTTCATCGTGCGCAGCGAGGGGAGGCCGGCACAGGTGGCGGCGGGCGTGCGGCAGGCGTTGCGCGGCCTGGACCCGTCCCTGCCCGTCTACGACGTGCGCACCATGGCCGAGGTGCGCGCGCTGACCACCTGGGAGCAGGCGTTCTTCGGGCGGCTGATGGGAGGGTTCGCCCTGGCCGCGCTCCTCCTGGCCTGCCTGGGCGTGTACGCCCTGCTCTCGTTCGCGGTGAGCCGGCGGACGCAGGAGATCGGCGTGCGCATGGCCCTGGGCGCGCGCCCGCGCGACATGGCCTCCCTCGTCCTGCGCGAGGGGGCGGGGCTGGCCGCCCTGGGGGCGGCCCTCGGGCTCGTCCTCGCCGGCGCGGTGGCCCGCGTGCTGAGCGGCGTGGTCTACGCGGTGAGCGCGACCTCGCCCGTGCCCTTCCTGGGCATGGCGGCCCTCCTGGCCGTGGTCGCGCTGGCCGCCAGCCTCCTGCCCGCCTGGCGCGCCTCCGTGGTGGAGCCGGTGCGCGCGCTGCGGCACGAGTAGCGCTCGCTATACTCGGCCTCGTCCATGAGCGCGCCGCGGGTCCTCGTCGCCGACGACCAGCCTGACGTGCTCGAGGCCCTGCGCCTCCTCCTCAAGTCAGAGTACGCGGTGGAGACGGCCTCCTCGCCCACGGGCGTGCTGGCCGCGGTGGAGAAGCAGGAGCTCGACGCCGTCCTCATCGACCTCAACTACACGCGCGACACCACCTCCGGGCGCGAGGGCCTCGACCTGCTGGGCCGGCTGCGCGAGGCCGACGCCACCCTGCCCGTGGTGGTCATGACGGCGTGGGCCACCGTGGACCTGGCGGTGGAGGCCATGCGGCGCGGCGCGCGCGACTTCGTGCAGAAGCCCTGGGAGAACGCGCGCCTCCTCGCCATCCTGCGCACGCAGGTGGAGCTGGCGCGGGCGCTCCGGCGCGGCCAGCGGCTGGAGGCCGAGAACAGCGCGCTGCGGGGCGACGGCGCGGGCGCCTTCCTGGCCGGCTCCGCCGCCATGCGCCCCGTGCTGGAGCTGATCGAGCGCGTGGCCCCCTCCGACGCCAACGTGCTCATCACGGGGGAGAACGGCGCGGGCAAGGGCACGGTGGCGCGCGCCCTGCACGCCGCCTCCTCGCGCCGCTCGCGCCCCCTGCTCACCGTGAACGCGGGCGGGCTCTCGGAGGGGATCTTCGAGAGCGAGCTGTTCGGCCACGTGAAGGGGGCCTTCACCGACGCCAAGGCCGACCGCGTGGGACGCTTCGAGGTGGCGGACGGGGGCACCCTCTTCCTGGACGAGATCGCCAACGTTCCCCTCAACCTGCAGGGCAAGCTCCTGCGCGTGGTGGAGACGGGCGAGTTCGAGCGCGTGGGCTCCTCGCGCACGCGCCGGGCCGACGTGCGGCTGATCTCCGCCACCAACGCCGACCTGCACCAGGAGGTGGCGGCGGGCCGCTTCCGCCGGGACCTGCTCTTCCGCCTGAACACCATCGAGATCCCGGTGCCGCCCCTGCGCGAGCGGCGCGAGGACATCCCGGCCCTGGCCGAGCACTTCCTCCACCAGCACGCGCGCCGCTACCGCAAGCCGGTGGAGCGCTTCGAGGGCCCGGCCCTGGAGGCGCTGCGCGCCCACCCCTGGCCGGGCAACGTGCGCGAGCTGGACCACGCGGTGGAGCGGGCCGTGCTCATGAGCCGGGGGGCGGCGGTGCGCGCCGCCGACCTGGGCCTGCGCACGGGCCCGGAGGCGGGCGGGGGATCGCTGGAGGACATGAGCCTGGAGGACGTGGAGAAGGTCCTCATCAAGAAGGCGCTGGGCCGCCACGACGGCAACGTGAGCCGCGCCGCCGACGCCCTCGGCCTCTCGCGCAGCGCGCTCTACCGGCGCCTCCAGCGCTACGGGCTTTGAGCGGGGAGCACCGCCTCGGCCACGAGCGGCGGGTCCTCCTCCTCGCCCTCCTGGCCGGCCTCCCCGGGTCCCTGGCCGCCTTCGCCCTCCTGGCCGCGGTCGGGGCCTCCCGCAAGACGGCCTGGACGGTGGCCGCCGCCGTGGTCGCGGTGTGGTGGACGGCGGCGGTGGCGGCCCGGCGCACGGTGGTGCGCCCCCTGCAGACGGTGGCCAACCTCCTCTCCGCCATGCGCGAGGAGGACTTCTCCTTCCGCGCGCGCGTGCGGCGCAGCGGCGACGCCCTCGACGAGGTGCTGCGCGAGGTCAACGCCCTGGCCGCCACCCTCAAGGAGCAGCGCCTGGGCGCGCTGGAGGCCACCGCCCTCCTGCGCAAGGTGATGGACGAGATCGACGTGGCCCTCTTCGCCTTCGACGGCGAGCGCCGGCTCTCCCTCGTGAACCGGGCGGGGGAGCGGCTGCTGGGCCGGCCGGCGGAGCGCGCCATGGCCCTGCCCGCGGAGGCGCTCTGGCTGGACGCCGCCCTGCGCGCGCGGGCCCCCGCCGTGGTGGAGCTGGCCCTGCCCGGGGGCACGGGCCGCTACGAGGTGCGGCGCGGCCACTTCCGCCAGGGCGGGCGCCCGCACGAGCTGCTCTTCTTGTCGGACGTGAGCCGGGCCCTGCGCGCGGAGGAGAGGCAGGCCTGGCAGCGCCTCATCCGCGTGCTCGGCCACGAGCTGAACAACTCGCTGGCCCCCATCCGCTCGGTGGCGGGCAGCCTGGAGGCGCTCCTGCAGCGCCAGCCGCGCCCGCCCGACTGGGAGGAGGACGTGCGCAAGGGCCTGGCCGTGATCGGCGCGCGCGCGGAGGCGCTGAGCCGCTTCATGGACGCCTATGCGCGCCTGGCCCGCCTGCCTCCGCCGCAGCGCGAGCCCGTGGAGCTGGGGACCCTCGTGCGGCGGGTGGCGGGGCTGGAGGCGCGCGTGGCCGTGGACGTGGTGCCCGGCCCCGCCGTCGTGCTCAGCGCGGACCCCGCCCAGCTCGAGCAGCTCCTCATCAACCTGCTGCGCAACGCGGCGGAGGCGGCGGCGGAGACGCGGGGGGCCGTGCGCGTGGGCTGGGACGGGTCCGGCGCGTCGGTGGCCCTCTGGGTGGAGGACGAGGGGCCCGGGCTGCCCCCGAGCGCGAACCTCTTCGTCCCCTTCTTCACCACCAAGCGCGAGGGCTCGGGCATCGGGCTCGTGCTCTCGCGCCAGATCGCGGAGGCGCACGGAGGTACCCTCGACCTGCGCAACCGGGGCGACCGCGCGGGCTGCCGTGCCGAGCTGCGCCTGCCCCTGGCGGAGGCGGGATGAACCTGGGCATCGATCCGGCGCTGGCGGGCAAGGTGAAGCTGGGCGTCCTCCTCGTCGAGGGCCTGGCCGTGCGCGCGGCCGACGACGGCCTCGCCGCCGCCGTGGAGGACGCGGGGCGCGCGTTGCGCGCGCGCTTCGGGGAGGGGCGCAGCGGCGAGGTGCCCGGGGTGGAGCAGGCGCGCGCCCTCTACAAGGCGCTGGGCCTCGACCCCACCAAGACCCGCCCCTCCAACGAGGCCCTGCTCCGCCGCGTCCTCAAGGGCGAGGCCCTGTACCGCGTCAACACCCTGGTGGACGCGCTGAACCTCTGCTCGCTCACCGCGCAGCTGCCGTTCGGGCTCTACGACGCCGAC
>DATBIO010000148.1:0-4871 GCA_036556965.1 Vicinamibacteria bacterium
GCAGCGGCGCGGCGGCCGCGGACGAATGGGCATGCGCACGCGCGACGAGGACTTCGTGGACCAGCTGTTCATCGCCTCCACCCACTCCTACATCCTCATCTTCACGGACCGCGGGCGGGTGTACTGGCTGAAGGTGCACGAGATCCCCGAGGTCGGGCCGCAGGGCCGGGGCAAGGCGGTGGCCAACCTCGTCCACCTGCAGGCGACGGAGAAGATCGCCGCCTTCGTGTCGGTGAAGGACTTCTCGCCCGGCCGCTACGTGCTGTTGGCCACCCGCAAGGGCATCGTCAAGAAGACGGAGCTGGCCGCCTTCGCCAACCCCCGCACGGGCGGCATCATCGCCCTGGGGGTGGAGGAGGACGACAGCCTCATCGAGGCCGTGCTGACCTCGGGCCAGGACGAGATCATGCTCGCCACCCGCGAGGGCATGTCCGTCCGCTTCGCGGAGGACGACGTGCGGCCCATGGGCCGCGCCGCCTACGGGGTCAAGGGCATCGAGCTCGAGGAGGCGGACGAGGTGGTGGGCATGGAGGTGGTGCGCGGGGAGGGCACCGTCCTCACCGTGACCGCCAACGGCTACGGCAAGCGCACGGAGATGGCCGAGTACCGGGTGCAGAGCCGCGGGGGCAAGGGGCTCATCAACATCAAGAGCTCCCCCCGCAACGGCGCCGTGGTGGGGGTCAAGTGCCTGGAGGGCGACGAGCATGTGATGCTCATCACCGAAAAGGGTATGATCATCCGGCTCAACACGGCGGACATTTCCATGATCGGGCGGAACACCCAGGGGGTGCGCCTCATCCAGCTCGAAGAGGGCGACCACTTGGTGTCGGTGGCACGTCTGGCCGAGCGTGACGAAGAAGATGCCCCCGGTCCCGAGGCCTGAGCGATTGGGCCGCCTGGAGCAAGGAGGAGACGGCATGAGGCAGAAGGGACGCGCGCTTCTCTCCGCGCTCGCCCTCCTGGGCGCCACCGCCGCCTGCGGAGGCCCCGAGAAGACGGTCGTGGACCAGTACTTCAACGCCGTGCGACAGAAGGACAACCAGACGCTGTCCAGCTTCGCCGCCGTCAACTTCGACAAGCCGGTGCAGAGCTGGAAGATCACGAAGGCGCACGAGGAGGAGAAGGGCGAGATCGCCCTCCCCGCCCTGGTGGTCAAGGTGCAGGAGCTGGAGAAGGCGGTGGCCGACAACCTGAAGGCCGCCCGCACCCTCGATCCCGTCCTGGTCGAGCAGGTGCGCGAGGCACGCCGCAAGGGGCAGGCCGTCCCCGCCAAGCTCGCCGCCGTGGCGGGCGACTGGGACAAGTACAACGAGCAGGACCGGCAGCTGAAGCGCCAGCTGGCCGTGGCCAGGGACGCCGTGGAGAAGGAGAAGCGCAACATGCGGCTCTCCGTGGGCGACCAGGCCAACCTGGACGGCCTCCAGGGCGAGATGGTCACCAAGAAGGTCGAGCTGGACCTCAGCATCGACGGCCAGAGCCAGCCCTACGTCATGACCCTGCGCAAGTACGAGGTGAAGTCCGACTCCGGTCCGGCCCCGCGCGGCCGCTGGGTGGTGCAGAGCCTCCAGCAGGGCTGATCCGCCGCCCGTCCTCGACCGCCCGCCCGGGGGCGACGACGGCCCCCGGGGACGGGGGAAGGCCGGCCCCGCCTAGAGCACCTCGAGGCCCGCGTAGCGGGCCATCAGCTTCTTGGCCCCGATCCCCGCGAAGGAGACGACGAGCTTCAGCTCGTCGCCAGTCCCCTCGCTGCGGAGCACGGTGCCCGTGCCGAAGAGCGGGTGGCGCACCTTGGCCCCCGGCCGCAGCGCGCCCAGCTCCTGCATGTCGATGGGAGGCGGCGGCGTCTCGGCGCGGGCACGGCGCGGGGCGTGGGCGAAGAGGCTGGGCGGCGGCGTGGCCGCCGCCGCGTCGCCGGTCACGGTCAGGCCGGTACGGGGCACCTCCTCCAGGAAGCGGCTGGGCTGGGCCAGCCGGCGCTGGCCGAAGACCTGCCGGCTGGCGGCGAAGGTGAGGTGCAGGCGCTCGCGCGCGCGTGTCATGCCCACGTAGAGCAGGCGCCGCTCCTCCTCCAGGCCGTCCGTGCTCTCCAGGCTGCGCGAGTGCGGGATGAGGCCCTCCTCCATCCCGGCCAGGAAGATCCAGTCGAACTCGAGGCCCTTGGCCGCGTGCAGGGTCATCAGCACCACGGGCGACTCGCCCCGAGCCACGTCCAGCTCCGAGAGCAGCGACACGCGGTCGAGGAAGGCGGGGGCCCCGCCCTCCTCGCGCGCGTCGAACTCGGCGGCGGCGGAGAGCAGCTCGGCGAGGTTGGCCAGGCGGTCCTGGCTCTCGTGCGAGTCCTCGGCGGCCAGGGCCGCGGTGTAGCCGGAGGCCTGGAGGATGCGCTCGATCAGCCCCTTCACCGTCAGTCGTGGCGCCTCCTCGCGCAGACCCTCCACGAGCTCGCGGAAGCGGCGCAGGGGCTGGGTGGCCCGGGCCGGGAGGCGCCCCTCGTCCTCCACCCGGGAGAGCGCGTCCCAGAGGGGCACCGCCCCCGCGCCCGCCACGCGCTCCACCTCCTCGAGGGTGCGGGGCCCGATGCCCCGCGCGGGCACGTTGACGATGCGGCGGAGGGCCATGGCGTCCCGGGGGTTCACCACGAGGCGCAGGTAGGCGAGGGCGTCCTTCACCTCGCGCCGCTCGTAGAAGCCCACCCCGCCCACCACCACGTAGGACAGGCCGCGGCGCAGGAGGGCCTCCTCGAACAGGCGGCTCTGCGCGTTCATGCGGAAGAGCACGGCCCCTCGCCCGCCGGGCGGTACCTGGCCCAGGCGTCCCACCACCCAGGCCGCCTCCTGGAACTCGTCGCCGGCGCGGTGCAGGTGCACGGGAGCGCCCCCGTCACGGGTGGCGCGCAGCGTCTTCCCCTTGCGCTGCTGGTTGTTGGCCACCACCGCGGAGGCGGCGTCGAGGATGGACTGGGTGGAGCGGTAGTTCTCCTCCAGGCGCAGCACGCGCGCGCCGGGAAAGTCGCGCTCGAAGTCCAGGATGTTGCGGATGTCCGCTCCGCGCCAGGAGTAGATCGACTGGTCTTCGTCGCCCACCACCGTCACGTTCCCCGCGGGACCCACCAGGTGGCGGATCAGCTCGTACTGGGCGCGGTTGGTGTCCTGGTATTCGTCCACCAGCACGTACCGGAAACGCTGGCGCCAGGCCTCCTGCACGTCCGGCCGCGCGTCGAAGAGGGCCACCGTGCGCAGCAGGAGGTCGTCGAAGTCGAGCGCCCCCGCCGCGGCCAGGATGGAGGCATAGCGCTGGGCCACGGCGGCGAGCTGGGCCGCGCCCACGGAGTCGCCGCGCGCCTCCCCGGGATCCCGGCCCGCGTTCTTGGCCGCGGAGATGCGGGCCAGGAGGCGCCGCGGCGGATGGAGCTTCTCGGAGAGGTCGAGAGCCTTGAGGGCCTCGCGCACGGCCGCCACCTGGTCGTCCTCGTCGTAGATGACGAAGCCCTTGCCCAGGCCGGCCGCCTCCCACTCCCGGCGGAGGATGCGCACGCACAGGCTGTGGAAGGTGGAGATCCAGCCGTGGAAGGAGGACGCGCCCACCAGGCGCTCCGCGCGCTCCTTCATCTCGCCCGCCGCCTTGTTGGTGAAGGTGACGGCCAGGATGGCGCCCGAGGGCACCCCGCGCTCGAGCACGAGGTAGGCGATGCGGTGCGTGATGACGCGGGTCTTGCCGCTGCCCGCCCCGGCCAGGATGAGCACCGGCCCTTCCGTGGCCAGCACGGCCTCCCGCTGCTGGTGGTTGAGCCCCTCCAGCAGGTCCGGGCGGGCGGCGGCCGTCTCGTGCGCGGGGGGGGAAGTCGTCACGGGACCCATCCTACCTCCCCCGTGCGCGCCGTCCCCCGGGGCGCGCGCGCCGCTACTCGACGGTGACGGACTTGGCCAGGTTGCGCGGCTGATCCACGTCGCGCCCGGCGCGCACCGCGGTGTGGTAGGCGAGGAGCTGGAGCGGGATGACGTTGAGGAGGGGCGACCAGATCTCCTCGATGGGGGGGACGTCGATGATGATGTCGTGCGGCTGCTCCACCACCGCCCGCACCTGGGTGTCGCCCTGGGCCACCACGGCCAGGATGCGGCCTCCCCGCGCCTTCACCTCCTGCACGTTGGAGAGCATCTTGTCGTAGGTCCGGCCGGGAGGGCACAGCGCCACCACGGGCATGCTCTCGTCGATGAGGGCGATGGGGCCGTGCTTCATCTCCCCCGCGGGATAGCCCTCGGCGTGGATGTAGGAGATCTCCTTCATCTTCAGGGCGCCCTCGAGGGCGATCGGGTAGTTGATGCCGCGGCCGAGAAAGAGGAAGTCGGAGGCCCTGCTCAGGGGCTTGCTCAGCTCGTCGATGCGGCCCGAGGCGAGGAGGGCGTTCTCCATGGAGTGCGGCACCCGCGAGAGCGATTCGAGCAGGCCCCGGCAGCGGTCGGCGGAGAGGGTCCCGCGCAGGCGGCCCAGGTGGAGGGCGAGGAGAGCCAGGGCCACGATCTGCGAGGTGAAGGCCTTGGTGGAAGCCACGCCGATCTCGGGGCCCGCGTGCGTGAGCAGCGTGCCCGCGGCCTCGCGCGTGAGCATCGAGCCCTGCACGTTGCAGATGGCGATGGGGAGGGCGCCCTTGGCCCGCGCCTCCCGGAAGGCGGCCAGGGTGTCGGCCGTCTCCCCGCTCTGGCTGATGGCCACGGCCAGCGTGTCCTCGCCCACGATCGGCGTGCGGTAGCGGAACTCGCTGCCGTAGTCGACCTCCGCGGGCACGCGCGCCACCTGCTCGAGCATGTACTTGCCCACGAGGGCGGCGTGCCAGCTCGTGCCGCAGGCGAGCAGCGTCACGCGCTCCACGCTGC
>DATBIO010000149.1:0-39008 GCA_036556965.1 Vicinamibacteria bacterium
GATCCCGGAGCGCGAGAACACGCGCGAGGGCAGCCGCGTCCTCTTCACCGTGCTGAAGCCCGAGCAGCTCGGCTTCAAGACGTGGAAGGACCCGGGGGCCTTCAAGGCGCGCGACGACGTCATCGTGGGCGAGCTGTTGAAGGGCAACGTGCCGCGCGTGCCTTCCTGGAGCACGACCTGGCCGTCAGGCAGCAGATGAAGCGGGCGGGCGTCGAGCGGCGGAGCGGCATGCCGCTGGTGGCCGGCCACAAGAAGGTGCTGGTGATCGCGGCCCGGCCCAACCCGAAGAGGATGCAGTTCTACGGGTTCTACCGGCTGGGCGGCAAGCGCGGCGTCCCCATCCAGGCCCAGAGCGGGCCCGGGCTACCGGACAACGCCCACGACCCCCTCTACGTGGACTACAGCCACGGCGTCCGCCTGGTGGCCGCCACCATGCTCGTGGACGGCAACGAGATGGCCGCGGCCGAGGTCCTGGCCCACGACGTCTATTCGTGGGGGCTGAGCCGCGAGGGGCCGATCAAGAGCCCGCGCGTGCCCGGCACGGCGCCGTAGGCGCGGCGCAGGCGCTGGAGGGCGCGCTGGATGAGCACGCGGAGGTAGTCGCGGGTGACGCCGATGCGCTGCGCGACCTCCTGCCGCTCGTCCTCGGCGAGGAAGACGGACTCCAGCAGGTGCCGCGCCGACGTGGGCAGGGTGCCCACCGCGGTCCGCACCGCGTCCCGCGCCCGCTCGCGGTCCAGGCGGTGGTCCAGGCTCTCCTCCGCGGCGGCGGGCTCCTCGTCGGGGGCGGGGACGCCGCCGCGGAGCTGCGCGCGCGCCATCTCGCGGATGACGTTCCGGCAGACGCCGGCCACCAGGCCGCCCAGGCTCTCCGGGCACGCGATGCCGCGGGGGGAGCGCAACAGGGCGAGGACGCGGACGAGCGTCTCCTGCGTGACGTCCTCGGGGTCCACCGGGGCCGCGCCCAGGCGGCGCCGCGCCATCATGCGCGTCAGCTCGCCGAAGTAGGCGGCGAAGTGGCGCGCGGTGGCGGCGTCGCCCGCCACCAGCCGCTCGACGTACGCGGCGTCGAAGTCGCAGAAGCGCACGGGTCCTCCTGGCCGGGGCCTCGTGGGGTCCCCTGGTCTCGTGTGAGGGGTCGCCCGCGAAGCTAGGGTGGGGTGATCCGCAAGTCGTGACCGAATCGTGACGATTCGGGGCCGGACCGGTTCGGGGCCGCGGTCAGGCCCCGGGGAGGCCGAGGGCGGTGGCCAGGAGCGTGTCCAGGGGCAGGCGCCGGCCGCGGTCGAGCTGGGCCGCGAAGGCCTCCGCCCCCAGGGCCTGCCGCGCGGCCAGGGCGTGCCGCTCGTGGTCGGGGCCCTCGCAGGGGGGTCGCGGCGTACCCACGGCCTCGCGCAGGCCCTGCGCGCCGCCCTGGAGGAGGCCGGCGCGGTCGGGGTGGCCCAGGCGGCACTCCGTCCCCGCCAGGGCCTCCAGCACGCTGGCCATCCGCCAGCGGTCCCCCAGCTCGCGGTGCAGGCGCAGGCTGTCACGGAGCAGGCCCGCGGCCTCCGCGTCGCGCCCCTCGCGCTGGGCCGTCCTGCCCAGCAGGTCCAGGGCCCAGGCCACCGCCTCCCGGAAGCCCACCTCGCGCGCGTGGGCCAGGCTCTCCTCGCCCCGGACGCGCGCGGCCGCGTAGTCGCCGCGGTAGAGGGCGGCGGCGGCGAGGTGGGCGAGGGACCAGGCCATGCCCTCCTCGTCGCCCAGGCCGCGGAGGCGGGCCAGCGTGTCCGTGCACACCGCCTCCGCCTGGTCCAGGTCGCCCTGCAGCCAGGCGGAGAAGGCGAGCAGGTTCATGACCCGGGCCGCGGCGCGCTCGTCGCCCGCCGCGCGCCAGGTGGCCAGGCTGCGCTCGTGCAGGGCGACGGCGCCCGCGTAGTCCCCGCGCTCGCGCGCCACGCTGCCCAGCGCCTGGAGGGCCAGGGCCTCGCTCGCGCGGTCGCCCGCCGCGCGCGCCAGCGACGCCCCCTCCTCGAGCAGCCCCACCGCGTCCCCGTAGTCGCACTGGAGGAAGGCGAGCACGCCCGCGCCCACCGTGGGCCGCGTGCGCAGGGCGGCGGGGGCGCCCTTCCCCCGCTCGAGGATGGGGGCCAGCCACTTGCGCCCCTCGCCGTAGTACCCGTGCACGTAGCAGAAGCGCCAGAGGGCGCCGGCCAGGCGCAGGCCGGGCGCGGGGTCGGCCGCCGTCACCGACCAGCGCACGGCCGCGCGCAGGTTGTCGCGATCCTGCTCCAGGCGGGCCAGCCACTCCTCCTCGCGCTCCGAGAGGAGGCCCTCCTCCGCCTGCTCCGCCAGCTCCAGGAAGAAGGCGGCGTGCCGCTCGCGGACGGGGCCGTCGTCCTCGCTCTCCGCCAGGCGCTCGAGGCCGAACTCGCGGATCGTCTCCAGCATGGCGAAGCGGGGCGTCCCCCGCGCGGTGGCGTCGCGCCCGAGCAGGCTCTTGTGGACGAGCGACTCGACGCCGTCCAGCGCCTCGTCCTCGTCCTGGTCCCCGCACACGCGGGCCGCCGCCGCCGCGGTGAAGCCGCCCACGAACACGCTCAGCCGGCGGAACAGCGTGCGCTCGCCGGGCTCCAGCAGGTTGTGGCTCCAGGCGATGGCGTCGCGCATGGTGCGCTGGCGCGCGGGCAGGTCGCGCGCTCCCCCCGTGAGCAGGGTGAGGCGCTTCTCCAGGCGGGCCAGCATGACGGGGGGCGGCAGCACCTTCACCCGCGCCGCGGCCAGCTCGATGGCCAGGGGCAGCCCGTCCAGGCGCGTGCAGATCTCCGCCACCGCCCGCTCGTTCTCGTCGCTCAGGGCGAACTCCGGCGACACCGCCACCGCGCGGCGGGTGAACAGCGCCACCGAGGCGCACTGCGCGGCGTGGCCGCGGGGAAGGACCGCCGCCAGGTCGGGCAGGGTCAGGGGGGGCACGGGGAACTCGTGCTCGCCGGTCAGGCGCAGGGCGATGCGGCTCGTGACCAGGGCCTTCAGCCCCGGGCAGCGCGCCAGCAGCTCCGAGACGACGGGAGCGGCCCCCACCACCTGCTCGAAGTTGTCGAGCACGAGCAGCGCGGCCTGGCCGCCCAGGCGGCGGGCCAGCGTGTCCAGCGCGGGGCCGTCGGCGTCGGTGGCCCCGAAGGCGCGCGCGATGGCGGGGGCCACCAGGTCGCGCTCCACCACGGGGGCCAGGGCCACGAAGAAGACGCCGCCCGGGAAGTCCGCGAGCAGCTCGCCCGCCACGCGCAGGGCGAGGCGGGTCTTCCCCGCGCCGCCGGGGCCGGTGAGCGTGGCCAGGCGGACGTCGCCCGCGCGCAGCAGCGACGCCACCTGCGCCGTCTCCGCCTCGCGGCCCACGAAGGGGCTGAGGGGAGCAGGGAGGTTGTGCTCGGTGGCGGCTTCCCCCGCGGCCGCGGCCGGCGTGGCCACCACCGGGGCCAGGAAGCGATAGCCGCGGCGATGGTAGGTCTGCACGAAGCGCGGGTCGCGCGCGTCGTCCCCCAGCGCGCGCCGCGCCTGGGAGACCGCCTTCTTGAGGACGTCCTCGGTGGTGAACGCGTCCGGCCACACGTTGTCGAGCAGGTCGCTCTTGGACACCACCCGCCCCTGGCGCAGGGCGAGGTAGCGTAGGAGGCGCACGGCGCGGGGCTCGAGGTGGACGACGGCGGCCCCCCTGTACAGCAGGTCCACCTCGGCCGGGATGCGGAACTCGCCGAAGCGGATCTCGGAGCGCGACCCCTCGGACATCGTGGCTGAAGGAATCGTAGCGTAAAGGGGTTATCGGTCGAACGATGGTCAACGCCATGGACGGACGTCGCTGGCCGCGGCTGGTGGAGGGGTACCGCCATCGCTTCCGCGTGCTCCTGGCCCGCGTCCGCCCCCGGCGCCTGGAGTTCGGCGTGGACCTGCTCCTGGGCCGCGCGCGCGAGCGCGCCGCGCGCGAGGGCGTGCCGTTGCCCGCCGCCCTCGAGCAGCTCTACCGGGAGACGCGGCGCCGCGTGCACCGGCGGCTGGAGGTCACGGGGGCCTGCACGGTCCCGGCCGCGCCGCCGCGGTTCCTGTGCGACGGCAGCCTTCGCGGGCTGGCGCGCTGGCTGCGCGCGGCCGGGCACGAGGCGGAAGCGGACGGCGCCCCCGGGGACGCCCTGCTCGCCCGCGCCCGCGCCGAGGGCCGGACCCTGGTCACCGGCGACACGCGCGTGCTGGCGAGGCGCGTGGTGCGCGACGGGACGGTGCCCGTGGTCTGGCTGCCCACCGCGCCCGCGGCCGCGGACCAGGTGGACATGCTGCTGGGCGACCTGGACCTTCCCCGGCGAAAGCCGCGGTGCATGGCCTGCGGCGGCGCGCTGGCGCCGGTGGCCAAGGAGGACGTGCTCGACCGCATCCCGCCCCGCACGCGCGGCTGGAAGGACGAGTACTTCGCCTGCGCCGGCTGCGGGAAGCTCTTCTGGGAGGGCACGCACTGGGAGCGCATCGCGCGCCGGCTGGAGCGCGCGCGATAACATGCGCGCGTGGCGGGGGAGCGAGGGCACATGAAGAGGATGCTGGCGCTGGTGGCGGGCCTGGCCGCGGCGGACGCCCGGGGGGACACGCTGGTCGTGCTCAACAAGGCGGAGGCCACCGCCTCCCTGATCGACCTGGCCACGGGGAAGGTGGCGGCCACGGTGCCCACCGGCCACGGGCCGCACGAGGCGGCCGTGTCCCCGGACGGCGCCCTGGCCCTGGCCGCGAACTACGGCGACCGCGCGCAGGCGGGCTCGTCCCTCACCGTCATCGACGTGCCCGGCGGACGCGTGGTGCGCACCATCGCGCTGGGCGACTACCGCCGGCCCCACGGCCTGGCCTGGCTGGACGGAAGGCGCGCGGCGGTGACGGCGGAGGGCAACAAGGCGGTGCTGGTGGTGGACGTGGAGAAGGGGGTGGTGGAGGCCGCGGTGGAGACGGGGCAGGAGGTCTCGCACATGGTGGACCTCGACGGCCGCGGCCGGGCGTGGGTGGCCAACATCGGCTCCGGCTCCGTGAGCGTGGTGGACCTGGGCGCGCGCACGCTGGTGGCCACCATCCCCACGGGCAAGGGCGCGGAGGGCATCGACGTCACCCCCGACGGGAAGGAGGCCTGGGTCACCAACCGCGAGGACGGGACGGTGAGCGTGATCGACACCGCCACCCTCCGGCCGGTGGCCACCCTGGCCGCGGGCAGCTTCCCCATCCGCGCCCGGGCCACCCCCGACGGCGCGCACGTGCTCGTCTCCAACGCGCGCTCCAACGACCTCTCCGTCTTCGACGCGAGGACGAAGAGGGAGCTGCGGCGCGTGCGCTTCGGCCTGGGGGCCAAGGACACCACCGGCCGGCTGCTCGCCTTCGCCGAGGGCTCCACCCCCATCGGCGTGGTGGTGGCGCCGGACGGCAGGCGCGCGTGGGTGGCCCACGCGGGAGCGGACGCCGTCTCCGTGGTGGACCTCACCACCTGGACGGTCTCGGGCCAGCTCACGGCGGGCAAGGAGCCGGACGGCATGGCCTACTCCCCGCGGTCGGTGTCCCGCCACTAGCCGGCCGCGATGCATCCCGGCCGGCATCGCCGCGCCTTCGCTCGCGTGCGAACGAGCACGCGTCGCTTGGCGCGCCTCGCCCTCCGGGCGCCTCGGCGGCCGGATCCTCGGGCCAGCCGGCGCCCGTCCTAGCGCGCATGTGCGCCCTCGCCGGTTACGCGCTCGCCGAGGAGCGCGAGACCTCCTCCGCGCGCGTGCGCGCCGCCCTCCTGGCCATGCGCCACCGCGGCCCGGACGACGAGGGCGTGGCCCTCTTCGACCCGGCCGCGGGCACGGTGGCGGAGGGCGCGCCGCACGCGGTGGCCTTCGGCCACCGGCGCTTCGCCATCATCGACACGAGCCCCGCCGGCCACCAGCCGTTCTGGTCGGCGGACGGCACCGTCTGCGCCGCCCTCAACGGCGAGGTCTACAACTACGTGGAGGTGCGCGCGGAGCTGGCCGCGCAGGGCGTGGCCTTCCGCACCTCCTCCGACACCGAGGTGCTGGTGGCCGCCTACCAGCGCTGGGGCGCCGACTGCTTCCCCCGCCTGAACGGCTTCTGGGCGGTGAGCCTGTGGGACGGGCGCCGCCGCCAGGTCCTGCTCGCGCGCGACCGCCTGGGCAAGGCGCCCCTCTACGTGTGGCGCGAGAGCTCCGGCCTCTTCTGGGCCTCCGAGCTGAAGGGGCTGTTCGCGCTCGCGCCGCGCGCGGGGGCGCGCGTGGACGCGCGCACGGTGGCGGAGTTCGTGACGCACAACCGGCGCGACGTCCACGGCTCCACCTGCTACGAGGGCGTGACCTCGTTCCCGGCCGGCGCGCACGCCTGGGTGGAGCCCGGGGGCTCCTGCCGTCCCACCACCTACTGGGCGCTGCCCGCGGAGCGGCGGAGGGCGGCGGAGGTCCCGCCGCGGGAGGCGGCGGCGCGGGTGGAGGAGCTGCTGCGCGACGCGGTGCGCATCCGCCTGCGCGCGGACGTGCCCGTGGGCGTGCAGCTCAGCGGCGGCCTCGACTCCTCGAGCGCCCTGGCCCTGGCCGCGCAGGAGGCGCCGCGGGTGCGCGCCTACACCGTGGCCTTCGACGAGCCGGAGGCGGACGAGGAGCGCTTCGCGCGCCTCGCCGCCGCGCACTACCCGGCGGCGGTGGACTACCGCGTGATCAAGCCCCCCGCCGGCGACCTGCTGGAGGCCCTCGACGACTACGTGTACCTGATGGGGGAGCCGTTCCACTCGCCGAACCAGTTCGCCAGCCAGCGGGTGTGGCAGGCCATGCACGCGGACGGCCTGCGCGTGGTCCTCTACGGCGCGGGCGGCGACGAGGTGTTCGCGGGCTACGCCGACGAGTACTACCTGCCCTACCTGCGCCACCTGCTGCGCCGGGGAGCGGTGGGCGCGTGGCTCCGCGGCTCCCTCCTCTCCACGGAGCGCACGCTGGGCCGGCAGCTGCGTGACTACGGGCGGCGGCTGCGCGCGCGCCTGGGCGGGCGGCGCCTGCCCGCGGAGGGCGACCCCTTCGTGCCCACCGCGGGCGCCGCCCCGCGCGAGGGCCCCGCGGAGGACATCGAGCCCCTGCTGCGGGACAACATGACGGACTGGCGCATGGGCTACTGGCTGCGCCTGGACAACCAGAACAGCATGGGCGTGCCCGTGGAGCTGCGCTGTCCCTTCCTCGACCACCGCCTGGTGGAGTACGCGTTCACCCTGCCCGTGGAGTACCTGATCCGGGACGGGTGGCTGAAGTGGGTCCTGCGCCGCGCCATGGCGCCCCACCTGCCCGCGGAGGTGGTCTGGCGCCGGCGCAAGATGGGCTTCCCCTTCCCGCTCTCTCCCTGGCTGCGCGCGGGCCGGGAGCGCCTGCTCGCCGCCGCCGCGGGCGGCGGCTGCCCGTTCGTGGACGATTCCCGCCTGCGCGCGCGCTACGACGCCATGGCGCTTGGCAACCCGCGCCGGCTGTGGTGCCTGCTCTCCGTGGCCCTGTGGTGGAAGCGCTGCGTGGAGGGACGCCCGCTCGCCGCCTGATCTGTCGTAGAGTGCGGCCTCCTCGGAGGACTCATGCGCGGAGCGGGCACGTCACGTGGGCGCGGGCAGCGGGCGCTGCTCCTGATCCTGGCCGGCGGGTGCGCCGCCCGCTGCTCGTCCGGCGCCCCGCCCGCGGCCACGCCCTCCGCCACCACGCCGGCTTCGCGCCCCGCCCCCGCCGCCGGGGACGCCGCCGCGGAGTCCGCCCTGCAGACGCTGACGGAGCGGGTGGCTTCGGCGAAGTCCGTCCGCATCAAGGGCCGCATCCAGTCCGTGGAGACGGTGCTCGAGGGCACCCTGGTGGCCAGGGCGGACGGCCCCGTGAGCATCGAGTTCGCGGGCGACTACCGCGGCGGGCGCGTTGAGGTGTTCCTGGCCTCCGACGGCACCACGGCCCGGGGCGGGCCCCGTGGCCGCGAGTTCAAGCAGGGGGTGCCCGCCTCGTTCCGCCGCGACCTGCTGGCGACGGTGGCGGCCAGGGGCCTCACCCAGCCCGTCACCGACCTCTTCACGGGCTCGCTCCCCGAGGTGGGCGGCGACGTCGCCGCGCGCATCCGGCTGTCCAACCTCGCCACCGGGCAGCGCTACCTCATGAAGGGGAGGGAGGCGCAGGCCCTCAACTTCGACGTCGTGTACGCGGACGAGGCGGCGGGCCAGGGAACCCTCTGGCTGGCGGTGGACACGGGCCTGCCCGTGGGGCGCGGCCTCTACGTCCGCCGTCCGCGCGAGACGATCCTCCTGGAGACCTACGATGTCTTCGAGCTCGGCGGCGACTGAGCCGGGTGCGCCCCCGCGCGGCGCGCGCGCGTGGGCGCCCTGGGCGGCGGCGGCCACCGCCCTCGTCCTCGCCCTGGCCGCCGTCCTCCTCCTGCGCGGCCGTGGCGGCGCCGCGCCGTCCTGGCCCGCCTGGCGCGGCCCGCGCGGGGACGCCCGCGGCGCCGCCACCGGCGTGCCCACGGAGTGGAGCCCCACGCGCAACGTGGTGTGGAGGGCGCCCGTGCCCGGCCGCGGCCACTCCAGCCCCGTCGTCTGCGGGGAGGACGTGTTCGTCACCACCGCCGACCAGGAGGCGCTGCAGCAGCGCGTGGCCGCCTTCGACCGGCGCACGGGCCGGCCCTCGTGGAGCACCCTCCTGCACGAGGGCGGCTTCATGCGCTCGAGCGCGCGCGGCTCGCACGCCTCCTCCACTCCCGCCTGCGACGGCCGGCGCGTGTACGCGGCCATGGCCAACGGCGGCTCCCTCTGGCTCTCCGCGGTGGGCCTCGAGGGGCGCGTGGCCTGGCAGTCCAAGGTCGGGCCCTTCTACTCGGAGCACGGGTACGGGTCGTCGGTGGCCCTCCACGAGAACCTCGTCATCGTGTCCGCCGACAACCCCAGCAAGGGCTTCCTGGCCGCGGTGGACCGGGACACGGGCAAGACGGTCTGGGAGACGCCGCGCACCACCACCGGCTACAAGGCCAGCTACGGCAGCCCCATCGTGGGGCGCGTGGCGGGCCGCACCCAGCTCCTGGTGGTGGGGCTGGGGAGCGTCTCCGGCTACGACCCCGAGGACGGGCGGCTGGTCTGGCGCGCGGCGGGGACGGCGGACGCCACCGTCAGCTCGCCCGCCTTCAGCGACCAGCTCGTCTTCGCCAGCGGCGGGGACCCCCGCAACGAGGTCATGGCCGTGCGCGGCGACGGGCAGGGCGACGTGAGCGCCACCCACGTGGCCTGGCGCTCGCGGCGCGGGGTGGCCTACGTGCCCTCTCCCGTGCTCGTGGGGAGCACGCTGGTGGTGGTGACGGACGAGGGCATCGTGAACGCCTTCGACGCGGCCACGGGCGAGGTCCGGTGGCAGGCGCGGCTGGAGGGCGATTTCCTCTCCTCGCCGGTGGTGGCCGACGGGCACGTGTTCGTGACCAACGACGCGGGCACCACCTTCGTCTTCGACGCCGGCGAGCGCTTCACGCTCCTGGCCCGCAACGACATGGGCAGCGGGGGGAAGGCCAGCCTCGCCCTCGACGGCGGCCACATCCTCCTGCGCACCGACGACGCCCTCTTCTGCATCGGCGCGGCGCCGGCGGGGGCGGCCGGCGGTTGACGCGGCGCGCACCGTGCGCTACGGTCGCGCCACGCAGAGAGACGACGGCCGGACAGCTCCGAGTCCCTCCTCGGCGGCCCCCGCGCGGCCCTGGGGACCGGAGGGCGGAGGCCTGTCGCGGCTGGGCGACGCGCGCTGGCTGAAGCGGGCCTTCCTCCCCGGCGGCCTCCCCATCCAGCTCACCTTCTTCGTCACCTCGCGCTGCAACGCCAAGTGCTCGCACTGCTTCTACGGCGAGCAGCTCAACCAGCCCATGGAGCGCGAGCTGACCCTCGAGCAGGTCGAGCGCATGGCGAAGACCCTGCCCTCATCGATGATCTGGGTGGCCTTCGGCGGGGGCGAGCCGTTCCTGCGCAAGGACCTGGCGGAGGTGGCGGGCGTCTTCTTCCGCCACAACCGGCCGCGCATGCTGACGGTGGTGACCAACGGCATCAACCCCTCGAGGATCGAGGCGGTCACCCGCGACATCCTCGCCCGCCGCGGGGACAGCTTCGTCAACGTGGCGGTGTCCCTGGACGGCCTGGAAGAGACGCACGACCGCGAGCGGGGCGTGCCCGGGAACTTCCGGCAGGCGGTGGAGACGCTGCGCCGCCTGCGCGCGCTGCGCGACACGGAGAAGGGGTTCGGCTTCAGCACCCTCACCACCGTCCACCGCAACAACGCCTCCGACCTGGGGCCGCTGGAGGAGTTCATCGACCGCGAGGTCCGCCCCGACAACCGCGGCCTCAACCTCGTGCGCGGGACGCCCCTCGACCCCGCCACCCTGGAGGTGGGCCTGCGCCCCTACCGCGAGGCGGTGGCGCGCAAGCGCGCGGACGTGGCCGCGCGCCGCCTGCCCCTGCAGTCCTTCCCCCTCAGCCGGCTGAACGGGGCCAAGGAGCGCGTGCTCTACGCCGAGGTGGAGCGGGTGGCCCGCACCGGCGTCTACCGCTCGCCCTGCCGGGCGGGGCGGGTGGGGGCCGTGCTGTACGAGAACGGCGACGTGGCCGCCTGCGAGATCCTCGACAAGAAGGTCGGCAACCTGCGCGACTTCGACATGGACTTCGGCCGTCTGTGGGCGTCGCCGGCGGCGGAGGCGCTGCGCGCGGAGATCGCGGAGCGCCGCTGCCGCTGCACCTGGGAATGCGCGGTGAACACCAACGTGCTCTTCGGGCCGCGCTACTGGCCCGAGCTGGCGCGCGAGTGGGTGAGCGGGGGGGCGGGCGGGAAGCGGGAGGCGGCGCGGGTGGCGGTGCCGGAGTCGGTGACGGTGCTCGTCCCCTGCCGCGACGAGGCGGCGGTCATCGTGCGCAAGGTACGCAACTCCCTGCGCCTCCGCTTCCCGGACCCCGCGCGGGCCGAGGTGCTGGTGGTGGACGACGGGTCCACCGACGGCTCCGCGGCCCTGGTGGAGGCGGAGATCGCGCGGCGGGGGGAGGCCGGGCCCGCCGTGCGCTGCCTGCCCAACGCGCACGCCCCGGGCAAGGCGGGCGCCATCCGCACCGGCTTCGAGGCGGCGCGGGGAGAGATCGTGCTGCTCACGGACGCCGACGCCCTCCTCGAGCGCGAGGGGCTGCCGCGGGCCATGGCCTGCTTCGAGGACCCGCGCACGGGCGTGGTCTGCGGCGAGCAGGTGTACTGCGACCGCCTCCCCGCTTCGGACGAGGCGCCCGGCGACGCCTGGAACACGCGCGGGGGGGCGCTCATGGACGCCCCCGGCCGCCGCGAGGGCCTCTACGACCGGGCCATGCGCGCGGTGCGCAAGCTGGAGAGCCGCCTCGACTCCACCTTCGCCGTGCACGGGCAGATGGCGCTCTTCCGCCGCTCCGTCGGCTTCGAGCCGCGGGCGGGGGTGGCCGCCGACGACGTGGACCTGAGCCTGCAGGCGCGCCGCAAGGGCTACCGCATCCGCTACGCGGAAGGGGCGCGCTTCTGGGAGGAGCGGACGACGACCCTGCGCGCCGAGCTCCAGCAGAAGAAGCGCCGCGGCAGCGCGCTGGCCCAGGCGCTGTGGGTGAACCGCGACATGCTGGCGCGCCCGCGCTACGGCGCCTTCGGCACCCTGAGCCTGCCCTTCCAGTGGGCCTTCCTGGTGGCGCAGCCGTTCGCGGTGGCGGCGGCCCTCACCGCGGGCCTGGCCGTGGTGGCGGCGAGCGCGCCCCTGGCCGCGGCGGCGGCGGCAGGGGGCGTGGCCCTGGCCGCGGCCGCCTCCAAGGGCGCGCGGTCGTACCTGTTCATGAACGGCGTGATGGTGTCGGCGATCCTCTCCCTCCTCGCCGGCCGCAGCGTGACGGACCGTTGGCCCCGCGACCGCGACGCGGGGCACGGCGGCGCGCAGGCGTAGAGCGGGCGCCGGGGGGGCGCCCGACAGCCCCCACGCACCACCAGGGACGGGAGTCCAGTGGCCAGGGTCCTTCTCATCAACCCGTCGTACGCGGGCACCTACGGCGCCTACAAGGCGAGCCTCACCTACCCGGTCTATCCCACCCTGGGCCTGACCACGGTGGCGGCGGAGGCGCTGCGCCGCGGCCACCAGGTGGAGGTGCTCGACCTCAGCTACCGCCGCTACGACTGGACCCTGGTGCGCGACCGCCTCCGGTCCGCCCGGCCCGACGTGGTGGGGATCACCGCCACCACGCCCCTCATGAACCAGCTCCGCGACATCACCGTGCTGTGCAAGGACGTCTCGCGCGACATCCTGGTGGTGGGCGGGGGGGCGCACGTGTCCTCGCTGCCCGTGGAGAGCATGAACGAGTCGCTCCTCGACCTGGCCCTGGTGGGGGAGAGCGACCTCACCTTCGGCGAGGTCTGCGACGGCCACGACCCGCGCGGCGTCCGCGGCCTCTACTACCGCGACGGCGGGGGCACGGTGACGGCCACCCCCCCGCGGCCGCTGGTCGAGAACCTGGACGACCTGCCCCTGCCCGCCTGGCACCTCTACGACCCCGCGGACTACAAGGACAAGGTCTCGCGCATCCTGGCCCGGCGGCGGCCCGCCACCATCACGGAGTTCTCGCGCGGCTGCGTCTTCAAGTGCGACTTCTGCGCCTCCAAGATGACCATGGGCCTGGGCTACCGCAAGAAGTCCCCCGCCCGCTGCGCGGAAGAGGTGCGGGTCATGGCGCGCCTGGGCTGGCGCGAGTTCATGCTCGCGGACGACATCTTCACCTCCGACCACCACTGGGCCACGGAGGTGGCGGAGGCCATCGCCGGGGCGGGCACGGGCATGACCTGGACCTGCAACAACGGCATCCGCGTGGAGTCGGCGCGACCCGAGCTCTTCGGGGCCATGCGCCGGGCCGGCTGCTACCGCGTCTCCTTCGGCTTCGAGACGGGCAACGACGCCGTGCTGAAGGCCTTCGGCAAGGGGGGCAAGGCCTCCCTGGAGCTGGGGCAGGCCGCGGTGCGCACGGCGCGGGCGGCGGGCATCGAGACCAACGGCTTCTTCCTCCTCGGCCTCTCCCCCGACACCGAGGAGTCCATGCGCGACACCATCGCCTTCGCCCGCGCCCTGGAAGTGGACATCATGAAGTTCGGGATCACCATCGCCCTGCCCGGCACCCCCATGTTCAACGAGTACGCGGCGGAGGGCCGCATCCGCTCCTACGACTGGGACGAGTACTACGTCCACAGCACGCGCCACCTCTTCGCCCACCGCCACCTGGACCACGAGACCGTGCAGCGCTACATGGACCTGGCCTACCGGCAGGCCATCCTCACCAACCCCGCCTTCATCTGGCGGCGGCTGAAGCGCGGCCTGCGCACGGGCGAGTTCCTCTGGGACCTCTACTACTTCCTGAAGTTCCTGGTCCTGCCCTCCGTGGACGACGCCGCCGGCCGCTACCGCTACTACGCGCGCGAGCGCTGGCCGCGCCACGACTTCACCGCCCCCGCGCCGGCGCCCGTGACCTACCAGGTGGCCCTGAACCGCCCGCGCCCCGCGCCCACGGTGGCCTGAGGTGGGCTACAGCATCGTGGTGCCCGCCCTCAACGAGGAGGAGACGCTGGGCGACGTGCTGCGCGCCGTGCGCCCGATGACGGACGACCTGGTGGTGGTGGACGGCCACTCCACGGACGCCACGGTGGCCATCGCCCGGGCCCACGGCGCACGCGTGGTGCAGGACGGCGGCCGGGGCAAGGGCGACGCGGTGCGGGCGGGCCTGGAGGCGGCGCGCCACCCCATCACCGTCTTCATCGACGCCGACGGCTCCCACGAGCCCCGCGACATCCCCGCCCTGGTGGCCCCCATCGCGGCGGGGGAGGCCGACCTGGTCATGGCCTCGCGCATGCTGGGGGGCAGCGAGGAGCTGTTCGGCTCCATCCCCGAGGCCATCCGCATGGCGGGCAGCGTGGCCATCAGCCTCGCCATCAACTACCGCTACGGCGTGCGCCTGACCGACTACCAGAACGGCTTCCGGGCCATCCGCACGGACGTGGGGCGCGCCCTGGGCCTGCGCAGCGCGCTCACCACCATCGAGCAGGAGATGGCCTGGCGCTGCCTGCGCGAGGGCTACCGCGTCACGGAGCGCGCCTCCCACGAGTACCGGCGCCGGGGCGGCCGCTCCAAGGTCAGCGTGCTGCGCTGGAGCGCCATCTACGTCTGGAACGTGGTCTGCGGGGTGGTGGGCCCGCGCAAGCCGCCGCGCGTGCCCGTGCCCCTCCCGGACTCGCCGCCCGCGCCCGCGGTGGCCTTCGCGGTGGCGGGCGAGGCGCCGCCCGCGCTCCCCGCGGGGGCGCCCGCAGGCGCGCGCCCCCGCCCCCCGGCATGACGGGTCGCCTGGCCGTGGAGGGAGGGCCCCTGCGGCGCACGGGCGACGACGTCGCCATCGAGGGCGGCTACCAGCACCGCGCGCTGCACGAGGGGAACGCCGTGCAGCGCTTCTGGCACCTCAACAAGCAGCTCACCATCGCGCGCTACCTGCCCCCGCGCCCTGGCACCTTCGTGGTGGACGCGGGCTGCGGGTCGGGGGTGGTGGCCGACTTCCTGGCCCGGGGCGGGGCCACCGTGGTCGGCCTGGACGCCAGCCCCGACGCCGTGGCCTTCGCGCGGCGCACCTATGCCCGCCCCAACCTCTCCTTCGAGGTCGCGCTGGCGGACGAGGCCTTCCGCTTCGCCCGCCCCGCGGACGCGGTGTACTGCCTGGAGCTCCTGGAGCACCTCTACCCCGAGCAGGCCGCGCAGGTCCTGCGTGCCTTCCGCGCGGGCCTGGCCCCCGGCGGGAGGCTCTACCTGACCACGCCCAACGCGCACAGCCCCTGGCCCGTCCTGGAGTGGCTGATGGACGCGCTGCGCCTGGCCCCGCACATGGCCGGGGACCAGCACGTGGCCCAGTACACGCGGCGGTCGCTGCGTGCGCTGTGCGAGTCGGCCGGCTTCGTGGTGGAGCGCCTCGACGCCACCCTGCTCCTCGCCCCCTGGCTGGCCCCCCTGGGCCTGGGGCTGGCCCGCCGCGTCAACGAGCTGGAGACGGGGCGGGGACCCGGCTGCATCCTGGTCTGCGTGGCGCGCAGGGAAGGCGGCTGATGCTCTCGGTGGTGGTGCCCGCCCGCAACGAGGCCGCGCACCTGGAGTCCTCGCTGCGCGCCATCCAGGGCGAGCTGGCGTCGCTGGGGGGGGAGCACGAGCTGATCGTGGTGGACGACGGCTCCGCGGACGACACCTGGGACGTGCTGGCCCGCCTGGCCGCGGCCGACCCCCGCGTGCGCGGCCTGCGCCTGAGCCGGCACTTCGGCAAGGAGGCGGCCATCTGCGCGGGGCTGGGCGAGGCGCGCGGGGCGGCGGCGCTGGTCATGGACAGCGACCTGCAGCACCCGCCCGCCCTCATCCCCGAGATGCACCGGCTGTGGAAGGACGAGGGCTACGACCTGGTGGAGGCGGTGAAGCAGGACCGCGGGCGGGAGGCGGTCCTGCCCTACGTGGGGGCGCGCCTGTTCTACCGCGCCTTCCGCCGCCTGTCGGGGATCGCGCTGGAGGGGGCCACCGACTTCAAGCTCATGGACCGCCGCGTGCTCGACGCCTGGGCACGCCTGCCCGAGCGCACCACGTTCTTCCGCGGCATGTCCGCCTGGACGGGCTTCCGCCGGCGGCAGGTCGGCTTCGCCGTGCCCCCGCGCCGCGCCGGGCGCTCGCAGTGGACGCGCCTGGAGCTGGTGGCCTACGCCGTGGACAGCATCACGTCGTTCACGGCCCTGCCCATCCTCTTCGTGATGCTCATGGGCGCGCTGTTCCTGGTCTTCGCGGCGGGCCTGGGGCTTCTCGCCGTCTACTACAAGGCCACGGGGGCGAGCCTGGCCGGCTTCCCCACCGTGATCCTGGTGGAGCTGATCATCGGGAGCCTGCTCCTCATCAGCATGGGCATCATCGGCCAGTACATCGCCAAGATCTACGACGAGGTGAAGGGCCGGCCGCGGTTCATCGTGGCGGAGTCCACCTCCCGGGGGGCGGCCGACGGCGGCCCGTCCGCTACCTGAGGTAGCCGACCGAGCGCAGGCGCTCGAGCTGCTCGGGGGACAGGCCGGGGAAGGTGGCGGCGAAGCGCACGCCGTGGTCCAGGGCGGCGCGCCGCAGCTCGTCGGAGAGCCCGGCGGGCTCGCCCCGGAGCGTGGCCAGCTCGCGCGGGTCCCCGGCCAGGTCGTACACGCGCCGCGCCTTCTCCGTCTCCCCGCGCGGCTCGAGCCAGCGCACGAGCTTGGCCTCCCCCTGCACCACCGCCTCCGACCGGTAGCCGTCGAAGGAGACGCTGGCGAAGAGGGCCCGCGCGCCGTCGGCCGTGCCTCCGCGGAAGGCGGGGAGCAGGCTGCGGCCGGGCAGCGCGTGGGGCGCCTCCAGCCCCAGCCAGTCGAGCAGGGTGGGGTAGACGTCCACGTTGCTGCAGGGGGCCTCCACGCGCACGGGCCCGGGCACCCCGAGGCCGGGGAGGACCACGAAGGGCACGCGCAGGTTGAAGTCGTGGAGGCTGCGCTTGTTGCGGCGGAGGGGGAGGCCGTCGCCC
Source organism: Vicinamibacteria bacterium (assembly GCA_036556965.1). Taxonomy (GTDB): domain Bacteria; phylum Acidobacteriota; class Vicinamibacteria; order Fen-336; family Fen-336; genus DATBIO01. The sequence goes on from DATBIO010000149.1 coordinate 16,613, forward strand.
ACGCTCTCGTCGTCCAGCAGCGCGCGCCCGTGGTCGCTGGTCACGATGAACACGAGGTTGCCCGCGTAGCGCGCGTGGAACAGCTCGTACAGCTCGAGGACGCGCTGGTCCACGTAGGCGGCCGCCGCCTCGTAGAAGGCCTTCTCCGCCTCCGGGCCCCAGGGGACGGGCGACCCCGGCGCGCGCTGCGCGGGGGAGAGCCCGGTCCTCTCGAGCAGGCCCTCGGAGATGAAGGGCGCGCCCCCCCACGGCCCGTGCACGTCCATGTAGTGGACGTAGGTGAACTCCGGGCCGCGCGGCGGGCCCAGGGCGGCGTGCGCGCGCACGGCGGCGTTGACGGAGTCCGCGAACATCCGCTCCGTCCACACGCCCTTGCCGTCGCCGATGCGGCTGCCCTGGTAGCCCACGAAGCCGATGTCGTAGTGGTCGAAGCTCCGGGAGAAGGGGTTGAAGTCCTGGAAGAACGGGTTGGCCACGAAGGCGGCGGTGCGGTAGCCCGCCGCGCGCAGCACCTTGGGCAGGAGGGGCAGGGCGGGGTCGAAGCTGGAGAGGACCTTGGCCTCGACGTGCCCGCCCGCCCCGTGCTGCTGCGGGTAGAGGCCGGTCATGAGGCCGATGACCGAAGGGTAGGTCCAGGGCGCCGCCGCCCGCATGCGCGTGGCCACCACCCCCCGCCCGGCCAGGCGCATGACCCCGGAGAGGTGGCGCTCGGCGGTGTCGGCGCGCAGCTGGTCCACCAGCACCACCACGATGCTGGGACGCGGGGGGGCGGGGCGCGCGCAGGCCGCGAGGAGCGCGCCGGCCAGGGCGAGGGCGGCGCGGGGGCGCGTGGCGGGCATCCGCGCCGATTGTCGCGGGGGCGGCCGTGCGCGGCAAGCCGCCTGCCCGCGCGCGCCGGGGATGGTAGGCTTCGCGGGCATCGATGACGAGGCCCGCGCCCCTCCCGCCCCCGGCTCCCGCCGCACGGTGAGCGCCCGCGCGCGGAGGGCGTGGCCGCGCGTGGCCCTGCTCTTCGCCGGCTCCCTCGCCGCCGGCCTCCTCGTGCTGGAGGGCGTGCTCCGCCTCTTCCATCCCCAGCTCCTCCTCTTCGACACCTCGGCCGTCTGGGAGCCCGCGGAGGGGCTGGGAGTGCGGCGGCGTCCCCTCCTCGACACGCGCGTGAACACGGGCGAGCGCGAGGTCCGCGTGCGCAGCGACGCGGCGCGCCACCGGGTGGGCGCCGCCGGACCGCGGGACGGCGCGCGGCGCATCCTGGCCGTGGGCGACTCGATGGTGGAAGCCCTGCAGGTGGAGCACGAGCAGACCATGACCGCGCTGGCGGGGGACGCCCTCGGGCGGGCGCTGGGGGAGGCGGTGGACGTGGTCAACGCCGGCCTCGGCGGCTACGAGCCCAGCCACTACGTGATGGTGGTGCGCGAGGAGCTGGCCGCCGGCCCCTGCGACCTCGCCGTCGTGTTCGTGTTCCTGGAGAACGACGTGGTGGAGAGACGCACGGCCCGCTTCCCGCCCTCGGCGCGCCTGGGCGACCGGGGCCCCGCCGCCTCCGCCGACGGCTTCCTGCGCCGTCGCTCGCACCTCTACGTGTTCGTCCGCAACCTGCGCGAGCTGCGGCGGACGCGCGCGGGGGCGCCGCGCCGGCACCTGCTCACCAACGCCGAGCGCGCGCATGCCGGGGACCAGGCCTGGGCCGCCACCGTCGGCATCCTGGCGGAGGCGGCGGAGGAGGCGCGGCGCCGGTCGGTGCCCGTGCTCTTCGTGCTCCTGCCCCCGCGCCAGTACGTGGACGAGGAGGACCTCGGCCGCATGCTGTGGGCCTTCGGGCTGCAGCGCGCGGACGTGGACCCGGGCCAGCCCGCGCGCCTGCTGGCCGAGGGCCTGCGCGCGCGGGGCCTCGACGTGTTCGACGCCTCGCCCGCGCTGGAGGCGGCCGTCCGCGCCGGCGAGCCCGACCTGTACGGGCGCGTGGACCGGCACCTCGGCCCCGCCGGCCACCGGGCGGTGGCGCGCGCGCTGGTGCCCGTGCTCGCGGCACGCCTGCGCGGAGGGCGGCGTTGAGGGGACGGCTGCAGGGCCGCCTCGCGGAGGCGCGGGTGCGCGCGGCCCTGCGGCGGGGGGACGGCTACCGCCCGGCGCTGGCCTTCCGCGACCGCGCCTTCTGGGACGGGCTGGACGACGAGCAGCGGCGCTACTGGATCGCGCGCGGCGAGCGGTACCTCGACTTCCCGTGGCCCGCCTTCACCCCCGACCTCTACGACGAGTACGCGCGCACGGGGGAGCGGGCGCGCTTCGAGAAGGCGTACCACAAGCGGCGGCAGGTGGTGACCACGCTGGTCCTGGCCGAGGGCATGGAGAACCGCGGCCGCTTCCTGCCCGGCCTGCGCAGGGGCCTGGAGCGCATGGCCGAGGAGCCCACCTGGGTGCTGCCCGCGCACTTCGCGGACGGACGCGGCCCCGCCGACCACGCGCAGGACATCGACATCTTCTCCGCGGAGACGGCGAACATGGTGGCCTGGATCCTCCACCTGCTGGGCGCCGCGGGGGGAGCGGGCGGCGACCCGCTGCTGGCGCGCCTGCGCGCGGAGGTCGAGCGGAGGCTGCTCGCGCCCTACCTGGCGCGCGACGACTTCTGGTGGCTGGGCCACGGCGAGGGCGGGGTGGGGAACTGGACCACGTGGTGCGCCTCCAACTGCCTGGGCGCCTTCCTCCTGCTGGAGGGCGACCCCGGCCGCCGCGCGCAGGGCGTGCAGAAGGCGTGCGCCTCCCTCGACCGCTTCCTGGAGGCGTACGCCGAGGACGGCGGCTGCGACGAGGGGCCCACCTACTGGAACTTCGCGGGGGGCTGCCTCTTCGACAGCCTGGAGATGCTGGCGGAGGCGACGGCGGGGGCGCTGGACCTCTTCGCCGACCCGGTGGTGGAGGGCATCGGCACCTACATCGGCAAGGTGCACGTGAACGACCTCTACTTCGTGAACTTCGCGGACAGCCCGCCCCAGGTGCCGGTGGACGCCGCCCTCATGTACCGCTACGGCCGCCGCATCGGCGACGCCTACCTGCAGGCCCTGGGCGCGCACCTCCACCGCGTGCTCGACGGCCAGGACCCCGAGAACACCATCCGCCTCAAGATGTACCGCGCGCTGCGCACGCTGGGCGACGAGCGCGCCATGCGCGCGTGGCCTCCGCCGCAGGAGGCGCCGCGCGAGGCCTACTTCCCGCGCCTCCAGGTGATGGTGGCGCGCGAGGAGCCGCGCCCGGGCCGCGGGCTGCTGGTGGCGGTCAAGGGCGGGCACAACGACGAGGGTCACAACCACAACGACGTGGGCAACGTGGTGGTCTACCTGGACGGGGCGCCCGTGGTGGTGGACGCGGGCATGAAGCAGTACACGCGCGGCAGCTTCGGCCCCGCGCGCTACGAGATCTGGGCCATGCAGTCCGGCTTCCACAACGTGCCCGTGGTCAACGACACGCAGCAGGAGGCGGGGCCCGCCTTCACGGCCCGCGAGGCCGGCTTCCGGGCGGAGGCGGGGGAGGCGGCCTTCCGCGCCGACATCGGGGGCGCCTATCCCGCGGAGGCCGGCCTGCGCTCCTGGGTCCGCGCGTGCACCCTCCACCGCGCCCGCCGCGAGCTGGTCCTGCGCGACGAGTACGTCTTCGCGGGCGACGGCAACACCTTCGAGCTGCGGTACCTGGTGGACCGCCGCCCTCACGGCGAGGGAGAGGCCATCCGCCTGGGCGACGGGGTGGAGGCCCTCCTGCGCCTGGAGACGAGCCCGCGGCCCACCGCCGTGCGCGTCCACGCCTTCGCCCTGCGCGACCCGCAGCTGGTGTGGGCGTGGGGAGAGACGCTCTACCAGCTCCGCCTGCGCTTCGAGAGCGTGCCGCGCGCGGGGGCCTGCCTCACCACGTTCCAGGTCCGTCCGTGGCCGCCGGGGGCGGTGGTGCGCGAGCTGGCCTTCGTCTCCGGCGAGCTGGCCTAGGCGCTCTCCGGCCTCACCAGCAGCGGCTCCAGGTCCGCCCAGCGCACCTCCGGCCGCGGGTGGGAGGGCAGCACCTCCACGCGGCGCCCGCCGCGGGGCGCCGCCGCCACGTTCTCGCGCAGGGGGGCGTCGTCCTCGTAGAGGTAGTCGTCCGGGGTCTCGTAGACCTCGAGGGGGCTCTCCGCCGAGTGCTGGACGTAGATGCGCAGGGGCACCTCCGCGGGCACGATGCCCGCGGAGATGGCCACGCGCGGCCCCGCGGCGCGGTTCGGGGGCGAGCCGTGCACGAGGCGATGGAAGAAGACCACGGCGTGGCCGGCGGGCAGCGCGCACACGCGGAGCCAGGGCCGGGCGTGCTCGGCCACGTCGTGGAGGCGCGGCCAGAGGGCGGCCAGCCCGCGCACGTGCCCGGGCAGGCGGTGGCTGCCGGGCAGGTACCACAGCGCGCCGTGCTCCGCGGAGGCGTCCTCCAGCGGGACCCACAGCTTCACCGCCCAGTGCCGCGTCTCGTCCACGGCGCAGATGTCCTGGTGCAGCATCACCGAGCTCTGCTCGTCGATCGGCTTGACGATGAAGAAGGGCGCGACGGTGCGGTGGCCGCGGAAGAGGCGGCCGCAGGGGGGGGCCAGCACCGCGTGCAGGCCGTCGGCCACGCTCCGCTTGTAGGCGCCGTCGGCGGAATGGATGGTCATGTGCACGCCGCGCACCACCGTGGGCAGCCGGCCGCCCGGGTGCAGGCGCGCGAAGAGGTCGCGGGCCTCCGCCAGCTCGGGGGGGGAGAGGAAGGGCACGGTGCAGGCGCCTTCCTCCTGGAGGCGCCGCGCCGCGGCGCCGTCCACGATCAACGGGCGCGGCTCAGGCATGGCCGCTCCCTCCCTCGCGGCGCGCGGCCAGGAGGAGCGAGGTGCCGAGGGGCGGCCGGAGCCAGAGCGCCGTCTCCGCCCGCATGAGAGCGGTGAGGGCGGCGTGGGCGAGGGCGCCCGGCGGCCGGAAGCCGGTGCGGATGGTCCGGTCGCCGGGGCGGTGGCGGCCCAGGACCAGCTTGCGCAGGGCGAGCAGCGGCACCAGCGACAAGCCCCAATGGCGCACGCGCTCCACGCGCGCGTCCTGGCCGTCGAGCTCCGCGGCCAGGGAGCGGGCCCGGTAGCGCCGATGGTGCCCGGCCGCCACGTCGTAGGCGCTGAAGAGGGCGGGCAGGGCGGGCACGTTGAGGAGGAGCACGCCGCCGGGCCGGAGATGCGCGATGAGGGCGCGCAGGAAGCGCGCGGTCTCCGCCACGTGCTCCAGGACGTCGAAGGCCAGCACCACGTCGTAGGCGCCCACGAGGCCGTGGCGGGCCTCGCAGACGTCGTAGTACAGGCGCCGCCCGCGGCCCGGGCCCGAGAGGCGCAGGGCCTCCAGGTTCAGGTCCGTGATGTCGATGGACCAGCGGGTGGCGGCCTCCAGCTGGTCGCGCAGCACGCCCGAGCCGCTGCCCACCTCCAGCGCGCGCAGGGGCGCCTCCGTCTCCAGCCCCACCTCGCGGCCCAGGGAGAGGGTGGCGGCCAGCCGCCAGCGGAACCAGAAGTGGCGGGGGTGGGCCAGCCCGTACCATTCGTCGGGGAACTCCTCGGCCTGCACGGGAGAGAGGAACTCGATGGCGTGCGCGGCCGCGGAGTCGCCCATGGCGCGCGATGGTGCGCGCGCGCCGGGGTCCAAGTCAACGCGGGCGCCGCCGCGCCTGTGGTAGGCTTGCCGCCGCTTCCCCCCTTCCCGGGCCGGCCCTTGGCGAGATGCTGACAGCGCAGACGGTGGCGGCCTACAACGCGGCGCGCGAGCCCCAGGCCGACCGGTCCGTGCTCTGCCACGCCCCCTTCGTCAGCCTCAACTTCGACCAGAGCGGGCGCGTCACCGCCTGCTGCTACAACCGCCTGTTCGTCATCGGCACCTATCCCGAGCAGAGCGTGGGGGAGATCTGGCGGGGGGCCCAGGCGCGGGCGCTGCGCCAGGCCTTCCTGGAGGAGGCGGAGGCCCCCGGCTGCGACCTGTGCTTCCACCAGCTGGGCAGCGGCAACTTCGCTTCCGTCCTCATGCGCAACTTCGACCGCCACTCCGTGGGCGCCCCCGCCCCCGCCCTCGACGTGGCCGCGCCGCGCGTGCTGGAGTTCGAGATCTCCAACACCTGCAACCTCGAGTGCGTGATGTGCAGCGGGCACTGGTCATCCTCCATCCGCGCCAACCGCGAGAAGCTGCCTCCCCTCAAGAGCCCCTACGACCGCGCCTTCGCCGGCCAGCTCGAGGAGTTCCTGCCCGCGCTGGCCGCCGCGCGCTTCCTGGGCGGCGAGCCGTTCCTCATCGAGCGCTACTACGAGATCTGGACGGCCATCCGCCGGCGGAACCCGCAGGCGCGGTTGTCCATCACCACCAACGCCACCGTGCTGCCGGGGCGGGCGCGCGAGCTGCTCGAGGATCTCCGCGCCGACATCGTGGTCTCCCTCGACGGCATCAGCGCCGCCACCTACGAGCGGGTGCGCGAGGGGGCCCGCTTCGACACGGTGATGGAGAACCTCGATTACTTCGTCGACTACACGCGGCGCCGCGGCACCGTCACCACCCTGGCCGTCTGCCCCATGACCTACAACTGGAAGGAGCTGCCCGCGCTGCAGGAGTTCGCCCAGCGGCGCTCCCTCGGCCTCTACTTCAACACCGTGCTGCGGCCGGTGGAGGCCTCGCTGGCCGGCCTCCCCCTCGGGGAGCTGGCGGAGGTCATCGGCCACCTCGAGCGCGCGGGGCCCGGCGCAGGGGCGCCCCCGGCCCACCGCGAGCAGTGGGACGGGCTGCTCAGCCAGCTCCGCGCCTGGCAGGGCGAGAAGCGCGAGGAGGCGCGGCTCTGCGCGGAGATGGCCGCGCGCGTCCGTGCCTACGCCGTCCCCCGCGCGGCCGCGGAGGCGGCCGCCGCGGGCGACGGGCTGCTGCTCCCCCTCGTCGCCGCGCTGCGCATCGAGACCGAGAGGGCGGCGGCCGCCTCTCCCGGCGAGCTGCGCGACGTCCACCTGCGGATGCCTCCCGGCACCTGGTCGGGGGAGGGCGCGCCCCGCGTGCGCGACGTGGTCCTCGCCCTGCACGCCCTCTGCCGCTACCTCGACGCGGAGGAGGGCCAGGCCGCGGCCCGGGCCGGCACCGCCGTGGCCGAGGAGCAGGCGCGCCTGCGGGAGTCCCTCGACGACCTGGACGGGGCCGCGGGCGACGGCCGCGCCGAGCGGCTCGAGGAGCTGGGGCGCTGGATGCGCGCGCGCGTGGAAGCGGGGGAGGGCCTGGCCCTCGTGAACTGGATGCGGCGGCTGGTCGGCGTCTTCGAGGGCGACCTGGGCCTCGCCCTCGACTTCGGCGGCGAGATGCGCCGGCGCCTGGCGCGGCGCCTGGGAGGCGCCCGGGCGGCTCCGGACGCGGAGGCGCGCGCGCAGGTGGCGGGCTACTTCGAGACCCTGCTCCGCGAGCAGATGGCGCAGCTGCTGCTGTCCGCGGACGGGGAGCCGTCCGCCCCGGAGGGCGACGGCGCGGCGCGGCCCCCCATCCGCGACGGGCGGGACCTCGCGCGCGTGCTGGAGGCCATGTACCTGTTCCACTCGTGCGCGCGTCCCTCCGCCGACCACGCGCGCTTCCGGCGCCGCCTGGACTCCTGCCTCGACTCCGTGGAAGCCACCGGCCACACCGCGGTGGCCTGCCGGATGCTGGAGAGCGCGGACCTCAGCCGCTCCTACGGCTACCTCGTGAGCGCGCCCGAGGACTGGCTGCTCTCCGCCATCGAGGCCCTGGACTAGCGGGGCGGCGAGGGGGGCAGCAGCCGCTTCTCGAGCACGGTGCGCGCCACCGCCTCGCCCATGATCGCGTAGCCGCGCGGCGTGTAGTGGCCGTCCAGCGGCCAGAACAGCTGGGCGGAGTCCTCCGGGCTCACCCGCAGCGCGCCCAGCAGGTCGAGCGTGGCCACGCCGGGCATGGCGGAGAGCCGCTCCTGCAGCCGGTCCATGCCCGGCAGCCACTCCTGTCTCACCGCCTCCCCCTGGATCGGGTGGAAGACCACGAGGAGGGCGAACCCGCGCCGCCGCCCCAGCTCCGCCACTTCCTGCAGCACGGCGGCCACGTCCTCCGCCGCCTCGCGGCGCAGGCCGTCGTAGCGGCGCTGCGGGACCAGCAGCCAGTTGTAGCGCAGGACGTCGTGCACGACGTGGCGGGCGATGAAGCTCAGCCCGTACACCCACTCCCAGGAGGGCTCGAGGGGGGAGGGAGCCAGCGAGCCGTCGCCGTTGAAGCGCGCGCGGCCGCCGCGCACGACCACGTCGTCCTCGTCGGAGGAGTTGGTGGCCACGATGACCAGGTCGGGCTCGAGGGCGAGGAGCTTCTCGCGCAGCAGCACGGCCTCGAAGTGCACGTCGCTGCCGCTCACGCCCGCGTTGAGGGTGGTGACGGGGCGCCCGGGCGCGGAGGCGGCCAGGCGGCGCCCCGCCACCTTGACCCACGTCTCCTCGAAGGGGGCCCCGATGCCCTCGGTGTAGCTGTCGCCGAGGGCGATGATGCGGAACTCCCCCGGCGCCTTGGCGCCCACTTCGCCGTCGCACAGGCCCAGGGAGTTGGTCTGCCGGACGTGGCGGAACTCCGGGCGCGGGTAGACCACCTCCCAGTGGGCCGGGTAGACGTGGAACCAGCTGGTGCGGTCGTGCTCGAAGGGGGAGGCGTAGGCCTGGTTGTTCTTCTCGAGGTAGGTCGCGTAACGGCGCAGGCCGAAGCGCAGCAACGCCTCCGCCGGGAGCAGGGCCAGCGCCGTGCTGGCCAGGGCCAGGCGGGCGTTCTGCCGCGCGGAGCCGCCCACGCGGGCCGTGCGGAGGACGGCCTCCCCGGCCAGGACCAGGCCCAGCGACACCGAGGCCACGAAGAGCATGCCGCTGAGGTGGTCCTTTCGTCCCGCCTCCAGGCGCGTGGCCACCACCGCCACGAGCACGGCCTCGGCCGCCGCCAGGGCGGGAAGCCAGAGCCGGGATCCCGCCCGCCGCAACCCTAGCCCGCCGCGCCGCGCCCGAGGCCGCCCACGCGGTCCACGCCCGCGCGCGCCCAGCGCGCCAGCGCGCGCGCCACGCGGTAGGGCGCGCCGCCCGCCGTCTGGAACTCGAGCCACTCGTGCCAGTGGGAGAAGCTCCCCGCGCGAAAGATGCGCACCGGCCCTCCGTTGCCGGTGGCGCGGCGCAGCTCGGGGTAGGGGGGAAAGACCCCGCCCGGCCGCCGCCGGTCGTTCCCGTCCTCGCGTGCCGCCCACACCCGGCCCAGCAGCCGGATCCAGCGGTCGCGCACGTCGGAGAGGTCCGGGCAGTACTCCAGCCCGATCCGGCGCGCCGCCCGCGCCCGCTCGCGCAACCTCTCCGGGGAGGCGGCCAGGACCGCCACCTGGCCGGCGAGGGTTGCGTGGTCGCCTTCCGGGGGCAGGTCCGCGGCGAGGTCGTCGGAGAGCGATTCCATCAGCCCGGGCGAGCGCACGCCGACGGGGACGCAGCCGCGCACCAGCGCCTCCAGGATGAGGAGGGAGATGTCGGCCAGGGGCACGGGCACCATCACCACGTGCGCCGCCTCCAGGTGGGGGCGCAGGTCGCGCCGGCCGAAGACCACGGCCGGCCTCGCGGGCAGGGCGGGGGGCAGCCCGGCCAGGACGGCCTCCCCCCAGGCGCGCCCGTCCCCGGGCACGGCCAGGGTGACGCGCGCGCGGGCCCCGCTCGCGGCCAGCGCGGCCAGGGAGGCGCGCGCCACTTCCACGCCGGCCAGCGCGCCGTCCAGGTGGCCGTAGTAGGCGAACACCTCGAGGGTGCCGTCCTCGGCCCGCGCCGGCTCGGGCACGGCGGGCAGGGGGAAGGGAATGACGGCCACGCTGGAGAGGGTGGAGGGGCCGTCGGGGAAGGCCAGCGCGTCGGCCACGGGCGAGGTGAACACGAAGCCGTCGGCGTGCTCGCGCAGCCCGCCCGCGGCGGCCCAGGGGACGTCGTGCTTGTTGAGGAGGACCACGCTGCGCACGCCCGGGCCGAGGCGCGGGGCCAGGCACGCGGTGGCGCGGTCGAGGGCCACGTAGGTGCAGCGCCCGTGCGCGGCCACCAGGCGCAGCATGCGCGCGGCGGCGCCCGCCCAGCCGAGGTCCTCGCGCGGGCAGGCCACGGCCGCGGGCACTCCCGGCGGCGGGACGAGGCCGTGCGCGGGGGAGCGGCGCAGGCAGGCCAGGCGCGTGTCGTAGCCCTCGGCACGCAGGATGGAGGCGAGGTCCACCGCCAGCTCGGAGAGGTAGCTCGCGCCGAGGTCGCGCACGGCGATGAGCAGGGGGTGCGCGCGCTGGCGCTCGACCAGCGCGCCGCGCTCCGGCATCCGCTCCCACTCGAAGTCGCCCACGTCGCCCCAGGAGGGGAAGCGGCCGTGGTGGGCGTGGCGGGCCCGGAGGGGGGTGGGGAACACGGAGAGGCCGCCCACCACCACGGGCGGCGCGGCGATCGGTCCCGGAGCGCGGGCGAAGCCGCCGGCGGCGACCTCCGCGCGCAGCTCGGCGAAGAGGTCGTGATAGGCGCGGGCCATGTCCTCCAGCCGGAGGCCCAGGCTCCCCATGGTCTCGTGGGCGCGGCGCGACATGCGGCCCAGGCGCTCGCGGTCCCCGTGCAGGCCGCCCAGCCGCTCCGCGAAGGCGGCGAAGTCGCCCACGCCGACGAGGTGGCCGTTCTCCCCCTCCCGCACGACCTCGCGCGTGCCGCTGCTCACGTCCGTCACCACGGGCACGCAGCCCTGGGCCATGGCCTCCAGCAGCGCCTGCGGCATGCCCTCGAACTCGGAGTTGAGCACGTAGGCGTGGAAGCGGGCCAGGTGGGCACGCAGCGCGTCGTTGGGCAGGGGCTTCTCGATGGCCAGCGCCCCCTCGGCCACCAGCTCCCGGCCCCGCTCGCGCAGCGCCTCCTCGTCGGGGCCGGAGCCGATCAGGGTCAGGTGGGCGTCCACGCCCGCGTCGCGCACGTGGCGCAGGAGGGCGGGGAAGTCGAGCACCCGCTTCTGCTGCTGCTTGAAGGCGCCGTGGTAGACGAGGCGCAGGGGTCCGTCCGCCGGCCGTCCCTCCGGGTAGGCCGCGGGCACCTCGATGCCGTTGCGGATGAGGCGCACGCGCGCGGCGAGCTCGGGGTGCCGCTCGCGCACGCGCGCGGCCACCTCGGCGCTGACGCAGACCACCGCGTTCCAGTAACGGCCCAGGCGGGCCACGTGGTCATAGTGGAGGGGCTCGTCGGCGTGGGCCACCCCCACCACGACCACCCCGGGATCCAGCGCGGGCGAGACCACCGAGTGCCGGTAGTCGGAGTTGGGCACGTAGACGCAGGGCGCGCGCCGGTTGAGGAAGTGGATGAGGGCGCCCCAGTGCGCGCCCCAGCCGTCCAGCCGGGCCACGGGCAGCCGCTCCACCGCCACGTCCGCCGGGATCTCCAGCGTCCGCTCGCGGTAGGTGGCGAGCAGGGTGTCGCTCTCCGTGAGCAGGATGCGCGCGTCGTGCCCCAGGCGCGCGAGGGCGCGGGCCAGGTTGATGGAGTAGATGGTGATGCCGGTGACGGTGGGGAAGGGCAGGGAGAAGAAGATCGGCAGCGCCGCGCGGGCCACGGTTTCCAGGGCGGGACGGTATCATCCCGCGCGCGGCGCCCGCAATCATCCGCCCGCGGCGGCGGGCACGGGGGAGGGGGCCGCGCGCACCAGCCCCAGCTCGAGGATGCGCGCGGCGATGGCCGAGCCCATCACCGCGTAGCCGCGCGTGTTGTGGTGCAGGTCGCGGGCCCAGTAGAAGTCCGCGGAGCGCTCCGGCGGGATGAGCCCCTGGGCCAGGTACGCCTCGAGCAGGTCCAGGAAGGGGAGGGAGGCGTCGGCGCGCCAGCCCTCCACCAACCCCGCGAAGTGGGACTGCGAGTAGCGCCGGGCCCGCAGCTCGTGCTCGAGGGGGTGGCTGACGAGGAGGAAGCCGGCCCCGTTCTCCCGGCAGAGCGTGCGCGTGGCGGCCACGGTGTCCTTGAGCTTGGCCGCCGCGCGCCGCCGCTCGGAGGGCTGCCACCGGGGGCGCACGAAGGTCCAGTCGTAGCCCACGACGTCGTGGACCAGGACCCGGAACAGGAAGCTGCTCCCGTAGATCCAGTCCCAGCGGGGAGGAGGGCGGACGGCCACCGTCCCGTCGGGCCGGAAGCGCTCGCTCCCGCCGCGCACCACGAGGTCGTCGATGTCGGAGGTGTTGACGGCCAGCACCACGAGGTCGGGGCGGAAGGGCAGCAGCCGCTCGCGGAGGAGCGCGAGCTGGAAGACGGGATCGCTGGCCGAGATGCCCGCGTTGAGCGAGGTCACCACGAGCCCGGGGTGGCGCGCCCCCAGCGCGCGCTGGGCCACGATCACCCAGGTGGACTCGGGGCCGGTGCCCACGCCCTCCGTGAAGCTGTCGCCCAGGGCCACCACGCGGAACTCGCGCGGCTGGCGGGCCACCACCGGCTCCGGCCCCGTGAGGCCGAGCGAGTTGATCGCGCGGAGGTGCTCGAACTCCACCTTGTGGTAGCGCAGCGTCCTGCCCGGCGGGTAGGTGTTGTAGCGGTTGGACGAGGTCATGCGGAAGAGGCTCCGGTAATGACCGCCGTTGCGCTCCGTGTAGCTCGCGTGGCGGCCCAGGGAGCGGAGGGTGGCCTCCGCGGCCATGGCCGCGAGCACCGTCGCGCCCACCAGCACGCGCGCGTTGCCGCGCGCCGCCGCCGTCCAGGAGGAGGCGGCCAGCTCCACCGCGAGGGCGGCGAGAAGGCCGCCCGCCGCCAGCAGGAGGAAGGCGGCCGTGGCGTTGAGCCAGCGCGCCTGGAGGTGCAGGACGAAGAGGCTGGCGCAGAGGAGGGCGCCGAGGGCGAGGCGGACCCGCGCCCGCCCCCCGCCCTTCCGCCCGGACCGCCCGAGAGCCAGAGCCATCCGTCCGCGGGGTTTGTACCGGACGCCACCGCCGCGCGCAACGCGCGCCCGCAGGTTGCTTTTCTGGCCCGCCCCGGTAAGCTGGCGGCCTTTCCCTCCACGGCCGCACACACAGCCGTTCGTTTCCCCTGGGGCGCAACGCGGGCGGACCGGACGGCGTCGACCGCGCCGGCCAAGGGCGCGCGCGGGTAGCGGGAGCCTCTCGATTGGCAGATCGATTCGGGCGCGTGGCGGACGCGGCGGTGGCGGGCGAGGCGGCGCGCACCCTCCGCGGCGCCTGGCTGGACCCGGCGCCCGCGCGACCTGCCCCCGCCCCGTCGGCGCCGGCGGCGGCGGACGCCGGAGGGCGGCTCTCGAGCCTCTCCTTCTTCTGCCCCGCCTACCACGACGAGGAGAACCTGCCCGCGCTCATCCCGCGCGTGCACGCGTTCCTGGGCCGGGTGGCCGAGGTCTTCGAGATCATCATCGTGGAGGACGGCAGCCCCGACGGAACCGGCGAGGTGGCGGACGCGCTGGCCCGCCAGTACCCCGAGGTGCGCGTCATCCACCACGCGCGCAACCAGGGCTACGGCGCCACCCTGAAGGAGGGCTTCCTGGCCGCGCGTCACGACTACGTCATGTACACCGACGGCGACAACCAGTACGACGTGGAGGAGTTCGAGCCCTTCCTGCCCGCGCTCGCCCACGCCGACGTGCTGTGCGGCTACGCCGTGCGCAAGGCGGTCAACCTCCAGCGGCGCGCGCAGTCCCTGGTCTACAACCTCCTGGTGGGCGCCCTCTTCTTCTCCTACTTCCGGGACGTCAACTGCTCCATGAAGGTGCTGAGCCGCCGCGCCGTGCAGGCCATCGACCTCGTCAGCAACAGCGCCTTCACCGACGCCGAGATCGTGCTGCGCGCCCGGCGGGCCGGCCTGCGCATCCAGCGCTTCCCGGTGACGCACTACCAGCGCACCAAGGGCGTGGGCAGCGGCTCCCGCCCCGCCGTCATCGCCGCCACCGTCCGCGACCTGCTCCTGTTCCGGCTGGGCCGGCTGTGAGCGGGGCCTCCTCCGCGCCCGCGTCCCCCCGGCCATGATCCAGCCCGACGACGCCGTCCTGATCACGGGCTGCGGAGGCATGCTGGGCCACGCGGTGCGCGCGCGCTTCCTGGGGCGGGCGCGCGTGGTGGCCACCGACCTCGTGCCCTCCGAGCCCTGGCTGTCGCCGCTGGACGTCACCTCCGCCGCCGCGGTCGAGGAGGCCTTCGTCCGCGTCCGGCCGCGCTACGTGGTGCACCTGGCCGCCGTCACCGACCTGGAGTGCTGCGAGCGCCGGCCGGCGCTGGCCTACGACGTCAACACCTGGGGCACGCACAACGTGGCGGTGTGCGCGGCGCGCGCCGGCGTCCCCATGCTCTCGCTCTCCACCGCCGGCGTCTTCGACGGGGCCAAGAGCGCCTACGCGGAGGAGGACGTGGCGCAGCCCCTCAGCGTCTACGGCAAGTCCAAGTACGGAGGCGACCTGGCCGTGGGCGCCCTGCCCCGGGGAGTGATCCTGCGCGCGGGGTGGATGATGGGGGGCGGCCCCGCCCGCGACAAGAAGTTCGTGTGGAAGGTCATCCGGCAGGTGAGGGAGGGCGCCCGCCGCATCGCGGCGGTGGACGACAAGTTCGGCTCGCCCAGCTACGTCCGCGACGTGGCGGAGGCGGCGTACTACCTCCTCGACCACGGCCACACCGGGCTCTTCCACGGCGGCAGCGACGGCGGGGGCCCCAGCCGGTACGACGTGGCCGCGGCCATCCTGGGCACCCTCGGCGTGGACGGGCGCGTGGAGCTCGTGCGCGCCCGGTCCGAGGCGTTCGCGGACGAGTACTTCGCGCCCCGGCCGGCGTCGGAGCAGCTCGACAACCGCCGGCTCAAGGGGCTCCACGCCCCCCTGGTGCGCGACTGGCGCGACTGCCTGAAGGACTACCTGGACTCGACGGATTGGGGACTCTAGCCGGTCCCGCGCCTCTCTCCCGCCCGTCCGGGAAGGGCCAGGCCATCCTCGGCGCCTTCGTCGTCCTGGCCGCCCTCGCCCACACCGCCGGGATCGGCGCCCTGCTGGACCTCCGCGTGCACTCCGACGAGACCATCTACCTGCGCCACGGAGCCGGCCTGGGGGCGCTCGCTCTCCCGGACGCGTCCTGGTCGCCCCTGTACTGCGTCTGGTACGCCGTGCTCTCGGCCCTGGAGCCGGACGGCCCGCGCCTCTACACGCTGAGCTACGTCGCGCTGGTGACGGCCACCACCGGCCTCGTATACCTGCTGCTCCTGGGGCTGCGGGCGCACGCGCTGGCGGCGGCCGCCGGCTCCCTGGCCTACCTCCTCTCCAACGCGGCGGTGGCCCATCCCCACGTGGGGCTGTTCGCCCTGCTCCTGATCCTGGCCGGCGCCAACGTGGTCGTGCGGGCGCGCTCGGAGCCCGCCGCGTACCTGGCCGCCGGGGTCACGGCCGCCCTCCTGCCCTTCGCGCGGCCGGAGTACGTGGTGTCCCTCGGGCTCTTCGTGGCCGCGGGGGCGCTGGCCCTCGTGGTGCGCCGCCGCCGCGGGCGCTCCGCGGGCGACCTCCGCCGGGCCGCCTTGTTCGTGGCCGTGGCGGCGGTCCCCTTCGCCGTGTTCGGGAACCCCGCCACCGGCAACAAGCAGTGGCTGTCGTTCTGCGGCAGCTTCCTCTTCGCGCAGCCCTCGTACATCCCCGCCCCCGAGCCCTTCGTGTTCCCCTACAACTGCGTGGTCGTGATGCCCCAGGTGTTCGGCGACGCGGACTCCCTCCCCGAGGCCCTCGTCCGCAACCCTGGCGCGGTGGCCGGCCACGTGCTCGCCAACGTGCGCACGTGGGCCGCCCTGGCCGCCGTACTCCCGTTCGCGACGCCGCTGCCCTTCCTCTCCGCGCGGGGGCAGCGGGCCATGGCCCTGGCCGAGCTGGCCCTGGTGGCGGCGGCCCTGGCCTGGGCGTGGCGCGCCCGCCGCGCGGGCCCCGCGCCGCCGCTGATGCCGCGGGCGCTCGTGGTCTTCCTGGCCGTGCTCTGGCCGTCGAGCACGCTGGCCGCCCTGCTCTACTACCCCCGCCCGCACTACCTGGTGGCGCAGGCCGCGTTCCTGATCGTGGCGGCGGCGGCGTACGTGGGCGCCGCCCGGGGCGGCGCGGGGAGCGCGCTGCGGCCGGGGCCCGCGCTGGCCTTCGGGCTGGGCCTGCTCGTTCTCACCCCCAACCACGTGCGCGGGTGGCTGGGCGCCGGGCGTCCGCTGCCCGGTGACGCGGCGGGGCAGGAGCAGGTCCTGGCGCGACGCTTCGACGCCGCCTTCGCGTGGCCGCGGCTGCTCGGACAGTACTGGGGCGGGCGGCCGTTCGTGGCCCCGGTGGCCGCGCTGGAGCAGTACCGGCCCGAGGCCATCGGGGAGGACCGGGCCACGGTGGCGCTCCTGCGCGCGCTGGGCATCGCCGGACCCGTCACGGTGGTGGCGGTGGGCGACTACAGCACGTACCTCGCGCCGGGCCACCGCTACGTCCCGTGGATGAGGCGGAAGAGCCAGGGCGTGGCGGAGCTCCTCGAGGCGCAGGGCGCCGACGTGCTGGTGGTGGACCGTGTGCTGCGCGGCGACTACGCGTACGCGGAGGACTGGGACGCCTTCCTCCGCGACCCCGCCCGGCACGGGTTCGCGCGCCTCGAGGTGCCGGGCACGCGCCGCGTCGTCCTGGTCAGGCGCGTCCGCCTGCCCGCCGCCGGGGCCTGACGCGGCCCCCTCCGGGCGGCGCTAGGGCCCGGCCGCGGGCGCGAACGCGCAGACGGTGAGCCCGCGCGCCCGGGGGGTGGTGGAGACGGCCGCGGGAGGGAGGCCGGCGAAGCGCCCGGCGAGCTCGGCGCAGTCGGTGAGCGGCCGCCGGGAGAGGACGGCGTAGGCGCCGGGCTCGAGCGCGCTCTCGGCCGGCGCGCGCGGGCGGGCCAGGCGCGTGAGCCCGCCGCGGCTGGGCACCATCTCCAGCCGCCGCACCGCGCCGTCCGCCAGATGGAAGACGGGGAGGGTGTCGGTCTTCAGCAGGTGGTAGACGTCCGTGATCCGTTCGTCCGCGGGACCCGGCCGGCGCCAGTCAACGGCGGGGACCAGCACGCCCCGGAGCTCGCCGGCATGCGCCGCCACCTGGGCCGCCGCCGCCTGGTACTCGGCGTACTCGCCGCGGTGGAAGGGCTCGAGGGAGGACGGCAGCACGCCGGCGGTGAGGAGGGCGAGGGCGGCGCCGAGGAGCGGGGCGCCCAGCCGGCGGCGCAGGGCGTCCGCGCCCACGGCGGCGCCCACCAGGTAGGGCAGGAGCGCGTGCGTCGTCCAGCGCGCCCAGTCCCAGTTGGCCTTGCGCGCGCCCAGCGATCCGTACTTCACGAGGAGGGGCACGGCCACGGCCAGGGCCAGCAGGAGCGCGGCGTCGCGCCGCCCGCCGCGGGCCAGTGCGTGCAGACCCGCCGCGAAGAGGGCCAGGTAGGCCAGGACCAGGACCAGGCTCACCCAGGCGGGCAGGCCGCCCGTGTGCGGGCGCACCGGGCCCGGGCCCAGGCTCACGAGGGCGTCGCGCAGGAAGACGAGCGGTCCCGGGGGGTAGACGCCCTCGAAGGCGCGCCCGAAGCCGACGCGGGTGAACGACCACCACACGCCGGCGGCGCTGCCCACGGCGGTGACCAGCCCGAGGCGCAGCAGCCGGCCGACACGCGCGCGCGCGGGCTGGGCGCGGGGCCAGGCCAGGTCCACGAGCGAGAAGAGGCCGAGCACCAGGACCACTTCGAGGGTCAGCAGGTGCGTCAGGCCGCTCAGGGCCAGGAGGACGCCGAAGGCGAGCCAGGCCGCCCACGCGTTGCTCTCCCGCGCGCGCAGGAAGGCCACGTATACCGCCGCGGAGAGGAGGATGAAGAGCGCGTAGGGACGCCCCTCGCGCGAGTAGTGGATGGCCATGGGCGACACGGCCACCAGGAAGGCGGCCAGCAGCCCCGCCCCGCGGCCGCCGCCCAGGCGCCGGGCCGCCGCGCAGGCGAAGGGGACGGCCAGCGTGCCCAGGGCCACGGGCACCAGGTGCACGAGCAGGGGGTCGGCGCTGCCGAAGAGGCGCATGACGCCGTAGAGCAGCGCCGCCATCAGGGGCGCCTCGCTGAAGGTGGGGACGACCCCGGTCAGGGCGTACTGCCAGAGCGCGATCTCGTCGTACCAGAGGCCGAGGCCGCGCAGGCCGTGCGCGCGGAGGAGGAGGCCGCAGAGGGTCAGCGCGGCGAGGAGGAGGGGGACGGCGCGCCGGTCAGCGGGCAGGGTCGGAGGTCACGGAGGGACGGCCGCCCAGGGCCGCCGCGCCGCCGGCGAAGGGCGCCGCGCCCGCGGCCGGCCGCCGCCAGAAGGCGAGGCGCGCGGCCACGCCCCGCCAGCGGTCGAAGATGTCGGCCACGTTGCGGTCCAGCCGCGTCTCGTGCTTCCCGCTGCGGACGTTGCGCACGAGCGAGAAGACCCGCGACGGCCGCCGCGCGAAGGCGCGCGCGTAGAACACGCCCATGGCCACCAGGCGGAAGAGCAGGAGCTGCCGGTGGGTGACGTGCTCGGTCCACGAGCGGCTGCGGGCCAGGTCGGCGTAGACGGCCAGCATCTCGAAGTAGGCGTCGTCCATGCCCCGGAGCCGGCCTTCGGCCTGGAGCTGGTTGAACAGCTCCGAGCCGGGGTACGGGCAGAAGGGGCCGATGTTCACGTCGGCGATGCCGATGCCCGCGAGCTGGTAGCAGAAGCGGACGGTCTCCCACAGCTCGCGCCTGGTCTCGCCGGGGAAGCCCACCACGAAGTTGCACTTGACGGTCAGGCCCGCCGCCACCGCCTGCCGCATGGAGTCCTTCATGCGGTCGAGGTGCACCTTCTTCTTGATGCGCTTGAGCACGCCGGGGGAGCCGCTCTCCGGCGCGTAGACGAGGTAGCGGCAGCCGGACTCGCGGAGCAGGGGCAGCACGTCGTCGGTGAGGGCCTCGGAGCGCGTGCCCGTGGGGAGCTGCCAGGCCGTCTTGTAGCCGCGCGCGATGAGGCGCTGGCAGAAGTCGCGGATCCAGTCCTTGCGCACGATGGCGGTGAGGTCGTAGAAGTCGAAGTTCTCCACGCCGTAGGTCTGGATGGCCCAGCCCATCTCGTCGAGCACGGCGTCGGGGTCGCGCGCGTACCAGCGCGTGGTCCACATCTCCGGGTTGGAGCAGAAGGTGCACTCGTAGGGGCAGCCGCGCGAGGCCAGGATGGGGTAGCTGCGCACGCGCCCGATGCCGAAGCCGAACCCGTTGTCGAGGTAGTTGGCCAGGGGCACCAGGTGCCAGGCCGGGCGGGGGATGGACTGGAGGTCGCGGATGCGCACGCGGGGCGGCGTCCGCGCGAAGGCGCCGTCCTCCATGTAGGCGATGCCCGCCACCTCGCCCAGGGGCGTGCCCGCGCGCATGGCCTCCAGGAGGGCGGCGAAGGTCTCCTCCCCCTCGCCCAGCACGCAGGCGTCGAGGGCGGGGCAGTCGCGCATGCTGAACTCGGGGGCGGCGTTGATGTGCTCGCCGCCCCCCACGATGGGCACCTCGGGGAAGGCCCGGCGCAGGGCCTCGATCACCCGGCGCGTGAACGGCCACTCCTCGGAGAACATGCAGGAGACGCCGAGCACGGTGACGTCGGGCGGGATGCGCGCCACGATCTCGTCGTCCTCCAGGCCCACGCGCACGAAGTGGCGGTGGTCGGTGGCCGAGATGCGGCGCGGGTCCTCGCCCACCGCGTCCACGATGGTCACGGCGATCCCGCGCTCCTCCAGCACCGCGGCGATGGAGGCCAGGCCGATGGGAGGGCAGCGCAGGGTGCCGTAGGCGGTGGTGGGGACGCGCAACGGCGGCTTGACCAGGGTCACCCGCAGCCGGCCCTGGGGGGCGCCGTTGCGCAGGCGGCCGCCCGCTCCCGCCCCCTGGGCGGATCGGGGCGTGTCGTGGGCCCGCGCCTCCTCCATCAGCCTCTCCTCGGTGGTCCCTGCGTGTTCGTTTGCCGGGCGCATGGTGGCCACGGGGGGGACGCTCGGCAGCCGGGCGTGGATGGGGCACCGTACTCCCGCGGGGCGTTGCCGTCAAGGCTCGGTGAGCCCGCCCCTTGACGGGGATGCTAAGTTTCTATCCCAAGAACCGTTCAAAACCCACCGGTCCGTCGTTCCCTGGGGTGACACGCAGCTCTCGGGAGGTCCCAATGATCTCTGGCCGAGTCCTCAGGTGCTCGCTTTTCATGCTGCTCCTGCCCGCGTCCGGGGCGGCGGCGGAAGCGGTCGCCCCCTGCATCGACCCCTTCCCGCAGCCGGCGGAGAGCCCTGCGGCCGCTCCGCCGGGCGTGGCCGCGGACGAGCTGATGCGGCGGCCCATCACCGAGCAGGAGCTGCGTGACGCGATCCGGTTCCTGGTGGACCTCCGCGCGGACCCGGGCAGCGGCGGTCCGGGACGGCCCCGCCGCCTCCCGGACGCGCGCCTGGGCGTGGTCCTGGGCGACGTGATGGCCGTCCTCGTCGACCTCCAGGCCAGCGAGGTGAAGAAGGAGATCGACGAGCAGGCCCTCACGCCCGCGGGGCGGGACTGGTACTACGCCGCCATCGACGCCCTGCACCGGTGCGCGGAAAGGCGCTTCGCGGGGCGGGGCGAGCTCGAGGCCTACACCAGGACGCGTGGGCTGGTGGAGGCATTCCGCGCGGCCCTCGAGGACATCGCCCTGGACATGGTGCGCATGCCCCGGCCGGGAACGCCGCGGCCGAACCCGTGGAGGGACACGCCGTGACGCGCCGTATGCTGCTCGCGGCCATGGGCGTGGCCTTGATCGCCGTCGCTGCCCACGCCCAGAACGTGGAAGTCGTCCTCAAGGAGGATGCGCTCAACCGGTTGGTGGACCGGCTGCGCGACCCCTCCGACAGCGGCCTGCACCAGCCGGCGCTGCCCACGCGCCAGCCGGACACCTACACGGAGTGCAAGCACTTCGGGGAGATCCGCTGCCCGGGGAAGGCGCCCGACGGCTCCGAGCAAGTGGTGCCCATGGTGATCTGCAAGAAGAAGGACGGGGGGAGCATCCTCGTGCCCTCGAACCCGCCCGTGGCCTGGCAATGGTGGATCACGGGGTCGCGGTTCCAGGCCAAGAGCGGCTCCCTCACCTTCACCGCCAAGCTCCGCTCCCGCATCGGGACGCGCTGGCGCTCCGAGGAAAGGACGGTCCCCGCCTCCGTGTCCTTCGACGCCGGGGCCAGCCTCCTGCGCGTGCAGGTGTCGTCGTTCAAGGTCCCGGTGCGCTACGAGGCCAACGGCCTGATGCAGACGGTCGCCGACGTGGACGTGGGCAAGCTCTCCAGCTTCGCCATGCGCGTGGGGCAGCCCAAGGCGGACCTGGCGGCCCCGGGCGGGGCGAGGACGCTCACCGCGCGGGCGGCCAGCGGCACGGCCACCTACGAGCCCGGCCGGGTGAGGGTGAAGTTCGACACCGTGGTCAACGGCGTGACCCTCGCCGCTCCGCCGGCATGGAACATCGGCAACCCGGGCCTCGAGGACGGCCGCATCGGGATCCAGGAGTCCCTGCTGAACGAGATGGCGACCGCCCTCGGTCCCCTCTCCTACCAGCAGACCATCACCGTGCCCCTCCCGGTGCCGAACCCGTTCTTCCCGCTGGGGCCGCCGTTCTTCATCGTCAACGTGCCGTGCAACGTCGCCGCGAACGTCACGAACGTGCGCTTCGACGTGGACGCCGACCCCGCGCCCATCGCGGTCTCCGGACAGGTGGTGGGCAGCATGTGCGGGCTGTTCCCCTTCGGGGGCCCGATCAGCACCACCGCGAACGTCATCCACAACGCCACCTCGCGCACGCTGCGCATCACCACCGCGGCCACCAGCTTCCGCCCGACGGTGGCGGGCATCACACTCCCCTTCACGGTCAACATCGGAACGGCGCTGAGCGTGCCGCCGATTCCATTCAGGGGGACCCTCCTAGAGCTGGACACGATGGTCGGTCCCCTGGTCCTCCGGCTCTCTGGCCAAGACGTAGCGCTCTCCAAGCGGAACGGCATCATCGAGGTGCGGGGCAATGTCGCGCTCCGCTGAGCGCGCGCGGGCGCGCGTCCTCGCCGGGCTCGTCCCGGTGCTCCTGGCCGGGCTGCTCCCGGCATGCGTCGGCGAGACGTTCGAGCTGGGGCCCGTGTCCCGGTTGCCGCCGCGGGTGCTGGTCCGCGTCTTCGTCAAGCAACGCTTCGAGGGGCCCGGCTCCGTGAGCGTGACCGCCGAGTTCCGTCCGCGCGTGGACACCCTGCAGCCGGGGCTCGTCTACCCCGACCCGTCGATCCAGGAGGCGGAATTCAGCGTCGAAGCCCCGGACGTGCCCCACGCCGGGTACCCGCAAGCGATCGCCCTCGAAACCAGCCCCCCGCTGATGCCGGGCATCTGGGACATC
>DATBIO010000150.1:0-10870 GCA_036556965.1 Vicinamibacteria bacterium
CGCGCGAGCACGAGGAGAGGGGCCGCGCCCTGGCCGGCCCCGAGGCCGCGGCCCCCCCTTCACCCGCCCGTCCCGCCGCCCCCGCCCCCGCGCCGCGCCCGGTGGAGGACGAGGAGATCTCGATCGAGGTCGAGGAGGCGGGCTTCGAGGTCGTGGCCGCGGAGCCGGTGACGTCGCCGATTGCGGAGGCGGACAACGAGTTCCGGCTGGAGGACGACTCCGCGGAAGAGCTGCCCGTGCGCTTCCTGGACGAGGAGGAGGGGGCGCCGCCCGAGGACATCCCCTTCTCCGTGGAGCCGGAGGCCCCTGACCTCCTGGTGGAGCCGGAGCCGCCCCCCCCGCCGCCCCGAGCGGAGGCGCCGCGCGCGCCGCGCCCCGCCCCGCCCGCGCCCCCGCGTCCCGCGCCGCCTCCACCGGCGCCCGTGCCCGCGGCCGTCCCCGGGCTGCCCGCGGACCTGCGGCGCAGCCTGGAGGAAGTCGAGCAGTACGTGTCCCTCGGCTTCGTGGACGACGCGCGGGACGCGCTCCGCGAGATCTCCGCGCGCTACCCGGGCCACCCCGCGCTCCTGGCCCGCGTGGAGGAGCTGGGGCTCGGCATGCCCGAGGGCGAGCCGGAGCCGGCCGTGCGCGAGGCCGAGATCGACGTCGGCGACTCCCTGCTCGGGATGCCGGAGCAGGAAGGGGTGGAGAGCCTGCCGCCGCCCGTCACGGTGGGAGACGAGGCGGATCCCTTCGCCGACCTGGGCCTGGAGGAGCCTCCCGACGTCCCCGAGCCGGCGCCCGACGAGGAGCCGGCCGTCTTCTCGGTGCGCGAGGAGGAGGACATCGAGGTCTCCGTCACCGCGGTGGACGAGCCGGCCGCCACGGGCGACGCGGACCTGGACATCGACATCGGCGTCGTGGAGGAGGAAGAGGAGCAGGCGCCGCCTCCGCGGGCCGCGCGGACCTTCGAGGTCCCCACGGCAGTGGACGAGCCCTCCCTCGACTTCGACCTGGAGGCGGGCCTGGGCGGGCCGGCGTCGGCGCCCGCGGGGGAGGGGCTGGAGCTGGCGGACGAGCTCGGCGAGCTGTTCGGGGCCCAGCAGGCGGTGGCCGAGCCGCCCGCGGCGGAGGCCGTCACCACCTTCGAGGACAGCGGACTGGCCGACATCTTCAAGGAGTTCAAGAAGGGCGTCGACAAGCAGCTGGGCAAGGAGGACTACGACACCCGCTACAACCTGGGCATCGCCTACAAGGAGATGGGCCTCATCGACGAGGCCATCGCCGAGTTCCAGCTCGCGGCCCGCGACGAGAACCGGCTGCTCGAGTGCAGCAGCATGCTCGGCATCTGCTTCATGGACAAAGGCATGCCCAAGCTGGCGGTGAAGTGGTTCGAGAAGGGCCTGGCCGTGCCCGGCCGCAGCGACGAGGAGTACCAGGGACTGCGCTACGACCTGGCCACGGCGTACGCGGCGGCGGGCGAGGACGACCGGGCCCTCACCATCTTCACCGACCTCTATGGCCAGAACGCCAACTTCCGTGACGTGGCGACCAAGGTCCGGGAGCTGAGCGCGGGCCGGCCCTGAACGCCACGGTCGCCGCGGAGCGCGGCGTGGCCGTCATCCTCTCCGTCCTCAGCTCGCTCATGGTGGGCGTCATCCTGGTGGTGGCGCCGTGGACCGCGTTGTGGGAGACCAACTACCTCCTGCACCCGTACCCGGCGCTGCGCGCGCTCCTCGCCAACGCCTTCGTGCGCGGCACGGTGAGCGGCCTCGGCCTCGTGAACCTCGTCCTCGCCGTGCAGGAGGCCGCCGACCACCTCCGACACCGCCGTGGCTGACGCCGTGGTCATGCTGGTGACCGACCGGCGGCTGCTGCCCGAGGACGGCCTGCCCGCGCTGGTGGCGGGAGCGGCGCGCGCCGGCGTGGACTACGTGCAGCTCCGCGAGAAGGACCTGGGCGACCGCGCCCTCCTCGAGCTGGCGCGGGAGGTGTGCGCGGCGGCCGCCGGCACCGGGGCGCGCGTGCTCGTCAACGGCCGGCCCGACGTTGCCCTCGCCGCCGGCGCCCACGGGGTCCAGCTTCCCGCGGACGGGCTGCCTCCCGCCGACGTGCGCCGCGCCTTCCCGGACCTGCTCGTCGGCGTCTCCTGCCATTCCGTGGAGGCGGTCGCGCGCGCGGAGAGGGCCGGGGCACACCTCGTGCTCCTCGGCCCCGTCTTCCCGACGCGGGGGAAGGAGCGGGCCCTGGGCACGGGGCCCCTGGCGGCGGCCGCGGCGGCGGCGGGCGTTCCCGTCCTGGCCATCGGCGGCATCACCCCGGAGACGGCGGGAGACGCCCTGCGCGCGGGCGCGCGGGGCGTGGCCGCCATCCGCGCCTTCGTGGGGGCGGAGCCGCAGGCAACGGTGCGCGCACTGCGGGGCCGGTGATGCCGCCCCGCGTCCCTCCCGACCCCGCGGACGAGGCCTACGCGGCGCTGATGCGCGCGGGCGAGCAGCCGGGCGCCCTCCGCGCCTACCTGGAGGAGAGGGGGCACGACGCGATGCTGCTGGCGGCCGTGCTCCGGCGTCCCGTCCCCCCGCGCCTGCTCGAGCTGGTGTCGTCGCTCGAGCCCTGGTCCACCGACCACCGGCTGCTGGCCGCGGTGGTGCTCAACCCGCGCGTGCCGCGCGCGCTGGCCCTGCGCCTGGTCTCCTCCCTGCTCTGGCGGGAGCTGGCGGAGGTGGCCCAGAGCCTGCGCGTCGACCCCTCCGTGCGGGTGCGCGCGGAGGGCCTGCTCCAGGAGATGCTGCCCGACCTGCGCCTGGGCGAGCGCATCACCCTGGCCCGCCTGGCCACGCCCGCCGTGCTGCCGGGGCTCCTGGCCGACGGCGAGCCGATGGTGGTGGACGCGTCGCTCACCAACCCGCGGCTGAGCGAGGAGCAGGTCACGGTCGCGCTCCGCCGCGACGCCACCAGCGCCGTGCTGCCCGAGGCGGTGGCGGCCTCCCGGCGCTGGGGCGAGCGCTACGCCGTCCGCCTCGCCCTCGTGCTGCAGCCGCGCACGCCGCTGGGCATCGCCCTCGGGCAGCTCCGCGCCCTGCTGCCGCGCGACCTCGACCGCGTGGGGGAGGCGGAGGGCCTGCGCCCGGTGGTGCAGATCGCCGCCCTGCGCCTGGCCCGGGACGCGCGCGGCGGTTCTTTGACACCCCGCGAAAGCGGCGACTAGAATCTCGTCACCCCGTGCACGCCAAACCGCTCCCGTCCGCTCAGCGTTGCGGGCACGCCCGCGCGGACGGCGGAACGCCGCTCGCGGGGCCGCACGAGGGCTGAGGTGGCCTCGTTCGGCGAAGTCCTCCGCAAGGAGCGCGAGCTTCGCGGCATCGAGCTGCGCGAGGTCGCGGACGCCACCAAGATCAGCGTGCGGTTCCTCCAGGCCCTGGAGAACGACCGCCTGGACATCCTGCCCGGAGGCATCTTCCCGCGCGCCTTCGTCCGCCAGTACGCCAACTACCTCGGCCTCGACCCCGACCGCATGGTCAACGAGTTCCTCTACGCGGTGGGGGAGCACCCTCCCGCTCCCCCCGGGGGCGAGCCGGCCGTGGTGCGCCCCCGCCCCGGCGGCCCCGCCCCCCGGAAGGCTCCCCGCGCCTTGATCGCCGGGCTGGCCGCGGCCCTCGCCGGGGCGGCGGGGGCCTGGCTGGCCCTGCGCGCGCGCGAGCCGGAGCCGCCGGAAGTGGCGGTCACCGCCCCCCCGCCGTCCTCCTTCGCTCCCGACAGCGTCTACCCGCCGCCCGCCGCCTCCCCCACCGGGCCCGCCGCCGCCGTGGAGGGCCTGGTGATCGGCCTCACCGCGCGCCAGCAGTGCTGGGTCTCGGTGACGGCGGACGGGAACAAGGTCATCGACCGCGTACTGGCCGCGGGAGAGACCCAGACGGTCACCGCGCGCGGGGAGGTCGTTCTCTCCGTGGGCAACGCCGGCGGCCTGGCCTTCACCATCAACGGCAAGCCGGGCATCCCCCTCGGGCGCGACGGCGAGGTGCGCCGGGGCGTGGTCATCACGCGGGACAGCATGGCCTCCCTGGTGCAGGAGCCGGGGGCCCCGACTCCCGGGGTGGGCTGATGGCGGAAGGCGGCTCGGCCAACCCGCTCGTCCTGCAGTTCCGGCGCACGGCGGTGCCCCGCGAGCTGCGCCTGCTCGCCGCCCAGGGCGCGCTCCCCCTGACCACCGCCGACCTCGTGGAGCTCCTCCAGCTCCTCACCGCGGACAGCGACATGGAGATCTCGCTGGCCGCCACCGCGAGCCTGGGCACCATGCCCGCCTCCGACCTCGTCCCCATCGTCAAGGACAGGACCACCGCGGTGGGGGTGCTGGCTTGGGCCGCCGCGCACCGCGGGGAGACGGAGCTGCTGGAGGTCCTGCTCCAGAACTCGTCGCTGCCGGACGAGTCCGTGGAGGCGCTGGCGGGCACCCTGCCCGAGAACCTGGCCGAGCTGGTGGTCATCAACCAGGTCCGACTCCTGCGCCGCACCAGCCTGCTGGAGGCGCTGGAGGGGAACGCCACCCTGAACAACGACCAGCGCCGCCGCTTGCGCGAGCTGCGCGAGACCTTCCGCATCGGCCAGGTGCCGCCGGCGCCGCCCCCCGCGCCGCCCCCCCCGGCCGAGGAAGAGGAGGTACTGACCACCCTTCCCGAGGAGGAGGTGGCCGTCCCGCGCACGGAAAGCGAGGCCCTCGTCCACTACCTGAGCGAGGAGGGCGAGGCCCAGGACACGGAGAAGGTCAGCGCCGTGCAGCGCCTGTACGGCATGGGGGTGGCGGAGAAGGTGGTGGCCGCCCTGCGCGGCACGCGGCAGGAGCGCGCGGTGCTCGTGCGGGACCCCAACCGCATCGTGGCCTCCGCCGTCCTGGGCAGCCCGCGCCTGACGGAAGCGGAGATCGAGTCCTTCGCCGCCATGAAGAGCCTGTCCGAGGAGACCCTGCGGCAGATCGGGTCGCACCGCGAGTGGACCAAGCGCTACGGCGTGATCTCCAACCTCGTGCGCAACCCGCGCACCCCCGTCGGCATCACCCTGCCCCTCATCGCCCGCCTCAACGCGCGTGACATCAAGAGCCTGGCCGCCGACCGCAACGTGGCCGAGGTCCTCCGCCGGCATGCGCAGAAGTTCGTGCGTTCCGCCCACCAGCCAGCCAAGAGGTAGCGATGTCCGACTACTACCAGGTGCTCGGTGTCCCGCGGACGGCCAAGACGGACGAGATCCGGCAGGCATACCTGCGGCTCGCCCGCGAGCGGCACCCCGACCGCTTCCCCGAGGGACCCGAGCGGCAGCAGGCGCACGAGCTCTTCCAGCACGCGACCGCCGCCTTCAACACGCTCATGAACGAGCGTGCGCGGCGGGAGTACGACCAGGAGATGCAGCGGCCGCGCGCCGTCGGCCCCGAGGAGATGGCGCGCGTCGCCTGCGAGAACGGCTTCCACTGCCTCGAGAACAAGCAGTACCACGAGGCGGTCGAGCTCTTCCGCGCCGCCGTCACCCACGCGCCGGGGATGGCGCGCGCCCACGCCGGCCTGGCCAGCGCCCTCGCCCGCAACCCGCACTGGGTGCGGGAGGCGGTGCACGAGGCGGAGGAGGCGGCCCGCCTGGAGCCGCGCGTGGCCGCCTGGCACGCGCTGCTCGCCGATCTCTTCCTCTCCCAGGGCATGCGCCTGCGCGCGCACCGGGCGGCGGAGACGGCGCTCGCCCTCGACCCCGGCGACGCGCGCGCCCAGCGCGTGTTCGACGAGTCCGGTCCCACCGAGCCGCCGCCGGAGGAGGGCGGCGGACTCCTCGGACGGCTGAGGCGCCGTTGACGGCGGACGCCGCGCGGGCGCGCCGGGGCTTGCCCACGGCCGGCTTTCGTTGTCTACTGGCGACCCGACGCCCCTGCTTCGCGCCAGGGGGGGTTGGCCGGTAGGGCGTGCGCGCGAACGCAGGCGCACGCAGCGACTTCATCAGAGGATGAGCGTCATCTTCCAGGCCGTGATCGATACCAGGCGCGAGCCCAGGCCCATGGCCCTTGCCGCCGGCCGGTCCCGGCCATGAAGGTCACCTACCAGGCGCTGACCGACGTCGGCCGCAAGCGCAAGGGCAACGAGGACAGCCTCTTCGTCAACCCCGAGCAGCAGCTCTTCGTGGTGGCGGACGGCATGGGCGGCCACGCCGCGGGGGAGGTGGCCTCCCGCATCGCGGTGGAGGCCATCAACGAGTTCGTGTGCCTGACCAGCGGCGACCAGGACATCACCTGGCCCTTCGGGCTCGACGAGTCCATCTCCTACGACGGCAACCGCCTCAAGACGGCCATCCGCTGGGCCAACCGCAAGGTGCTCGAGGCCACGCGCGAGAAGGCCGAGTACGAGGGGATGGCCACCACGGTGGCGGCGGCCCTCCTCGACGGCGCGGTGGCCAACCTCGCCCACGTGGGCGACAGCCGCGCCTACCTCGTCCGCGACGACAAGATGACCCAGCTCACCACCGACCACTCCTGGATCAACGAGCAGGTGGAGAGCGGGGTCATCACCGTGGACCAGGCCCGCAACCATCCCCTGCGCAACGTCGTCACGCGCGCCCTGGGCGGCAAGGCCGACTGCATCGTGGACATGCAGGTGATCGAGGCGCGGCCCGGAGACATCCTGCTCCTGTGCTCCGACGGCCTGCACGCCATGACCCCCGACGACGAGATCGCGCGCATCGTCCTCGAGTCGCGCGGCGACCTGGCCAAGACCGCCCAGGCCCTGGTCGACGCGGCCAACACCCACGGCGGCGAGGACAACATCACCGTCCTCCTGCTGCGGTTCGAGGAGTGAGCTCCCGGCCGCGCATCGTCTGGCAGAAGCCGGACGGCCAGCGCCGGGACTTCGACCTCGGCCCCACCCCCCTCCTCATCGGACGCGAGGAAGACGCGGACATCCAGGTCGACGAGCCCCTCGTCTCGCGCGCCCACGCGCGCATCGAGCAGCGGCCGGAGGGCTACGTGGTCCTCGACCTCGGATCCACCAACCTGACCCGGGTCAACGGCGAGGTCGTGTCCCAGCGCCTCCTGCAGCACGGCGACGAGGTGCGCTTCGCGCGCGCCGTCTGCTTCTACTACGACCGCCCGACGGACTGACCGTCGGTCCGTTCGCGGAGGGCCGGGATCGAAGATGGCCTGGGTGCGGCGAAGGGCAGCGCCGTCCATCTTCTTGGACGTGATATGGTCCGCACCTCACCGAGTTCAACGGTGACGCGGCGACCCGGCTGGACGGCCGCGCGCTCACGGGACGGCTGGCGGAGGCCGGGAACAAGGACCCGGGCACGCGGATCGCCGACGAGATGCTCAACGCCAGGGTCCAGGTCTACGGCGACGCCGCCATCCTCAGCTACAACTTCTTCGGTCTCACGCAGGACAAGGACGGCAAGGTGAAGCCGAGCCGGGCCAAGTCCACCCGTGTCTACGTCAAGCAGGGCGGCAAGTGGATGCTGGTCCACGCCAACTTCGCCCCCGACCCGTTGCCCGAATAGGGCACCTGACGCCGGAAGCTCGACCCGGGCGGCGGCGAAGGGCCGTGCGCGCGCCCGGCCGCACCGTTACCGGATGCAGCGACGGCGCGCCGACATCGACGCGACGTGCGCCGCCGCCCGTCCGGGGGGAGCAGATCGGGCAGGAGAGACAGGAGGTGGCGTGTGGCGCGGGTCCCGCCGGACGCATGCGGGGGGCCTCGGGGAGCGCCGCGACGCGTGAGCCCGCGTCGCTCGTGTCCGCCTTGAGCGGGTGCGCGTCGGCGTGCGAGAATCCCGCCTCCCTCTTGCCCTCGAGAAACGAGGAGGACTTGATGAGAGTGGTCGGTCACGTTCGTGCCCTGTCGGTCCTCGGCGGGATGGTGGCGCTGAGCTGCACGGGGCCCGCGAGCCCCACCATGGACGGTTCGGCCGCGCCCGCCGCGGCCGCCGTCAGCCCCGTGGCCCCGGGAACCGGGGGCGGTGCCAGCCGCCTCAACGCCCCGCCCGTGGTGGACCCGCGCACCACGCCGCCGGCCCAGGCGGGCAGCCCGCATCCCGTGATCGCGGGCCGGCCCCCCCTGCAGGTGAAGATCAACCTCTGCCGCAGCTCCGACCCCGACCCGGGGGACAGCCTCCGCTACGACGTCGTCTGGGGCGACGGCACGGAGACGGGCCCGGGCCGCCCCGGCGCGGGCACGAGCCTGGAAGACGGCGTCACCACCGGCTGCGAGGGCGAGAACTGCTGCCGTCACCGCCGGCTGTTCGAGCAGCGCGGCATCTACACGGTGGAGGCGCAGGTCTCGGACAAGCACCTGGAGGACCAGGGCCGGGACGTCGAGCGCCTGGCCCGCACCGTGGTGCGCTACACCGTGGACACCTATTCGGACCGGGGACCCCAGGGAGGAGGACTTCCGACGGACTGCGGCGTGTTCTTCAGCGGCGGGTTCACCGAGTGCCTCACCGGCAACCGCCTGTCGGAGGACGCCGGCAACGACGGCAGCTTCGAGAACGAGTGGCTCATGATCCCGGGCACCGCGAACGGGGACGACGGCAACTGCCCGGCGGGAACGAACTGGGTGGCCGACGTCGGCCTCTACGCGACGCAGGAGCCGGCCTTCCACGCCTTCCTGACCAGCCACGGGTTCGGGGACTTCGACAATTTCTGTTTCATCCTGTAGCTCGCGCCGCGGGCCGGCCGTGCCGGCCGGCCCGCGGGCATCGTGACGCCGTCGTCCGTGGCACGATCGGGCCGGGATGACGCGCGCGGCGCAGCGGTCGCTGGCCATTGGCGTGCCCGCCCTCGCCCTGGTCGTCCTCGTCGTGGGCTGGCTCGTCCAGCGATCCTCGCCGCGTGTCGGCGAGCTGTTCGAGGCGGCGGCCCGGCAGGCGGACCCCGGCGGGCGCGTCGCCCTCGACTCCCTCGCCGCGCCCGCGCCGGTGGCCCGCTACTTGCGGCACGTCCTGCGCGAGGGCCAGCGGCCGATCCGCGTGGCGCGCCTGCGCCAGGCCGGCGAGCTGCGGACCGGCCTGGACAGCGAGGACTGGCTTCCCTTCACGGCCCGGCACGTGGTGGCGCCGCCCGCCACGGGCTTCGTCTGGGACGCACGCATCGACCTGGGGTGGCGCCTCCACCTGAGCGTGCGCGACGCCTACGTCGACGGCCGGGGCTCCGGCCAGGCGTCCCTTCTCTCCGTGCTCCCGCTGGACCGTGAGTCGGGGCGAACGGAGATGGACGCGGGCGCCCTGCACCGGTACCTGGCGGAGGCGGTGTGGTACCCGACCGCGCTGCTGCCGAGCGACGCCCTGCGCTGGACGGCCATGGACGCGACGCGGGCGCGCGCCACCCTGACGCACGCGGGAACCACGGTGTCGCTCGACTTCTGGTTCAACGACGACGGCGAGGTGGCCGGCATCCACACGCCGGGACGGTGGGGCCGCTTCGACGAGGGCTTCCGGCAGGCCCCCTGGGAGGGCCACTTCCGCGCCTACGTCGAGCGGGACGGCATGCGCGTCCCGTCGGAGGGCGAGGTCGGCTGGTACGCGGGCACGGAGTGGGAGTGCGTCTGGCGGGGGCGCGTCCTCGAGGCGCGCTACGACCTCGCGCCCTGAGGGCTACTCCGGGCCGGGGTCGGGACGGGCCAGCAGGTAGCCCTGGCCCCACTCCACGCCCATGTCCATGAGGGCGCGCGCCTCCTCCTCGGTCTGGATGCCCTCCGCGATCACCGCGGCCCCGATGCCGCGGCCCATGGCCACGATGGCCTTCACCATCTCGCGGTTGACCAGGCTCGCGTGCACGTCGCGCACGAGGGCGATGTCGATCTTGAGGAAGGTGGGCTTCAGGCGGGCGATGGACTCCAGGCCGGAATAGCCGGCCCCCACGTCGTCCACGGCGAAGCTCATGCCCAGCTCCGTGAAGTAGTCCATGGCCTCGCGGAAGAGGGTGTAGTTCTCGATGACCAGCTTCTCCGTGATCTCCAGCACGATGCGCGAGGGCGCCACCTGCGCCTGGTCCAGGAACTCGATGAGGGGGCGCCCGCGGAACTGGGGGTCGCGCACGGTGGCGGGCAGGGTGTTGACGAAGATCCGCGCGGTGCTGGGGATGCGCCCGGAGGAGAGGAGGGCGCGCTTGCGGCAGAGGCGGTCGAGCTCGACGGTGAGGGAGTGGTCGGTGGCGGCCCCGAACAGGGCGTCGGCGGCCTCCAGCCCCGAGCCCCGCGGGCCGCGCGAGAGGGCCTCGAAGCCGAGGATGGTGCGGGCGCGGAGGTCCACGATGGCCTGGTAGGCGGTGATGATCCGCTCGCGCAGGATGACGTCGAGGAGGCGCTCCTTGACCAGCAGGTGCTCGGCCGTGCGCTGGTGGCTGGCCAGGCGCATGGCGTCGCGGAAGACGCTCTGCGCGATGCGGCCGGGGTGCACGAGGGGGTTGTGCACGGCCATGCCGTAGCCGATCTCCACCCGCGAGGAGTTGCGCAGGTAGGGGAAGGCCGCGCGCGCCAGGTTGGGGGCCAGGCTCGTCTGCAGGCGGCCCTGCACCGCGCGCAGGTCGGCCACGCTGGCGGGCACCGCCTTGCGCCGCTTGCGCCCCAGGAAGAGGAGGAAGCGCATCCCGCGCGGCCGGTCGAGGGTGAGGAGGTCGTCGGTGCGGAAGTCCTTGCCTCGCGCCTCCGTCAGGATCTTGAACAGGCGCTGGCGCACCTCCTCGTGGGGATGGCTGCCATAGGCGTCCTCCACCGCGCCCAGGGCGGACGCGTCCAGCACCACCACCCCCTGGCTCCCGCGATCGGCGAGCTGCTCGCCGATCTCCGCCAGGTGCTCGTGGTAGGGGGCGATGGGCTCCTTCATGCCGCGCCCGCGCCGTCCAGGACGAGCATCACGGGCGGGCCGAGGTGGCGGC
>DATBIO010000151.1:0-5514 GCA_036556965.1 Vicinamibacteria bacterium
CCTACGACTACTACCGCAACGACAAGTTCGACTCGAACACCTTCTTCAACGAGGAGTTCCGCACCGACCGCGGCCTCAGCGAGCTGCCCAAGCCCGCCAACGACCAGAACCAGTACGGCGCCCACCTGGGCGGCCCCATCGTGAAGGACAAGGCGTTCTTCTTCCTCGATTTCGAGGGCACGCGCATCACCCGGGGCGTCACGCGCATCACCCGCGTGCCGACCCTCGACGAGCGCCGCGGGGTCTTCGGGAGCGCCGTGCGCGATCCCCTGACCGGGCTGCCCTTCCCCAACAACACCATCCCCAGCAACCGCTTCGACCCCGTGTCGGTGGCCATCCTCGGCCTGCTGCCGGAGCCCAACACGCCGGGGGCCAACAACTACACGCGCCCCGATGCCGAGGTGATCGACAACGCCGACCGTTTCCTGGGCCGCGTCGACCTGCGCCTGTCCGACCGCGACAACGTCTTCGGGCGGTACATCTACACCACCCGCGACCGCGTGCTGCCCGGCTGGTTCGGCGGCCTCGTGGACGGGACGTCGAGCTCGGCCCTGGGCGACCAGAGCATGAAGTCCCACGGCTTCGTGGGAGGCTGGACGCGGATCCTGAGCCCGTCGCTGGTGAACGAGTTCCGCTTCTCGTTCATCAAGGCCGACTCCGACCTCGTCCAGGTCCCCTTCGGCCAGGACCCGCCGCCCGCGGCCATCGTGCCCGGAGTGCCCCAGGACCCGCTCTTCAGCGGCGGCGTGACGGGCATGAACATCATCGGCTACTTCGGCGGGGGCGCGAAGATCGGCTCCCCCAACTTCTCCCCCAAGTTCCAGCACACGCGGCAGTACGAGTTCCTGAACACCGTCTCCTGGCTCAAGGACGACCACCAGTTCAAGTTCGGGATCGACGTCATGGCTCCCATGAAGAACGAGTACCTGGACGTCCCCGGCACGCGCGGCGACCTCACCTTCCGCAACACCTTCACCGGCCAGGCGGTGGGCGACTTCCTGCTCGGCTACGTCTCGGACTCGCTGCTCACCAACGCCTACGTGGTGGACCAGCGGCACTGGGCGGCGTCGTTCTTCGTGCAGGACGACTGGAAGGTCACGGACAAGCTGGCCCTGAACCTCGGCCTGCGCTACGACTTCATCACTCCCGCCCTGGAGGCGGAGAACCGGCAGGCCAACTTCGACCCCGCCACGGGGACCCTCATCCAGGCCCAGGACGGCTCGCTGGAGGACCGCGGGCTCGTCAACACGGACAAGAACAACTTCGCCCCCCGGGTGGGCGTCGTCTACAAGGTCGACGACAAGACGGTCCTCCGCGGCGGCTACGGCATCTTCTACAACATGTTCGACCGCATCGGCAGCGAGGACCAGATCGCGCTGAACCCGGGGAGCGGGCTGGTCAGCCTGCAGCCGCCGACGGCCACGCTGGCCGGCGGCCCCCAGTTCCTCCTGCGCGACGGCTTCCCCGAGGGGTACCTCGACCCGGCGCGCATCGACATCACGCGCGCGGTGATCCGCGGCGCCGACCGTGACTCGCCCAAGGCCATGGTCCACCAGTTCAGCGTGGGCGCCCAGCGCACCTTCGCCGACGTCTGGGTGGTGTCGCTGGACCTGGTGGGCACGGAAGGGCGGAACCTGGCCAACCTGATCAACCTCAACCAGCCTCCCGGCGGCAGCGGCCCCCGGCCCTTCCCGCAGGTCGGTCCGCAGATCCAGTGGCGCGAGGCCAAGGGCGAGTCGAGCTACAAGGGGATGGACCTGCAGCTGGAGAAGCGGTTCTCGAAGGGCTACTCCTTCGGCCTCGCCTACACCCTCTCCGAGTGCGAGGACACCAGCGCCGAGCACCTGTCCACGGGCGGCTCGCCCAGCCGCTCGCAGGACGCGCACGACCTGGAGGCCTGGCGGGGGCCGTGCGGCTACGACACCAGGCACCGCTTCGCCGCCAACTTCATCTTCGAGATCCCGCTGGGCCGCAACAGCACGGGCGCCACGAAGGCGATCCTGGGCGACTGGATGGTCTCCGGCATCTACGCGGCGCGGTCCGGCCGGCCCTTCACCGTGACCCAGGGCAACAACAACGTCGGCCCGTACCACACCGGCCTGCCCAACCAGACGGGCAGCGGCGAGGGGCCGCGCACGGTCGACAAGTGGTTCGAGCCCGCGGACTTCCCCGCCGTGCGCTCGGGCACCTTCGGCAACGCGGGGCGGAACAACCAGCGCGGGCCGAACTGGCAGAGCCTCGACATGTCCCTGCAGAAGCAGTTCGCCACCGGCCGCGGGTCGAGCATCACCTTCCGCTGGGACGTGTTCAACGTCTTCAACACCGTCAACCTCGGCATCCCCAACTCCGACATCTCGAGCGCCACCGTGGGCACCATCAGCCAGCTCGCCGGGGACGCGCGCGTGATGCAGTTCTCGCTGCGGTTCGGCTTCTGAGGAGGAACGGGCGGCTCCCCGGCTGATCCGCGTCGGCAACGCGCCCGTGAGCTGGGGCGTCTACGAGGCTCACGGGCGCAACCCGCCCTTCGGCCACGTGCTGGACGCCATCGCCGCCTGCGGCTACGAGGGCACCGAGCTGGGGCCCTACGGCTACCTGCCCACGGCGCCGGACGACCTGCGCCGCGAGCTCTCCGCGCGCGGCCTGGGCCTGGGCTCCTCCTTCGTGCCGCTCCCGCTCGAGGACGCCGGCCGCCGCGCGGCGTCCGTGGAGTCGGCGCTGGCCGTGGCGCGGCTGCTGGCCAGCCAGGAGGTCGAGGAGCTGATCGTGGCCGACGACGAGGACGCCGGCCGCGCCGCCGTGGCCGGCCGCGTGCCCGCCGACGGGAGCGCGGGCTGGACGGGCGCCCAGTGGCGCGAGGCGGCGCGGACGCTGCAGGCGGTGGCGGAGGCCGTGGGCGGTCTCGGCATGCGCGTGGTCGTCCACCACCATGCGGGGACCTTCGTGGAGACCCCGGAGGAGATCGACCGCCTGCTGGCGGAGACCACGGCACCGGAGGTGGGACTGCTGCTGGACACCGGCCACCTCGTCCTCGGCGGCGGCGATCCGCTCGACCTGCTGCGGCGCCACGGCCCCCGCGTGGGCTACGTCCATCTCAAGGACGTGCGCGGGGACCGGCTGGCCGCGCTCCGCGCGGGCGGCCAGGGGATGGCCGCGGCCTGGGCGGACGGCGTCTTCTGCCCCCTGGGCGACGGCATGGTGCCCTTCGCGCGGGTGGCGGACGCGCTGCGGTCCGGAGGCTACGCGGGCTGGGCCATCGTGGAGCAGGACGTGGTCCCGGACGAGGGCGGCCGCCTGGTGCCGGAGCCGGCGGAGTCCGCCCGCCGCAGCCGCGCCTACCTGGCCGAGGCGTGCGGCCTGTGAGCCGTCCCCTGCGCGTGGGGGTGGTCGGGTGCGGCGGTATCGCGCAGATGATGCACCTGCCCACCCTGGCCGAGCGCCCGGACCTGTTCACCATCGCCGCCCTCGCCGACGTGAGCGGGGAGGTGCTCGACGCGGTGGGCGCGCGCTATCACGTGGCCGCCCGGCACCCCGACTGCCGCGCCCTGCTCGCGCGAGAGGACGTGGAGGCGGTGCTGCTCCTGACGTCGGGCTGCCATCGCGAGGCGGCCCTCGACGTGATCGCCAGCGGCCGGCACCTCTTCGTGGAGAAGCCTCTGGCCTTCAGCCTGCCCGAGACCGAGGAGGTGGCCGCGGCCGCCCGTCGCGGGCGGGGCAAGGTGATGGTGGGCTACCACAAGCGCTTCGACCCCGCCTACCTCCGGGCGCGCGAGGCGGTGCGGGCCATGCGCGACCTCCGCTACGTCGAGGTCACCGTCCTCCATCCCGACGACGGGGCCTACCGCGTGCACCACAGCGTGCTGCCCGTCGCCGAGCGGGCCCTGCCGAGCGAGGAGGAGTCGCTCCGGCGGGCCGCGGCGGCGGTCACGGAAGGGCCGCTGGCCCCCTGCGTCGCGCGCATCCTCGGAAAGGACGCCCCCCTCGAGAAGCGCATCGGCGGCCACGTCCTCTTCGAGAGCCTCCTCCACGACGTGGACGCCGTGCGGGGCGTGCTGGGGGCGCCGGAGGCGGTGGTGAGCGCCCACGTGTGGCGAGGCGGCCTGGCCCAGACCAGCCTCACGCGCTTCCCGGGCGGCGTGCGCGCCGCCCTCACCTGGGTGTTCCTGCCCGGCCTGCGCAACTACGAGGAGACCCTGCGCTTCATCGGGCCCGACGAGCGGGTGACCCTCGTCTTCCCCTCCCCCTACCTGCGCCACGCCCCCACCCCCCTGCGCATCGAGCGCATGCGGGACGGGGAGCTGGTGGTGGAGGAACGCACCGTCTCCTACGAGGAGGCCTTCCGCGCCGAGCTGCACGCCTTCCGGCGCTGCGTCCGGGAAGACCTCCCGCCCGAGCCGTCGGTGGAGGACGCCCTCCAGGACGCCCGCTGGATCCAGTCCATCGCCGAGTCCTACGCCTGACGCGCGCCCCCCGGAGGGCCCGCCGCGCGGTGGGGCGGCGCACGCCGCTCCGGCGTATCCTTACGTGCCTGGCGACGCGGCTTCCCCCGGCCGTAGCCGGTCCGACAGCGCCATGAACCAAGCCGACAACTCCGAGGTCGAAGCCGCCCTGTTCGAGCTCCAGCAGTACCTCTCGGACCGCATCGCTCCCCTGATGTTCGCGGACTCGCTCGAGATCCTGATGTACAGCCCTTCGGGGGTTGTGGCGCGCGAGATCACGGCCTGGACGGCCGGCCAGTACTCGGGGGCCGGGCACCGGGTGCCGGTCTCGGACTACCTGTTCCACGCGGTCCGCAAGCTGCACCGCCTCGGCGAGCTGGAGCTCGTCTCCCTGCGGACCCTGGAGTCCTTCCTGCGCGAGCTGACGGAGAGCCTCCTCGCGGCCTGCCCCGAGGAGGACCGCGACCTGCTCCGGCAGAACCTGGCCGCCCTCGGCCACGCCAAGGCGGCGTCCGCCCCCGTCACCATCCTGCACCGCCAGCCCGGCGCCACCAGCGCCGCCGAGGCCGCCGCCACGCGCCCGGCGGAGCCGCCGCTGGCCTCGCGCCCCGCCGCGCCC
The DNA here is from genome assembly GCA_036556965.1 of Vicinamibacteria bacterium. Taxonomy (GTDB): domain Bacteria; phylum Acidobacteriota; class Vicinamibacteria; order Fen-336; family Fen-336; genus DATBIO01. The sequence goes on from DATBIO010000151.1 coordinate 5,056, forward strand.
CTGGTGCCCCCCCTCGCCTCCGCGGGCACGGCCGTGCCCGTGGTCGAGGTCGGCGCGGCCGAGATCTCCCAGGGGTTGCGCCGCCTCAACCTGCTCCTGGAGCGGCTGTCCCAGGCCCCCCCGGGGGCGGCGCGCACCAACGGCGAGGCGCAGCAGGAGCTGGTCTCGCAGGCCCTGTCCACCGCCGCCAGCAGCTCCAAGAGCGGGCGCGAGCTGGACCGCTACCTGGACGAGCTCCGCCGGCTGGGGCTGCCCGCGCAGACGGACCAGATGTTCCAGCTCCTCGGAGACAGCCTGCCGGGCTGGATCCTGGCCGCTCCCGCCGAAGGCGGGGAGCGCCCGCCCATCAGCGGGCCGGGCGAGGCCATGTACCGCCTGGTGGCCCTGGCCCCCGACACCGCCGAGTCCACCCGGCGCTACCGCGAGCTGGCCCACGCCACCATCCGGCAGTTCAACGAC
>DATBIO010000152.1:0-5363 GCA_036556965.1 Vicinamibacteria bacterium
GGCCGCCGCCGCGGCCCGGGGCACGGGCGGCGTCCTGGGCGTGGCGGCCGCGGGCCTGGCCTTGGCGGCGGGCTTCGGAGTGGCGGCCTTCGTCGCCGCCTCGGCTGCGCCACGCGCGCGCCCCGCGCGCGCAGGCCGGCGCGCCGGCGGCGGAGGACTCGTCGTCTTCTTCTTGGCCGGCATGCGCGCGAGTATAAGCCCGGCGCGCGGTCAGGGGTCGGGGTCGTCGTCCCCGGGCGCGCGGCCGCCGTCGCGCGGCGCGCCCTGCCGGCGCCAGCGCTCGCGGGCCTCGCGCACCTTGCGCTCGAGCGCGACCTCGAGGATCCGGAACTTGGCCTGCTGCACGGGCGTGAGCTGCGCGTCGATCTCGTCCATGCCGCGCCGCACGCGCTCGGGGGCCTCCCGCTCCTGGGCCCGCAGCGACTGCACCAGGCCCGCGACCCGGGCCTCGGTGGCCGTGCCCGAGGCCAGCACGCGCCGCAGCTCCTGCAGCGCGCGGAGGCGGGCCTCCCGCGCCTGCCGGCGCTCCTGCTGGAGCCGCCGGACCATGGGCATGATCCGCTCGACCTGCTCCGCGCCGAGGCCGACGTCCTCGCGGAGCCGGCGCGCGAAGTGCTCCTCGATCATCCGCGCGATGCGCTCGCGCCCGGGGGCCGGTCCTTGCCCCGGCGGCTGCGCCATCGCCGGCACGGCCAGGGCCAGGAGGACGCCCGCCACCAGGGACAGGAGCGGCCGTGTCATCGCGGGGCCCGGAGGTCTTCCTCCAGGATCTCGGCCAGGGCCAGCGTCTCCTCGTCGCTGAGGTCGGCCAGGCACTCCGCCACGTCCTCGCACTCCAGGACGTCCTCGCCGGCGGCCGCCGGACGCTCCAGGAGCGCGGCGTCGGAAGGCGACCAGGCGGGCACGACCCGCACCGCCGTCTCCACGCGCACCGGCGCGGACGGGTTGATGAGGGTCACCGCCGCCACCACCGCGGTGGCGCCCGCCATCAGCGCCGGCCAGAGGAAGCCCAGGCGGCGGCGCGTGCTCCCCTCTCCCCGGATGCGGGCGTCCACCTGGCGCCGGAAGGCGTCCCAGTAGAGGGGGCTCGGCTCCGGCACGTCCGCCTGCTCGGCGAGGGCCCAGCCCTCGCGCGCCTCGGCCACCCGCGCCGCGCACGCCGGGCACGCCTCCAGGTGCCGGCGATCGCCGTCGCCCAGGCTGCCGTCCACCGCGTCCCAGAGAGACTCGTCCGCCAGATGGCCGCTCATCGCGCTTCTCCCGTCCGCACGCCCAGCGCCTTCCTCAGGTTGCCCAGGGCGTGGAAGAGGTTCGCCTTCACCGTCCCCACCGTGCTGCCCAGGACGCGCGCCACCTCCTCGTGGGTCATGTCCTGGTAGACCTTCAGGATCAGCGTCGCCCGCTGCTTCTCGGGCAGCCGGCTCACCGCCTCCCGCACGCGGCGCGCCTCGTCCTCCTGCTCCACGCGCGTGCTCACCGCGGGGGCCCGGTCGGCGAGCGTCTCCGGCAGCTCGTCGGCCGGCGGCCGCCGCGCTGCCTTGAAGTTGAGGCAGGTGTTCACGGCGATCCGATAGAGCCAGGTGGAGAAGGCGCTGTCGCCGCGGAACCTGCCCAGCGCCTTGTAGGCGCGCAGGAAGACGTCCTGGGCCATGTCGTTGGCGTCCTCGTGGTTGTTCACGTAGCGGAAGCAGAGCCGATAGATGTCGCGCTGGTAGCGCGCCACCAGCCGGTCGAAGGCCTCCCGCTCCCCGCGCTGGGCCGCCTGGACCGCTGCGCGCTCGTCCTCGCGCGTGGCGATGACGTCCGGCGCGGACGTCCCGTCCACCGCTCGTAGCGCCAGCGGCAAAGCCTGCGTCATCATCAAGATGCCGGCCACTGTGTCACCCACGTCTCCGGGCTGTCAACGCGCGCGCCTCCGCTTTCGAGGGATTGGACAGGGCCCACGGATCGGGGGTTGAACTCGGGCGGCAAGAGGCCGATAGTTGGACCTGGGAGAGTGACCATGCGGCGCGCCCTGTCCGTCCTCGTCCTGGCGTCCCCTGCCCTGGCCCACGCCGACGAGGTGCACCTGCGCAGCGGCGGCAAGCTCAGCGGCGTCGTGGTCGAGCACAACGAGCGCGTGGTGGTGCTGGAGGCGGAGCCCGGGCGGATCACGCTGCCCGCCACCTACGTGGTGCGGATCGTCTCCGGCGCCAGCGAGCTCGCGCAATACCGCGAGCGCGCGGCGCGGATCGCGCCCGGCGACGCGGAGGCCTGGGTCGAGCTCGGGCGCTGGGCCCAGGGGCGCGGGTTGGGCACGCTCTCGCGCCAGGCCTTCGCGCAGGCGCTGGATGCCGCGCCCGCCAACACCGACGCGCACATGGCCCTGGGCCACGTCCTCCTGGACGGCCGCTGGGTGACCGAGGACGAGGCCTTCCGCGCGCGCGGCTACGTGTACTTCGAGGGCGGCTGGGTGCGTCCGGAGGAGCGCGAGGACATCCTCGCCGAGCGCGCCGCGGCCGCCGAGTCGGAGAGGCAGTGGGCCGCCGCCGAGGCCGCACGCGCCGAGGCCGAGGCCCGGGTCCGCGAGGCGGAGGCCCGCGCGCGGGCGGCGGAGGCCGAAGCGCGCCGCGTGGAGGCGGACGCCGAGCGCCAGGCCGAGTACCTCCCCGGCGGCATCCCCTACGGCTACGTCTTCGCGGGGGGCGATGCCTACGCTCCCTACGCTCCCTACGCTCCTTATCCCCCTCTCGCCGCGTCGCCCTTCGTGGTGCTCGGGGACGGAGGCGGCCGCGGCCACCGCGGCCACGCGCCCGCCTGCGCCCGCGACGGGTCGGGCCGGTCCGGGCCGGGCCCCGCGCGGCGGGGGTCGGTGGGCCGTACCGCGACCGCCGGCGTCGGCGGCGGCGCCGCCCGCCGCAGGAACTAGCCATGGAGACCTGGCCGGGGCGGGAGGCTCGGGCTTGAGTTTCGCTTTAATTTCGCCTATGCTCGGACCGGAGGCAAAGGCATGCACCTGACGCGCAGGCAGAAGGAAATCCTCGATTTCCTGGGCCGGCACATCGAGCGCAAGGGCTACGCGCCCACCATCGAGGAGATCGGGGAGCACTTCGGCCTCAGCTCGCTGGCCACCGTGCACAAGCACCTCACCAACCTCCAGGAGAAGGGGCTCATCAAGCGGGCCTGGAACCGCAGCCGCGCCATCGAGCTCGTGCCCACCGCCATGTCCGTGCGCGCCGTCGAGCTCCCCCTGCTCGGCCGCGTGGCGGCGGGGGCGCCCATCGAGGCGGTGGAGTCCACGGAGACGATCTTCGTCCCCGAGGACATGATCGGCCGCGGCCGCACCTACGTGCTGCAGGTCAAGGGCGAGTCGATGATCGAGGAGCAGATCCGCGACGGCGACTACGTCATCGTGGAGGACCGGGCGGAGGCACGGGACGGCGAGATGGTCATCGCCCTCCTGCACGGCGACAGCGCGACCCTGAAGAAGATCTACCGCGAGGCGGGGGGCCGCGTGCGGCTGCAGCCGGCCAACAGCCGCATGGACCCCATCATGGTGCGGGAGAGCGACGTGCGCATCCAGGGCGTGGTCATCGGCGTGCTCCGGAAGTACTAGACTCTGCCCGGCCCCGGCCCGGAGCAGGCCGCTCCACGCAGGGAGGCCGGAGGGACGACAGGCATGCCCGACCAGAACCAGCAGAACCGCTCGGTGAACTTCACGATCGTTCCCGACGAGGAGACGCAGGTGCCGCGCGTCTACAGCAACTTCTGCTCCATCCAGAACTCCCCCTTCGACTTCACGCTGACGTTCTGCGAGATGCACCCGCTCACCGAGCGCGACCTCAGCGACGCCCAGAGCACGCACGTGGTCAAGGCGCCCGTGCGCGCGCGCATGGTGGTGCCCGTGCAGATGGTGCCGGGCCTCATCACCGCGCTGCAGGAGAACTTCCGCCTGTACCAGGAGAGCTTCGGGCCCCCCAAGGGCGCCCTGCACTAGGGGACCTCCGGCGGAGGCCGCCCCGCCTATCCTGGGAGCGTGAAGGGCCCGCGGCGCAGCATCCTCCACCTGGACCTCCACCCGTTCTTCGTGAACGTGGAGCGGAGCCTCGACCCCTCCCTGCGCGGACGTCCCCTCATCATCGGCAGCGGCGACGAGGCCGGCATCGTGGCGGCGGCCAGCGCGGAGGCGCGCGACGCGGGGGTGCGTGCCGGCCAGCGCGTGGCCGCCGCGCGGCGGCTCTGCCCGGAGGCGGCCTTCCGCCCCGGCGACCTCGAGGCCTACGCCCGCGTCAGCGACGACGTCACCCAGGTCCTCCTCGAGCACAGCCGCCGCGTGGAGCGGCCGTCGGCGGACGAGGCCTACGTTGACCTCACGCGCGAGGGCGAGGGGGGTCCGCACCCCGTGGGCGCGGCCGAGGCCATCAAGGACGCCGTGCAGCGCCGGCTGGGCCTCGACGCCTCCCTGGGCCTGGCCTCCACGCGCCTGACCGCGCGGGTGGCCTCGGGCTGGGCGAGACCGCGCGGCCTGCTCGTGGTCCTGCCCGGCTACGAGTCCTCCTTCCTGGGCCGCCAGCCCGTGTCCTCCCTTCCCGCCCTGCCCGGCCACCTCCTGCGCGCGCTCCAGGAGGCCGGCCTCACCACCATCGGCGCGGTGGCCGAAGCCCCCGAGGAGGCGCTGGCCCCCCTGGTGGGCCCGGCGGCGGCCCGCCTCCTCCGCGAGGCGGCGCGCACCGAGAACGAGCCCCCCATCGCCACGGCCACGCCCCCCCTGCGCGCGCTCGAGGAAGCGAAGGTCCGCGACCCGCACGCCGACCGTGCGGCCCTCGCGCAGATGCTCGACACCCTGGCCGCGCGCGCGTTGCGCCAGCTGCGGCCCTTCCGGCTGCGCGCCGGCCGCCTGCGCATCGAGGTGCGGCGGGGGGACGGCGTGGCCCATCACGAGACGTCCCTGGGCCCGGCGCTGGACGAAGCGGGTCTGTGCGCCCTGGCCCGCGACGTGTCGGGCCCGATGCTCGACCCCGCCTCTTCCGTGCGGGGGCTCAGCCTCCGCCTCGACCGCCTCGAGCCCGAGGAGGAGCCCGCGGCGCAGGGCAGCCTCTTCGCCGAGCAGCCGCGTCCGAACCGCCGGCGCTGAAGGCGGCGCATAATCGCCTCCCGCCCATGGCCATGCCTCCGCGTCCCTCCGCCCGCGCCCGGGCACGCGCGCGCCCGGCCGCCCGCGCCCGGGGCGGGCGGCGCGCCACCGCCGCCGAGAAGGCCCGCGCCAACCGGATCCTGGACCTGCTGGAAGAGGCGCACCCCGAGGCCGACTGCGCCCTCCACTGGCGGAACCCCTTCGAGCTCCTGGCCGCCACCATCCTCTCCGCGCAGTGCACGGACGCGCG
>DATBIO010000153.1:0-26537 GCA_036556965.1 Vicinamibacteria bacterium
CGACGTGCCCGTCCGCGATCAGGCGGAAGGCCTTCCGGATGCTGTCCGGCGTGTGGTGGAAGGTCGACTTGATCGTCAGCTCCTGGTAGTGCAGGCGCTGGGAGTCGATCCCGATGCGCGTCTCGGCCGGACACCCGCCGAAGAGGTTGACGACTCCGCCCTTGCGTACCGACCGCACCGCGGCCTCGCAGGTCTCCGGCAGGCCCACCGCCTCGATGACCACGTCGGCGCCGCGCCCGTCCGGGCTCCTCTGCTTGAGCAGCTCGGCCAGGTCGAAGCCCTCGCGCGCGGCCACCACCGCCTCCGCCCCCATCTCCAGGGCCTTGTCCAGGCGCTCGCGCCGGCGGCCCGCCGCCACCACGTGCGCGCCCCGCATGCGGGCCAGGGCCACGAACATGAGGCCGATGGGGCCGGTGCCGATGACGGCCACGTGCTGGCCGCGGCCGATCCAGCTCTCCTCCACGCCGCGGATGACGCAGGCCAGCGGCTCCACCATGGCCGCGTCGCGGTAGGAGACGCCCTCCTCCAGGCGGAGGAGGTTCTTGCGCACCACGCGCGCGGGGATGCGCGCGAACTCGGCGTAGGCCCCGTTCCAGAAGAGGAGGTCGTCGCAGAGGCTCAGCATGTCGTGGCGGCAGTAGTAGCACTCGCCGCAGGGGGCGGAGTTGGCCGCCACCACCGACATGCCCGGCGTGAAGCCCTCCACCCCCGGCCCCACCTCCTCGATCACCCCCGCCATCTCGTGCCCGAACACGGCGGGGGGCACGATCATCTTGGCGTGGTAGCCCCGCCGGAACACCTTGGCGTCGGTGCCGCAGGTGAGGGCCACCTTGGTGCGCAGGAGGACGTCGCCCGGCTCCAGGCTCGGGACGGCCACCTTCTCGATGCGCACGTCCTCGCGGCCATGGAGGACGGCCGCCGTCATCGTTAGCTGCAAACGTGTCTCCGTTGTTACGTCCCTGACGGGACCAGGACGACCTTCATCATTCCCAGGGCAGGCCGCGACGCCGTTTCCACGGCTTCCGGCGCCTGTTCCAGAGGGAAACGGTGAGTCACCAGCTCGCGCACGCGCACCTCGCGCGAGAACACGAGCTGTGCGGCCGTGTCCTGGGCCTCCACCGACGCGCTGTAGGAGGTCAGGACGTCCTTCTCCGCCGCGCACAACGCCCCCAGGTCCACCTGGGCCGTCTCCCCGGGGCTGGTCGCGGCGAACACGATGATACGCCCACCCGGGCGAACGGCGTCAACCGCCTGGGTGAAGGGGGCCTGCCCCACGGCGGCCACGAAGGCGGCGTCCGCCCCGCGCCCGGTCAGGCGGCGGACCTCCGCGGCCACGTCGGCGCGGGCGTCGAGCGCCTCCCCCGCCCCCAGCCGGCGGCTCATGTCCAGGCGGTCGGCCAGCGTGTCCGAGGCCAGGACGTCGGCCCCGGCCCGGCGCGCGAGCTGGGTGAGGATCAGGCCGATGGGGCCCTGCCCCACCACCAGCACGGTCTGGCCGCGGGCCACTCCCGCCTTCTCCACCGCCTTCAGGCAGGTGTTGACGGGCTCCACGAAGGCGGCCTCCTCGGGGAGGACGCCGTCGGGCACGCGGATGGTGCCGCGCTCCACGATCCAGTCCATGGCCTTCCGGTACTGGGCGAAGCCGCCGCCCGCGGGCTCGAAGCCGGCGGTGGTGCCGTTGCGCTTGTAGCCCTCGCACTGCGCCCAGGCCTTGCGCGCGCAGTAGAAGCAGGCGCCGCACGGGATGTGGTGGTGGACCACCACGCGCTCGCCCTCCCGGTAGCGGCCGGCGGCCCGCACCACCGTGCCCGCGATCTCGTGGCCGAAGATGCGCGGGCCGGGCAGCAGCCGCTTCTGTATCTTCTTGATGTCGGTCCCGCAGACGCCGCAGGCCTCGACCCTGACCAGCAGCTCGCCCGGCCCCGGCGCGGGCACGGGCACGTCTTCCACGCGCAGCCCGTCCGCGCCCCGGTAGACGGCGGCCTTCATGGGCCCCGCCGCCCTAGCCGCCGAAGAGGCTGCGGAGCACGAACCACACGTTCTCCTTGCGCTCGCGCAGCCGCCGGTAGAAGTACGGGAACCAGTGCGTCCCGAAGGGGACGTAGATGCGGACGTTGTGGCCCGCGGCCACCAGCTCCCCCCAGCGCGCCGGCCGCAGGCCGTAGAGCATCTGGAACTCGTAGCGCGAGGGCGCGATGCCCTCTTCGCGGGCGTGGCCCAGGGCGTGCGCGATCAGCCCCTCGTCGTGGGTGGCCAGGGCCGGGTAGTTGCCCTCGCGCAGCAGCCGCTCCGCGCAGCGCCGGAAGCTGGCGCGGATCTCGTCCATGGACTGGAAGGCGACGGCGGGCGGCTCCTTGTAGGCGCCCTTGCACAGGCGCACGCGGTCCTTCCGCCGCACCGCCTCCGCGACGTCGTCCGCCGTGCGGTGGAGGTAGGCCTGGAGCACGATGCCCACGTTGTCGTGGCTCCGGCGCAGCCGGTGGAAGGCGGCGATGGTCCGCTCCGTGTGCCGGCTGCCCTCCATGTCGATGCGCACGAAGCCGCCCACGGACCGGGCCACGTCCAGCACGCCCGCCACCTGCTCCAGGCAGAAGTCCTCCGCGATGTCGAGGCCCATCATGGTGAGCTTGATGGAGATGTTGCGCTCCACGCCGTCGGGGATGGCGCGCAGCAGGTGCTTGTTGGCCTCCGCGCTGCGCACGGCGGCCTCGCGGTCGGTCACGTCCTCGCCCAGCAGGTCGAAGGTGGACAGGATGCCGCGCGCGTGCAGCCGGCGGCCGGCGGCGATGGCGTCCTCCGCGGTGTCCCCCGCCACGAAGCGGCGGGCCAGGAAGGTGAGGGCCCTCACGCGCGCCGGCGGCGGGCGGCGTACTCCGCGCGCACCACGGAGGCGATCCCGCCCCGCACGTTGAACTCCCCCTCCACCGTCATCCGCCGCGGCCTCAGCGCCTTCACCAGGTCGTCCAGGATGGCGTTGGTGACGTGCTCGTAGTAGATCCCGCGGTTGCGGTAGGCCTGCAGGTACAGCTTCAGGCTCTTGAGCTCGACGCAGAGCCGGTCGGGCACGTAGCTGATGCGGATGGTGGCGAAGTCGGGCTGCCCCGTCTTGGGGCACACGGCGGTGAACTCGGGGCAGGTGTGCACGATGGTGTAGTCGCGCCGGGGATGGGTGTTGGGGAAGGTCTCCAGGCCCGGCATGGGGCGGATGCTAGCGGACATCCGCGCCCGCGGGAGGGCGGAGGAGGCGGCCGGTGCTCAAGGCGCCTTCCGGCGGCCCCCGCGCGGTGGCGCGAAGGCCCCGCGCGCCCGCTCGAGGTCGCGCGCGATGGCCTCGCGCAGGGCGACCGGCCGCGCGACCTCCACGTGGGGCAGGAAGCCCTTGATCCAGGACTTCAGCTCCTCGCTCACGGCCACGCTCAGGCGCAGGGTCACGCCGCCCCGCGGCGCGTCCTTGATCTGCTGGCTCTCGTGCCAGTTGCGCTCGCGGATGTAGGAGGCCACCTCCGCGTCGAACAGCAGCTCGACCTGCTCCGGCCTGCCCCCCGTGATGCCGAAGGCGGCGCGGGCGTACTCCGAGGGGCTGAAGTCGGCGGGCGGCTCGAAGGCCTGGTCCAGCACCTCGATCTTCTGGATGCGGTCCACGGCGAAGGTGCGCACCTCGTCGTACTCGTCGGCGCGCGCGTAGAGGTAGAGGCCGCCGTGGTAGTAGACGAGCCGGTAAGGGTCCACGGTGTAGGTCTTGGTGCGCTTGCTGGCGAAGGAGAAGTAGCTGAGGCGCGCCTTGCGCTGGTGCAGGGTGGCGTCGATGAGGGCGGCGATCACGTCCAGCTTGCCGGAGTAGTCCTTGGAGGGGTCGGGGCGGGCCAGGAAGAGGTCCTGGATGCGCTCCAGGTAGGGCAGGCTGCGCGCGGGCAGGGCCTCGCGGATCTTGGTGAAGGCGGACTCGAGGTCGGAGGCGAAGGGCGCCCCGCCCAGGAACGACATCATGTTCTTGCCGAAGTAGAGGGCGGACAGCTCGGCCAGGGAGAAGCTCTGCGTCAGCCGCTGCTTGTAGCCCTCGATCAGCCGCCAGACCTTGCGCCCGTCCATGCGCTCGTCGTAGAGCGGGAAGCCGGCCTCCTGCAGCGCCTCCAGGTCGCGGCGGATGGTGCGCTCGGTGACGCCGTGCTCTTCGGCCAGGTCCTGGCCGGAGGTCCAGCGCCCCGCCTCGATGCGCTTCAGGATCTTCCACTGGCGGATGACTTCCGCGTTCCGCAATCAGGCCACTCCTTCCCGGTGGAAGAGGAACCCCTGGCCCAGCTCGATGCCCAGGGACACCAGCGTCTCCATCTCCTCCGCGCGCTCCACCCCCTCGGCGATGACGCGGGCGTGGATCTTCTCCGCCAGCTGCCGCAGGCTCTCCAGCAGCGACCGCTTGATGCTGCTGCGGTCGATGTCGCGCACCAGGCTCACGTCGAACTTCAGGAAGTCCGGCTCGATCTGGGCCAGCGACTGCAGGGAGGCGTAGCCGGCGCCCATGTCGTCCACGGCCACCCGGTAGCCGCGCTCCTTGAAGAGGCGGAGCGCGCCCTGGAACTGGTCCCCGCGCACGATGGCCAGGCGCTCCGTGATCTCCACCACCACCTCGCCGGGGGTGAGGCCGCTCGCGGCCAGCACCTCTTCCATGCCCTCCGTCCACTCGCTGTCCTCCACGGCCAGGGCGGAGGCGTTCAGGAAGAGGAGGCCGCGCCGGTCCAGGGTGGCCGCGGTGCGGATGGCCATGCGGCGGCAGAGCCGCTCGAAGTCCATGAGCAGCTCGGTGGACTCGGCGAAGGCGAACAGCTCCTCCACGGACTGGAAGGTCCCGTTGGGGGCGGGCCGGGTGAGGGCCTCGTGCCCGACGACCTGCCCGTCCTTGAGGCGGACGATGGGGTGGAACACGGTGCGGACGTCGGACTCCAGGATCATGCGCTGCAGCTCGTCGCGGCGCACGGCGTCCATTCCCTCGCGCTCCAGCAGGCTCATGAGCATGGCCTCGCTGACGCCGGCCTGGATGGCGCGCTCCGCGCGCACGCGGAGGTCGTGCACCACCCGCGCGTGCCCGGCGGCCAGCCGCATGCTGCGGAGGGGAGAGCTGGGCGGGCCCGCCTCGATGCGCCGGCGCAGCGCGCTCACGATGCGCTCGCGGCGGGGGGCGGCCGTGCGCGCGCGGCGGTCTCCGTCCTCGGGGGTCATGAAGGCCAGGAAGCGCCCGGAGCGCACGGTGTGCAGGGCCAGCACGTCGTGCGGCCCCAGCTCCGCGCTCTCGCGCAGCGAGCCCAGGAGCCCGCCCAGGTCGCGCACGGCCTGGTCGTGCGCGGCCCAGCCCAGGTTGACGTCGTAGCCCCAGGGCCGCCCCACGTCGAGGTACACGACGTCCAGGTAGTCCCAGTCCTCCAGCAGGCGGCGCACGTCCTCCATCACCGCGGGGAGGGCGGGCAGGCCGGTCAGCGCGTCGAAGAGCTGGCTCTTGTAGCGGAGCCACTCCGTGCGCAGGCGGTAGTAGTCCTGATGGGGCGCGGTCACGGTGGAGGTTCCCCCGGGGGGCTCGCGGGATGCGCGGGCATCCCGCGGCGATTGTACCTTGCGGGGCGCCGCGCTCGCGGCGTTATACTCGGGCCCTCCCGCCGGAGGTTCCGATGTCGGACCGTCCCCTGAGGCTCGGCGACGTCACGGACGACTACTGCCCGCGCTGCCGGCTGCTCCTGAACCACGACATCGCCAGCCTGAGCGACGGACACGTGGCCAAGGTCACCTGCCGCACCTGCTTCAACACCCACGACTACCGGCACGCGCAGGTGCCCACCAAGCGCAAGGCGGGGAAGAAGGACGACACGCGCAGCCTCATGGAGCAGGTCCTGGCCACCATGCCGCCGCCGCCGACGCCGCCCCCGGCGCCCACCACGGCGCGCAAGCGCCGCGACCTCTGGGCGGACGTGGAGCGCCTCAAGAAGAAGTGAAGCGATAGCCGCGTGCGCGCCGTCGACGTCATCACCCGCAAGCGCGACGGCGCCGAGCTGAGCGCCGAGGAGATCGCCTTCCTCGTCGACGGCTACACCGCCGGCCGCATCCCCGAGTACCAGGCATCCGCCTTCGCCATGGCCGTCTTCTTCAAGGGCATGACGCCGGCGGAGACCACCGCCCTCACCACGGCCATGATGAACAGCGGCGAGGTCCTGGACCTCTCCTCCCTGCCCGGGCCGCGGGCGGACAAGCACTCCACGGGAGGCGTGGGCGACAAGACCAGCCTCGTCCTCGCCCCCCTCGCCGCCGCCTGCGGCGCCTTCGTGCCCATGATCTCGGGGCGGGGCCTGGGCCACACGGGGGGCACCCTCGACAAGCTGGAGGCCATCCCCGGCTTCCGGGTGGGGCTCAGCCTCTCCGAGTTCCGGGCGGTGCTGGCGGAGTGCGGCGTGTGCCTCATCGGCCAGACCCCGGAGATCGCCCCCGCCGACCGCAAGCTCTACGCCCTGCGCGACGTCACCGCCACCGTGGAGAGCCTGCCCCTCATCGCCGCCTCCATCATGAGCAAGAAGATGGCGGAGGGCATCGACGCCCTCGTCCTCGACGTCAAGTTCGGGGACGGGGCCTTCATGAAGTCGTTCGCGGACGCCCGCGCCCTGGCCCAGGCCATGCTCGACATCGGCCGCGGCATGGGCAAGCGCGTGGCCGCCCTCCTCACCGACATGCAGCAGCCCCTCGGCCGCACGGTGGGGAACGCGCTGGAGACCCAGGAGGCCATCGAGACGCTGAAGGGCCGCGGACCCACCGACCTGGAGTCGCTCTCCCTGGAGCTGGCGGCCTGGATGCTGAGGCTGGCCGGCATCGCCCCCGCCCTGGAGGAGGCGCGGCGCCGCGTGCGCGAGGCCCTGGCCTCCGGGGCCGGCCTGCGCCGCTTCCAGCAGGTGATCGAGCGCCAGGGCGGCGACCCCCGCGTGTGCGACGACCCCGGGTTGCTGCCGCAGGCGCGCGAGAGGGTGGACGTGCGCGCGCGTGCGGAAGGCCGCGTGGCCTCCATCGGCTGCCGCGCCACCGGGCACGCCGCCATGCTGCTGGGGGCGGGGCGGGAGACGGTGGACAGCCGCGTGGACCCCGCGGTGGGCATCGTGTTCCACAAGAAGGTGGGCGACCGCGTCATGGCGGGCGAGCCCGTGTGCACGCTCCACGTCAACGACCGCTCACGGCTGGAGCAGGCGCAGCAGATGCTGGCGGAGGCCATCCGCGTGGCCCCCGAGGCGCCGGCGGCGGGGCCGCTGGTGCGCGAAGTGATCGAGTAAGGAGGTACCGTCCTGCTCCCCCTGATCCTCGCCCAGGCCGCCGATCCCCTCTCGCAGCTCAAGTCGGGGAGCCTGGGTACCCCGCTCTCCTCCCGCCTGGTGGGCGTGCTCGGAATCCTCGTCATGCTGCTGATCGCCTACCTGATCAGCTACGACCGCAAGCGCATCCCCTGGAAGCTGGTGGGGACGGGCCTCGCGCTGCAGGCGCTGTTCGGCGTGCTCGTGCTCAAGACGCCCCCGGGGCGCTGGTTCTTCGAGAAGGTGGGGGCCCTGGTGGGCCGCATCCTGGCCTTCGTGGTGGAGGGGGCGCGCTTCGTCTTCGGGTACCTGGTGGACCTGGCCATACCCGCCGGGATCCCCCCCGCCGCCGGGCCCACCGTCTTCGCCTTCTACGTGCTTCCCACCATCATCTTCGTCTCCGCCCTCACCTCGGTCCTGTACTACGTGGGCGCGCTGCAGGTGGTGGTGAAGGGCATCGCCTGGGTCATGCAGCGGACGCTGGGCACCTCGGGCGCGGAGACGCTGTCCGCCAGCGGCAACATCTTCCTGGGCCAGACGGAGGCGCCGCTCCTCATCAAGCCCTTCGTGAGGAAGATGACCTCCTCCGAGCTGACCACCGTCATGGTGGGGGGCTTCGCCACCGTCTCCGGGGGCGTGCTCGCCGCCTACGCGGCCACCCTGCAGCCCTACTTTCCGGACATCGCCGGGCACCTGCTGGCGGCCAGCGTCATGAACGCGCCCGCCGGCCTCCTGATCGCGAAGATGATCCGCCCCGAGGTGGACGTCCCCGTCACCAAGGACACGCTCGCCATCGAGGTCGAGCAGACCGCCAGCAGCGTGCTGGAGGCGGCGGCGGAGGGGGCGAGCACGGGCGTGCAGCTGGCCATCAACGTGGCGGCCATGCTCATCGCCTTCATCGCCCTCATCGCCATGCTGAACTTCGGGATCGGGTGGGTGGCCGGGCTCTTCCACGTGCAGGGGGTGACGCTGCAGTCCATCCTGGGCACGCTGCTGCGGCCGCTGACCTGGGTGATGGGCGTGCCGTGGCAGGACACCGCCTACGTGGGCGGCCTGGTGGGCCTCAAGGTCTCGCTGAACGAGTTCGTGGCCTACCTGCAGTTCGCCAAGGACCTCAGTTCGGGCATCGCCATCCAGCCGCGCAGCGCCGTGGTGGCCGCCTACGCGCTGCTCGGCTTCGCCAACTTCTCCAGCATCGCCATCCAGATCGGGGGCATCGGCGGCCTGGCCCCCGAGCGCCGCGGCGAGATCGCGCGCTTCGGCCTGCGCGCCATGGTGGGCGGGAACCTGGCCGCCTTCCTGTCCGCCTGCTGGGCGGGGATGCTGCTGTGAGCGGAGCGCCGGGCACGCTGCTCGCGCAGATCGCGGAAGCGGTCGCCCATGTGCGGTCGCGCACCGGCCTCCATCCCTCCATCGGCCTCGTCCTCGGCTCGGGGCTGGGCGCCTTCGCCCGGAGCCTGGAGCGCCCCACCGTGATCCCCTACGCGGAGATCCCCCACTTCCCCCGCTCCACCGCCATCGGCCACGCCGGGGAGCTGGTGGTGGGCCACTCGCACGGGGTGCCCGTGGCCGTGATGTCGGGGCGCCCGCACTTCTACGAGGGGCACTCCCCGCAGGCGGTGGTCTTCCCCGTGCGCGTGCTGGGCCGCCTGGGGGTGAAGATCCTGGTCATGACCAACGCCGCGGGCAGCGTCAACGTCAACTACAAGCCGGGCGAGCTGATGGTGGTGGAGGACCACATCAACCTCATGGGCTTCAACCCCCTGGTGGGGCCCAACGAGGAGAGCCTGGGCGAGCGCTTCTTCGACATGTCCGAGGCCTACGACCCCGCCCTGCGCGAGATCGCGGAGAAGGCCTGCTGGAAGGCGGGCGTCACCGTGCGCAAGGGGATCTACTTCGCCGTCTCCGGGCCCTCCTACGAGACGCCGGCGGAGATCCGCATGGCGCGCACGCTGGGCGCGGACGCGGTGGGGATGTCCACCGTGCCCGAGGTCATCGCCGCCCGCCACCTGGGCCTGCGCGTGCTGACCATCTCCTGCATCACCAACATGGCGGCGGGGGTGCTCAAGAAGAAGCTCGACCACCGCGAGGTGCTGGAGGTGGGCCACAAGGTGCGCGACGCCCTCACCGACGTGCTGGGCCGCGTCATCCAGGAGGCGGCGAAGACGGCGTGAGGAGGAAGGCCGCTTCCGCGGTGCCCGACCTGGTGGCCCTGGCCCGGCAGGCGCGCGAGCGCGCGGTGGCCCCGTACTCGAGGTTCAAGGTGGGGGCCGCCCTCCTCGCGCGCACGGGCGAGATCGTCACCGGCTGCAACATCGAGAACGCCACCTACGGGCTCACCCTCTGCGCCGAGCGCGTGGCCGTGTTCAAGGCGGTCTCGGAGGGCATGCGCGACTTCGCGGCGGTGGCGGTGGTGGCGGACTCCGCGCGCCTGGCCGCCCCCTGCGGACCCTGCCGCCAGATCCTCTGGGAGTTCTGCGGCGACCTGAGCGTGATCCTGGCCGACCTGAAGGGGCGCACGCGCACCGTCCGGATGTCCGAGCTGCTGCCCCTCCCCTTCGACGGGAGGAACCTGTGACCGCGGCCGCCCTCCTCCTCGCCGCCGACCTCCTGGTGCGCGGGGGCACCGTGGTGACGATGGACGCCGGCCGCCGCGTGCTGGCGGACGGGGCGGTGGCGGTCAAGGACGGGCGCATCGTGGCCGTGGGCCCCGCGGCGGAGGTGGCCGCCGCCCATCCCGCGGCGCAGGTCCTCGACGCGGGGGGCGGCATCATCCTGCCCGGCCTCGTCAACGGCCACACCCACGCGGCCATGGTCCTCTTCCGCGGCATCGCCGACGACCTCAAGCTGATGGACTGGCTGCAGCGGTTCATCTTCCCCGCGGAGAAGAGGAACGTGACGGCGTCCTTCGTGGCCGCGGGCACGCGCCTGGCCGCGCTGGAGATGATCCGCTCCGGCACCACCACCTTCGCCGACATGTACTACTTCGAGGAGGAGGTGGCGCGGGCCACCAAGGCCGCGGGCCTGCGCGGGGTGCTGGGAGAGACGCTGATCGACTTCCCCGCCCCCGACCACGCCACCGTGCAGGACGCGCTCCGCTACGCCGACGGGTTCCTGGCCCGCTGGAAGGGCGACCCCACCATCGTCCCCGCCCTGGCCCCGCACTCCGTCTACCTGCTCAAGCCGGAGGCCCTCACCGCCGCCCGCGCCCTGGCCGACCGCCACGGCGCCCCCATCCTCATCCACGTCTCGGAGACGATGGACGAGCAGGACCAGGTGAGGGAGCGCCACGGGAAGACGCCCGTCGAGCACCTGCGCGACCTCGGGTTCCTGCGCAAGGGCGTGACGGCCAAGCACGGCGTGTGGCTGAGCCCGTCCGACCGCGCCATCCTCCGCCAGGCGGAGGTGGGCGTCGTCCACTGCCCGCAGAGCAACATGAAGCTGGCCTCGGGCGCCGCCCCCGTGGGGGCCATGCTGGCGGAGGGCATGCGCCTGGGCCTGGGCACGGACGGGGCGGCCAGCAACAACGACCTCGACATGTTCGAGGAGATGATGAGCGCCGCCCTCCTGGCCAAGCACGCCTCCGGCGACCCCACGCGCGCCCCCGCCGCCGCGGTGCTGGAGATGGCCACCCTGGGCGGGGCGCGCGCCCTGGGGCTCGAGGACCGCATCGGCTCCCTGGAGGCGGGCAAGCGCGCCGACCTGGTGGTGGTGGGCCTGGGGGAGGCGCGCCTGCAGCCCATGTACGACGCCGTGTCCCACCTCGTCTACGCGGCCAAGGGCGCCGACGTGCGGCACGTGGTGGTGGAGGGGCGCGTGCTCATGCGCGACCGCGTGGTGCTCACCCTGGACGAGCGCGCGGTCCTGGCGGAGGCGCGGGCGCTGCGCGCGCAGGTGGTCGAGAGCCTGAAGAATTGAGCCGCTGGTCCCGGCTGGCCACGGAGAGCCGCAACCCCCGCTCGCGCCGCCTCGACGCCCTGTCCCCCGCGCGCGTGGTGGCCCTGCTCCTGGACGAGGACCGCCGGGCCCTGGCCGCGGCGCGGCGGGCGGCGCCCGCCATCGCGCGGGCGGCGCGGGCGGTCGCGCGCGCGCTGGCCGGCGGCGGCGACGTGGTGCTCCTGGGCGCGGGCACCAGCGGGCGCCTGGCCGTGCTGGAGGCGGCGGAGTGCCCGCCCACCTTCGGCACCGATCCCCGGCGCATCCGCGCCGTGATGGCGGGGGGCCAGGCGGCGGTGTTCCGCGCGGTGGAGGGCGCGGAGGACCGGGCCGCCGACGGCCGAGGGGCGGCGCGCCGGCTGCGCGCGGGCGACGTGCTCGTCGGCATCTCCGCCAGCTCGGTCACCCCCTTCGTGCGCGGCGCGCTGGAGGCGGCGCGCGCGCGGGGGGTGGACACCGTGCTCGTCACCTGCGCGCCGACGCGCGGCCTGGGGGCGCTGGCGCGGGTGGTGGTGGCCATGGCCACCGGGCCCGAGGTGCTCACGGGGTCCACCCGCCTCAAGGCCGGCTCCGCCACCAAGGCCGCCCTCAACGCCATCACCACCGCGGCCATGGTGATGGAGGGCAAGGCCTACGAGAACCTGATGGTGGACCTCCGCCCGAACTCGGCCAAGCTGCGCGACCGCGCGCGCCGCATCGTGGCCGCCGCCGCCCGCGTGCCCGCCCCGCGCGCCGCGCGCCTGCTCGCGCAGGCGGGCGACGTGAAGACGGCCATCGTGGCGGGCCGGCTGGGCATCAGCCCCGCGGCCGCGCGCGCGCGCCTGCGCGCGGCGAAGGGCCGCGTGCGCCACGCCCTGGCCTCGCGCCGCTGAGACAGCAAGCGAGCGCCGGATTCACTCCGGCGCGAGCGGGTGGGGGGGAGACGAAGTCGCGGGGGGGTGCTGGCGCGTGTTACCCCCCCGGCTCTTCGATCAGAACTCCAGGAACGCGCGCCCCAGCTCCAGCCGGATGCGCTGGACGGCGTAGGGCAGGCGGAAGGGAGCGTGGATGTCCCAGCCCTCGGGATAGCGCTTCGACTTCGTGGAGCCCGCCACCAGCTTCTCGAGCATGGTGATGGGGATGGGGAGGGCGGAGAGCCGCGCCTCCTCCCACTCGATGGTGCCGAAGCCGTCCTTGTTGCGGAAGCGGCCGCTCAGGTAGACGGGAACCTCCCCGGAGAGCAGGGCGAGCGGGTTGAGCATGGAGCCGCCGTCGCTCACGTGGCCCCGCACCTTCTCCAGGTCCACGGTGCCGCTGGCCTCCAGGCGCTCGTTGGCCAGCATGCGCACCTGCACGGCGGTCAGGCCCTGGGGCATCCGGGGCCCCAGGGAGAGGTTCAGGTAGGAGTTCAGCTCGCCCTCCGTCACCGTGACCGTCTGGCGCGGGCGGGGGGCGGGAAGCCGGCGGTGGCGCTCGATGGCGGCCAGCTTGCTCCCCAGGGACTGGGCGTCCGCCCAGGAGAGCGGGCCCGGGGCGGGCGCGTCCGCCATCAGGGCGGCCAGGAGCACGGCGAGCACAGGACTATTGTAGCGTCGGCAGCCCGAGCACCTTCCGCGCCGCCGCATTGGCCGGGTCCTGCTTCAGGGCGCGCTCGGCCTGCTCGCGCGCCTCCGGCGCGCGCCCCATCTCCGCCAGCAGCTCCGCCAGCTCCGCGCGCACGGCGGCGTCGTCCTGCGACCACAGCGCCATCTGGTACTCGCCCATGGCCTGCTCGCTCACCCCGCGCGCGCGGTAGGCGCGGGCCAGGAGCACGTGGATGCGCGCGGAGTGGGGGTCGAGGTAGGCGGCGCGGGTGAGCTCGCGCAGCGCGCCCTCGTGGTCCCCGCCGGCCCGCATCTTGTCCGCGCGGCCCACCAGGCCCGCCGCCACCTCCTCCGTGGTGCGCGCCCCGCGCGCGAGGTCGAGCAGGCGCTCCGCCGGCTGCAGCCGCTCGAAGCGGCGCGTGAGGTCGGGCGTGGTCAGGGAGGCGTAGGAGGGAGCGAGGGAGACCACCGCCTTCCAGGCCTCCTGCGCCTCCGCGGGATGGCCCGCCCCCGTCTCCGCCCAGGCCAGGAGCAGGCGGGCGTGGCTGTCGAGGGGATCGCGCTTGACCGCCTCGCGCAGGTGGAAGGCGGCGCTCTCTCCCTGCCCCTCGCAGAGCAGCACGAAGCCGAGGTTGAAGGCCAGGTCGGCGGAGTCCGGGGCGGCCTCCATCGCGCGGCGCAGGAGGGCGGAGGCGCCGCCGTCCCGCGGCAGCCCGCGCAGCGCGGCCAGCGCCTGGTTGTTGAGGACGGCGGGGGTCGGAGCCTCCACGGCCAGGGCGGCATAGAGGGACGCGGCCTCGCGGTAGCGGCCGATCTCGAGCAGGGCCAGGCCCTGCAGGAACCGCGCGGCCCGCGCCTCCGGCGCGGCCGCGGGCACGCGGGCCAGCGTCTCGTGGGCGTCGGAGAAGTGCGTCGCCTGGAGCTGGAGGCGCCCGAGGAGGAGGCGCGCGGGGTGGAAGGACGGCGCCGCCACCACCGCGCGCCGCGCGTAGCGCAGCTTGTTGGCCGCGTTGCGGGCCACCAGGGCCTGGCCGTAGGCGCGCAGGCCGTCCGCGGAGAGCGTGGGGCGGCGCGCCACCAGGTCGTCGCGGCGCAGCACGGGCGGCGTGGGCCCGCTGGCCGCGATGTCCCAGGCCAGGGCGTAGACCAGGGCCCCCACGTCGTCCGCCGACCCGCTGGCCACGAAGGGCGCGCTCAGGCTGCCCACCTCCACGTCGAGAACGCGGAGGGACAGGGAGGCGCGCGGGGCGGTCGCCGTGTAGGTGCCCACCACCAGCCGCGCCGCGCCGAGCGCCTCCGCCACCCGTATCGAGGTGGCGCGGGTCAGGGGCACGAGCGGGATCTCGAGCTCCTGCTGGGCGCGGAGGCGATCGTCGCGATCCACGGCGGGGGTGCCCGCCAGGACGAGGGCGCGCGGCAGCAGGTCCGCCACCACCTCCCCCATCCAGGCCTCCTCGGGGGGCACGCCCGCCGCGGGCTCGGGCGGCACCACGAGCACGCCGCCGGCCAGGGGGGCGGCCAGGACCAGGGCGGCGAGCAGGGTCACGAGGCGGCCCGGGCCACGCGCGGCAGCTCGATGCGCGCGGGTGGCCGCACCCAGGCATGGGCGCCGAACTCCTTGCGCAACCCGAAGCCGAGCCGCGTGTAGAGCCGGTACGCGCGGGCGTTGCCCACCGTCACGGACAGGCTGGCCGAGGAGAGGCCCTCGCGGCGGAAGGCCTGCAGCGCGGCCGACATGAGCACCTCGCCCAGGCCGCGGCCCTGCGCGCGGGGACTGACCGAGACCTGGCAGACGTGGCCGTTGCTGCGGGAGAGGTGGCTCGCCAGCAACACTCCTTCCGGCCCGTCATCCCCCTCGGCCACCAGCGAGGCCTGGGGGTCGAAGCGGCCGCAGCCCGCGCGCAGGACCAGGGTGTCCACGAAGCCGCGGCAGTGCGCGGGCGTGGCGTAGGTGAGGTTCAGGGCGGCGTCGAGGCTGCCCACGTGGCTCTGGTGGATGACGTCGGCGGCCAGGGCCAGGTCCTCCCGGCGCAGGGCGCGCAGCCGCCAGCGGTGGGGAGGCAGCTCGGGCGGCGTGGCCAGGGGGCGCACCAGGTAGTGCCGCCCGCAGCTCTGGAAGCCGGCGCGCGCGAAGCCCAGCTCCACCCCGGCCGCGGTGGAGAACAGCGTCTGGCACTCCACGCGCTCGTTCTGGGGCCGGCCCTGCGCGTCGGCGAGCAGGACCTCGAGCAGCGCTTCCTCGTACCCGAGGCCGCGCGCGTCCTCGGCGGCGTAGAGCGAGCCCACCACCGCGCGTCCGCTGTCCAGCATGTAGTAGCCGTAGGCCAGGCAGCGCACGCCTTCCGAGAGCACGTAGCCGAAGAGGGCGCCCCGCTCCAGCCCGCTGACCACCGCCGAGGACACCTCGGCGTAGTCCCAGAACAGCTCGCGGCTCCAGTGTGCGCACTCCTCCTCGAGGAGCGGGCGCAGCTCGCGCGCCTGGACCTCAGCGAAGGGGCGTGTCCGCACCGCGACGGCGCCTCTTCTCGTCGTCCAGGAAGCGCCGGAGGCGCGCCTCCTCCGCGTGGTGCAGGGCGAGGAACTCGAGGCCGCAGAGGTGGCGGCGCGGGGCGTCCACCGCCATGCTGCCGTCCAGGTACGAGCCGGTGACGCGCACCTTGCCGGCCAGGGTCTCCCCCTCGAGCTCGACGGTGAGGTCCAGGATGGCCCCGCGAGCGGGGGCCGTGGCCACGCGCGCCAGGCAGCCCGTCACGCTCAGGTCCAGGACCAGCACCTCGTGGCGCGTGCGCCCGCTCAGGGTGCCCGGCAGCTCCACGGCCAGGCGCGGGGCGCGCCGCTGCCCTCCCTGGGCCCGCGCTGCGTTCGGAGAAACGCCTTCCCTCTGGACCACGGCCGCAGCCTCATTCTAGGGAGTCGCCGCCGCGACGCAAGTTATAGTCGCGCCACGATGCCGCCGCGCGGAGTCTGGCTGCCCGCCGCCTTCTTCGCCCTGGGCGGCGTGCTCGAGGTCGCCCTGTCCCTCCACGAGCTTCCGCGGCCGCTGGCCTTCTGGCCGGTCTGGGAGGCGGTGGGGCGCGGCGCCCTCCACGCCCTGCTGGCCTGGGGCCTCTGGCACCGCAAGGCCTTCTGCCGCACGGTGGCCATGGTTTACTCCCTGGCCATGATCGTGATGCACCCCATCGTCATCGGCCTCGCCCTCTTCCGGGCCCCCTTCCACTTCCCCGTCTCCGTCGTGGTCCGGAGCCTGTACGAGCTGCCCTCCTGCGCCGTGCTCTTCCCCTTCCTCCGCTCCGCCCGCGCCGCCGCCCTCTACCCGCGGTCCCTGCTCTGAGGCGGCCTTTGCGCCAACCCGGCAAAGTCCCTATAATTCCGCGACTTCTCGCGCGTACACGATGCTTCGACGAGGGTACACGCCGCTACCGACCGAGCCGAGCGAATTCATGCGCACGGTCGACGCCGTCGGCCGCGGCATCGAGGACCCCGTCCTCAAGCTGCGCTTCCTCCGCACCTCGCTCAAGAACTACCGCCGCCGCGACGAGGTGATCGGCCGCGTCCCCTGGCCCAGCCTGCGCCGGTTCCTGTACCAGTGGTTCACGGTGGGCGGCCTGCAGCGGCTCCTGCGCAACCCGCTGGCCGTGTCCCTGCCCGTGCGCGGCCGGGCCCGCCGCTCGCTGCGGCTGGCCCAGGGCGCCCTGGTGCTGACGGCGGCGAGCGTGGCCGCCACCGCGGGTGGCCTGACCCTCTTCGCCATGCGCCTCTTCCGGGCGGAAGAGGCGCCGGTGATGGCGGCGGACGCCGCGCCCGCCCCCCCGGCCGCCGCCGTGGTGCCCGTGGCGGCGGGGACCACGGAACCGGAGCCCGGGGGCCCGCCCGAGACGCTGGGCCAGAGGCCGGCCGGCATCTGGCAGGTGGAGAAGGGCGACGGCTGGGAGCTCTACAGCAACGGCCTGCGCATCGAGACCGGTTACGCCGTGCTGGGGGACAAGCGGCGCTACCGCGTGTTCGACCAGGACGTGCTCTCCCCCGAGACCTTCGACCGCCCGGTCGGGATCCTCTTCCACACCTCGGAGAGCGACGTCTGGCCGCTGGAGCCCGGCTTCAACGAGAACCTGCGCGGCAGCACCCACCGCCTGCTCCGCTACCTGGCCCGGGAGAAGACGTACCACTACCTCATCGACCGCTTCGGCCGCGTGTACCGGGTGGTGGAGGACGAGGCGAAGGCCAACCACGCCGGGCACTCCGTGTGGCAGGACGAGGGGCGGGTGTACCTGAACCTGAACCACGCCTTCCTGGGCGTCTCCTTCGAGACGCGCTGGGAGGGCGGCCGCGCCCTGCCCATCACCGAGGCGCAGTTCGGCTCCGGGAAGAACCTCACGGCCTGGCTGCGCCAGCGGTGGGACATCGCCCCCAGCATGTGCGTGGCGCACGGGCTCACCAGCGTGAACCCCCGGCGCCACCTCATCGGGCACCACCTGGACTGGGCGCGCGGTTTCCCGTTCGCCTCCTTCGGCCTGCCCGACGCGTACAGCCGTCCCGCGCCGAGCGTGGCGCTGTTCGGCTTCGGCTACGATAGCGATTTCCTCAAGGTCCTCGGCGAGCCCTGGAGCGGCGTCTTCCACGCCGAGCGCGCCCTGGAAAGCGAGGCGGCCCGCCTGGGCAGGTCGGCGGACGACCTGCGGCGGGACAAGCGCGCCCTTTACGACCGCTGGCTCCAGGAGCAGGCGCGCGTGGACGATTCCCCGCGAGTCCCAACCCTCGGAGGTTAGGAATGGATGAGCGCAAAGACCACCTGTGGAAAGTGGCCGAAGAGGCCGAGCAGAGGATCGACGAGCTGATGGAGCGGGGGACCGCGGTCGGCACGCTCGGCGTGGACGTGGGCACGAGCAAGGTGGTGGCCGCCCGGCCCAAGGGCAAGTCGGTGGAGACGGCCTCCCAGCTCAACGCCTTCATGGTGGTGCCGTGGTCCCGCGTCACCGAGAAGACGCTCTCCCAGAACGAGATCGCCTACTACCGCGAGGGCGACGAGCTGGTCATCTTCGGCACCGACACCGACCGCTTCGCCAACATGTTCAACGCCGAGGCGCGGAGGCCCATGGCCAACGGCGTGCTGAACCCGCGCGAGAAGGCGGCCATGGGCGTGCTGGAGACCATCCTCCAGGCCATCGTGCCCAAGGCCCGCGCCCAGGGAGACATCCTGGCCTTCTCCGTGCCCGCCGCCCTCCCCGGACGCGAGGCGGAGCTGACCTACCACGAGGGCACCCTGCGCCGTTACTTCGAGGGCATGGGCTACAAGGCGGTGGCCGTCAACGAGGGCCTGGCCATCATCTTCTCGGAGCTGGAGGACGAGAACTTCAGCGGCATCGGCATCTCCTGCGGGGGCGGGATGTGCAACGGCACCGTGGCCTTCCTCTCCATCCCCACCATCATGTTCAGCATCGCCAAGGGCGGGGACTTCATCGACCAGTCGGCGGGGGCCGTGCTCAACGAGCACTCCACCCGCGTCAAGATCATGAAGGAGGAGGGCCTGGACCTGGGGCGCGCCCCCAAGGACAAGTTCGAGCGCGCGCTGCACATCTACTACGAGGACCTGGTGGAGTCGCTGGCGGAGGCGCTGCGCGGGGCCCTGAGCCGCGCGGAGAAGCTCCCCCGCTCCGACCGCGCCCTCCCCATCGTGATCTCGGGCGGCACGGCCAAGCCCCGGGGCTTCCGCGAGCTCTTCGAGCGGGCCCTGAAGTCGCGCTCCTACCCCATCGAGTTCGCGGGCGTGCGCATGGCTGCCGACCCGCTGACGGCCACCGCGCGCGGAGCGCTCGTCGCCGCGATGTACGAGAAGTAGACTGCCCCTGGCCGGCCGGCCCCCGCGGGGGGCCGGCCCGCTCCCTGTGCGTTCCGTGCGCCACCGTCTCCCTCTCCGCCAGGCCGCCCTCCTCCTCGCCACCCTCCTGGCCGCCGTCCCCGCCTGGGCGGTCAAGGAGTGGTACGTCCACTACGAGGAGGGCAAGCGGTACCTGGCGCGCAACCAGTGCAAGGAGGCCCTGGCCTCCCTGCGCGAGGCCCAGAAGCTGCGGCCCAAGTCGGAGCTGGGGGCGCGCACCTACGGCATGGACTTCACCGACTACCTCCCCCACTACTACCAGGGCGTCTGCCACGTCAAGCTGGGCGAGCACGCCACCGCCGTCCTCCAGTTCAACCTGGAGGAGCAGCAGGGCGCCGTGCGCAAGAGCCCCGCCCTCTACAAGGAGCTGCTGAAGCTGCGCGCGGACGCGGAGCAGGCGGCGCGCAACGAGGCGGAGGACCAGGAGCGCGTGCGCCGGGCGCGCCTGGCCCTGGCCGAGCTCCAGCGCCTGCGCCGGGAGGGCGAGGAGCACTACAGGGCGGGACGGCTGGACGCGGCCCTCGCCCAGCTGGTGCAGGCGCGCAAGGCGGCGGAGCTGCTCGACCCCGCCGCCCAGGCCCAGGTGGACGAGCGCATCAAGAAGATCCGCGCGGAGGCGGAGGAGAAGGCGGAGCTGGCGGGGCGCGCGGAGCGCATCGAGAAGGCGCTGGCCGCGGGCGAGCGGCTGCTCGAGCAGGGGCAGGACTCCGAGGCCAAGGTGCAGTTCGACGACGTGCTGGCCCTCGAGCCCGCCAACGCGCGGGCCCGCGAGGGCCGGCGGCGGGCGGAGGAGGGCATCATGGCGCACACCACGCGCCAGCAGCGCGAGGCCCTCATGCGCGAGGGGCGGGCCCTCTACCGGGCCGGGGAGTACGAGAAGGCGCTGCGTCCCCTAAGCGAGGCCGCCGCCGACCCCGCCAACACCGAGGCGCAGGGCCTGCTGGCGGAGGTGCGCCGCACGGTGGCGGGCATGCGCCAGCAGACGGAGCTGCGGCAGCGGGTGGAGCAGCTCCTGGCGGAGGCGGAGCAGCTCATCGCCGCGCGCAAGTTCCCCGAGGCCATGGTGCGTCTGGGGGCCCTCCTGGAGGCCGACCCCAGCCACGTGCGCGCGCGCGAGCGCCTGGGCCTGGCCGAGCGCATGACGGGGGACGACATCTTCGAGAAGATCTTCCCCAACCAGGAGCCGGTGCTCCTCTTCGCGGACGCCCCCGCCACGCGGGTGGAGTCCGCCACCGTGGCCGTGGTGGGCCTGGCCACGGACGACCGCGGGCTCAGCCGCATCGAGTACCGGGCGGGACCGCGCGTGATCGCCGCGCAGCCGCTGGCCCCCGAGGGCGGCTCCCTGGAGCAGCCCCGCACCTTCCGCATCGAGCAGGTCTTCGCCCTGGAGCCGGGCGACAACGAGATCGCGGTGGCGGTGACGGACACCAGCGGGGTGACGCGGCTGGAGTCGTTCCGCGTACGCCGCGACCTGCGCTTCCACGAGACGCGCGCCTTCATCCCCTCCGCGCTGGGGGCGGCCGCGGCCCTGGTGGGCGCCGGCCTGGGCGCGCAGGCCCTGCGGCGCCGCCGCGCCGTGCGCCGGCGCTTCAACCCCTACATCGCGGGGGCCCCCGTCATGGACGACGACATGTTCTTCGGGCGGTCCAAGCTGCTGGCCCGCATCATGAACGTGCTCCACCACAACAGCCTGATGATCACGGGCGAGCGGCGCATCGGGAAGACCACCTTCCTCTACCACCTGCGCAAGGCGCTCGGCGCGGACACCGGGACGGAGTACAAGTTCTACCCCGTCTTCATCGACCTGCAGGGCGTGACGGAGGACGGCTTCTTCCACGCGGTGATGTCCGACGTGGTGGAGGGCGTGCAGCCCACCCCGGAGACGTCGGCCGCCCTGCGCCTGCGCGCGGAGGAGGGCGGCTACGACGGGCGCGACTTCAGCCACGACCTCCAGCGCGTGATCGAGGAGCTCAAGACGCGCACCGAGCGCAAGGTGAAGCTCGCCCTCCTCATCGACGAGGTGGACGTGCTCAACCAGTTCTCCGAGCGCATCAACCAGCGCCTGCGTGGAATCTTCATGAAGACGTTCTCCGAGCACCTGGTGGCGGTGATGAGCGGAGTGGGCATCCGCCGCACCTGGAACAGCGAGGGCAGCCCCTGGTACAACTTCTTCGACGAGGTGGAGCTGAGCACCTTCTCCCGCGAGGAGGCGGAGGCGCTCATTCGCCAGCCGGTGGAGGGCTTCTTCCGCTACGAGACGGGGGCGGTGGAGCGCATCGTGGAGCTGAGCGGGCTCAAGCCCTACGTCATCCAGAAGTTCTGCGTGCAGGCCATCAACCAGATGCTGGAGGAGGGCAAGACCGTGGTGGCGGTGGCCCACGTGGAGATGGTGCGGCCCTCCGTGCTGGCGGAGGCGCGCGAGGACGGGGAGCCGGCGGCCGTCTACCGGCCCCGCCAGGCCTCGGCATAGACTTGGCGGCCGCCATGCGCAACCCCTTCATCGCCGGAAGCTGGGTGCGCGGCGACAACTTCTTCGGGCGCGGCGCGCTCCTCCAGCAGATCCTCGAGGGGCCCCGCGACTCCCTGTGGGTGGTGGGCGCGCGCCGCCTGGGCAAGACCAGCCTCCTCAAGGAGATGGAGCACCGCGTGCAGCAGAGCGCGCAGACGCCATACGCGGCGCTGTTCTGGGATCTCCAGGGCAGCGCGGACGTGCGCGGACTCGCGGACACCCTGCTGGGAAGCGTGGAGGACAGCGAGGCCTTCCGCCGCGCCACCGGGGTGGCGGTGGAGGACGTGGAGGGCCAGGGGGTGGTGGACATGCTCTCCACCCTGGTGCGCCGCACCGTGCGCAGCGGCTGGCGGCTCCTCCTGCTGGTGGACGAGGGCGAGGAGCTGCTCACGGTGGCGCGCTCGGACGGGGGCGTGCTCCCCCGCCTGCGCCGCATCCTGCAGAAGGGCCCCGAGCTGCGCGCGGTGCTGACCTCCACGCGGCGGCTCTCCCGCATCGACGAGATGGCGGACTACGCGACCTCGCCCTTCCTCCTCGGCTTCATCCCCCCCGTGTACCTGACGCCCCTGCGCGACGACGAGGCGCGCCTCCTCCTCGCCCGCGGCCGCTTCACGGAGGAGGAGAACGCCACCGTGATGGAGCGCACCGCCAACCACCCCTTCCTCCTCCAGCTCATCGCCAGCCGCCTCTTCGAGAGCCACGACCTGGCCGCCACCCTGGACCAGGTGGCGGCGGACGAGATGGTGTCCAACTTCTTCTCCGTGGACTTCCAGACCCTCGACGTGAGCGAGCGCGCCATCCTGGAGGAGGTCGTGCGCGAGGGGCGGCGCAGCCGCCGCGAGCTGGCCGCCGCCGTGGGCCTGGCCGAGGAGGCGCTGGACCCCTTGCTGTTCGGCCTCTCCAGCATGGGCTACCTCCACGGCGACCCTTCCGGCTACCGCGTGGGCAACTTCTTCTTCGAGAGGTGGCTGCGGCGCGTGGCGGCGGCGGGCGTGGGGGCGGGGGCGCGAAGCGGATCCACTCCGGAGCGCCCGTAATGATCGTCGGCGCCAACCGGGCATTCACGCACGAGGGCCGCGAGTACCACATCCAGGCGGAGGACCTCGGCGAAGAGGCGGGCTGCTTCGAGGTCCGCGTCTACGAACACGGGGCCGTGCTCTGGAACAAGCGCGTGCCCTATGCGGACGTCCTCGACCGCGGCCTGCCCCGCCCCGCGCAGGAGGACACCCTGCGCGAGATGATGCAGAAGACCCTGCACACGGTGCAGGCGGCCATCGTCAAGGGCAAGCTCGCGCGCGAGTGAGCGCGCTCCTCCTCCTCCAGCGCCACCCTCCCGCGGCCACGCCGGACACGCGCGACACGCCGGCCATCGGCGAGGGCGGCGTGCGCATCCGCTGCCCGCGCTGCGGCTGGGAGCCGCGGGCCCGCGACCGCTGGAGCTGCGGCTGCGGCCACGCCTGGCACACCTTCGACACGGGCGGCGTCTGCCCGGCCTGCCGCCGCGTCTGGGAGGACACGCAGTGCCCCCAGTGCTATCAGTGGTCGCGACACGCCGACTGGTACGCGTGGGAGGGCGGGGGAAGCCCGCCTTGAGGGAGGCCGGCCCATGGACTTCAGGCTGATCGCGTCCACCTTCGGGCTGGTCTTCCTGGCCGAGCTGGGGGACAAGACCCAGCTGGCCACCCTGAGCCTGGCCGCCTCCGGCCAGTCCAGGCTGGCCGTGTTCCTGCGCTCCGCGGCGGCGCTGGTGGCCACCTCCGCGGTGGCCGCGGTGGGGGGAGAGGCGCTGGCCCGCCTCGTCCCGCCGACGTGGATCCGCCGCGCGGCGGGCGTGGCCTTCCTGGTGATGGGCGCGCTGTTCTTGTTCAGCGGAAGACGCTGAACTCGCGCGTCGTGCCCGAGTAGGCCCGCACCAGGCCGTCCCAGCCCGACTTCCAGTTCCCGAAATGGCGGAGGCGGTACGTTCCCGCGGGCGCGTCCAGCGGGATCGTCCACTCCACCGTCACGTGCGAGCAGGCGAAGGTGGGGAAGCAGTTGTTGCGCTGCCAGTGGTACCTCGTCTCCCAGTCGCCGTCCCGCGCCACCGTGACCCACGAGGCCCCGGACCGCCGCTCCACGGCCAGGAACGTGCCCTGGATGCGGGGGTCGTTCTTGGGGTGCGCGCCCCAGAAGGTCGCCCGCGCCGTCTGGCCCACGCGATAGGAGGCGGCGGCGTTGCGGTACACGCTGCCGAAGGACACGAAGAGCGGCTTGTCGTCGAAGACGACGCCCGTCTGCAGCGTGGTCTGGCAGCAGGTCAGGTCGCGCGGCGTGGGGCCCGGAGCCACCACCGTCTCCGTGCGCAGCGCGGCGGACAGCCGGCGGAACTCCTGCTGGAAGGCGGCCAGGGTCCAGGGCCCGAAGTGGGTGGACGCGCCCTCGTAGTGCTGGGCCGCGTACTCCTCGCGCGTGGCCACGTAGCCCGCGTAGGCGTTGGCCAGGCCCGCCACCACGACGTGCTCGACGCCGGCGGCGGCCAGCTCCGCCCGCACCGTCTCCTGGAGCCGCCGGCCGGCCATGGTGGTCGGCTCGAAGGGCGTGGCCACCAGGGCCAGGGAGCCGATCCGCACCACCTGCACGGGCAGCACCTCCGGCGTCCACGGGTACGGAGTCATGGTCCCCATCTCCAGCACCACCGGCTTCTCGCCCTGGCAGGCGGTGGTAGCGGCGGCGCAGGTGAACGCGCTCCACAGGTCGGACACGTCCGCGCAGCTGAAGCCCTCGCCTCCGAAGCCGCGGCCGTCCTCGGTGCCGGCCAGCATGGAGATCCCGATGGCGGCGGGACACGTCCGGCGCCAGGCCCCGTCGGTCAGGTCGGGGGCGACCCACCGGTCGTCCATCCTGACGAAGGCGTGGCGGTAGTCCACGCCCCCGGACACGGTGGTGGGGGCGAAGGCCCAGAGGGCGAGCGCCTTCTCGTACTGCCGGCGGCCCGCGATCTCGGTGCTCTCGAAGTCGGAGCCGCCGCCGCCGTCGCCGTTCCCGAAGACGTTGGGCGAGACGTCGCCCGCGTGGCCCTGGGCGAAGGCGGCCACGAAGGTGGAGGCCAGGGCGTGGTTGGTGCCCATCAGGCGCTCGAACAGGTACGAGGCGTATCCCTTGTTGTCGCCGCTGATCAGCCGGTTGTCGTTGCCCATGGACACGGGGTGGAGCGGGAACCACGACACCATGCCCGCCTCGCGGCCGTCGGCGCGCGTCAGGCGCAGGACGGTCATGCGGGTGTCGGTGTCCTGCGCGTAGCGGGCACGCTCGGCGGTGGGGTTGCGCAGGTACGCCTCCGGCGACCGGTTCACCCCGGCCCCGAAGAGGTCGTCCTCGCCGAGGCGGAGGCTGCCGGGGGCGAGGTCCTGGTGCGCGCGCGCGATCGCCCGGTAGATACCGTCCACCACGAGGTCGAGGTTCTGGCGGTCGAAGCCCAGGATGGTCAGGTTGTAGAGGGCGTAGTGCGAGTAGCCCCCCGGGCCCGCGTGGGTGTGGGTGGCGCTCAGGACCACGTTCTCGTGGCCGTAGAGCGTGCCGTAGGCGGCGCGCAGCTTCTCCACCACCTTCTGCTTCACGGCCTGGAAGACCATGCCGAGGTCCGCGCTGACGAAGGCGACCCGGCGCCCGTTGCAGGGCGAGGCCACCACGAAGGCGCGGGCGCGCAGGCGCTGGTGGATGCCCGCCGTCTTCTGGTCGAGCATGGCGTAGCCCATCATCCCCAGCTCGGCGGCGGGCCCGGTGATGTCGTAGATGCCGCTTCCCACCAGGAAAGACGTCTGGCCCGCGCAGGGGTCGGCCTGCGCCTCCGACCCGGAAAGGGCGAGGACGACGAGGGCGAGACAGGCCGCGCCGGCGCGGGCCGTGAGGGATTTCATGGCTCTCCTCCCGCTCGTGCGATGGGTTGTGGGGACTCTGGGCGGAGCCTACGCGGCCCGCCGTGCCCCCGTCAAGGGTTGAATGAAGAGCCATTCAGGGAGCGGCCCGGGCGCCCGCGCTAACGCGCCGCCCGGATCTGGCCCAGGTGGTGCGCCTCGTGCAGCTCCTGGAGGCGCACCCAGCCCGCCAGGGTGAACCAGACGCCGGTGGCGGGATCGGGCGCGGCCAGGGCGGTCGGCGTCCGGCCCCGGGAACCGCCGCAGCTCCTCCAGGAAGCGCTCGTGGGCGGCGGCCAGCCTCTCCGGGGCCTCCTCGAAGGCCAGGTCGGCGGGCTCCAGGCCCTCGGGGGCGGGAAGGCGCCCGTAGGGATAGGCGGCCAGGGCGGACGTGTGGAGGGCGGCCCCGCGCGGACGCGCGAGGCCGGCGAAGTCCCCGCGGATCAGCTTCCGCACCAGCTTGCTGGTGCCGATCTCCGCGCGCAGCAGGTGGACCACCTGCTGGGCCAGGCTACAGCCCCCCCCCCGCGGCCGGCGCCCGCCAGCGGGCGAGGGCGTCGGCGTCGAGCGTGCCGAGCAGCTCACGGCGCACGGCCTGGCACCCCTCCCACGGTCCGACGAGGCCTGGATGCAGCCCGGAGGTCATGGGCGCAGCGCGCCGGGCAGCCATTCCCGCACCGTCGCATGGTGCGCGGACCACGCGGACCACGCGCTGTCCGCCCAGGCGCGCACCCTCTCCGCGTGGGCAGCCGGGGAGGTGGCGGGGACGACGTCGGCCACCGTCACCGCGCCCCGCGACGGGGGCGGCGGGAGCCAGGAGTACGGCTCCTTCCTCCGGGCCGCGGCGGAGAGGACCCGCGTGGCGTACGCGGGATCGGCGCCCCGCTCCAGGACCAGGCAGAGGCTGACGAGGTGCAGGCAGACCGACTGGATGGCCTGCGGGGACGGGCGCCCCGGTGCTGGACGGCGTAGGTGTCCACGGTGAGGCGGTGCAGCGCCCCGAAGGCGGGGTCGCCGTACTCGCGGGCCCGGACCTGGCCGTAGACGTGCCAGCAGCCGGGCGAGGACTCCAGGTACAGGTGGGTGGGGCCCTCCATCTGCGGCACGAGCCCCCCGCACCCGATGCACCGGACCTGGCCTGCGCCGGCTTCCACGGCGTCCGGGCGCCGCTATCCAGCGGACGCGATCTTTCCCGCCAGCCACTGGATTCCCGCGAGGTGCTGCTGGTCGTGGCTGCGCAGATAGTGGACGAGCCCGCGCAGGGTCAGGCGGCCATACTCGGCGAAGTCGCCGGTGCGGGCCAGCTCCGCGGCGCCCAATCCCCGGAGCCGTGCCACCGTCGCCGCCCGGGCCTCGCGGAAGGAAGCGAGCGCCTCCCGCAGGTCCGCGGCCTCGTAGCCCCGTTGGCGGGCCAGCGCGTAGCCGTCCAGGGAGGCCAGCGACGGGTCC
>DATBIO010000154.1:0-6858 GCA_036556965.1 Vicinamibacteria bacterium
GGACAGAGGGTGACTCAGTGATCCCGCGCGGCGGGATCGCTTAGGATTCGCGGAGCGACCCCCATGCACATCAACGACCTGTTGAAGATGGCGTCGGAGCGGAAGGCCTCCGACCTCCACCTCAAGGTGGGCTCCCACCCGGTGCTGCGCATCAACGGCGAGCTCATTCCGCTCGTGGAGACGAAGCGGCTGATGCAGGAGGACACCATCGCGATGGCGTTCTCCATCATGAGCAACCGGCAGAAGCAGAAGTTCAAGGACAACCTCGAGATCGACATCGCGTACTCGGTGCCCGGCCTCGGCCGCTTCCGCTGCAACGTGTTCCAGCAGCGGGGAACGGTGGGCCTCGTGCTCCGCGTCATCCCCGTGAAGATCCTCACCGTGCGCGAGCTGGGCCTCCCCATCGTGCTGGAGAGGATCTGCGGAGAGCAGCGCGGGCTCATCCTCTGCACGGGGACCACCGGCTCGGGGAAGTCCACCACGCTGGCGGCCATGATCGACTACATCAACGCCCAGCGCACCGAGCACATCATCACCATCGAGGACCCCATCGAGTTCCTGCACCGGGACAAGAAGTCCATCGTCAACCAGCGCGAGGTGGAGGTGGACACGCGGTCCTTCGCCGCCGCCCTGCGCTCCGCCCTGCGCCAGGACCCCGACGTCATCCTGGTGGGCGAGATGCGCGACTACGAGACGATCGAGACCGCCATCACCGCCGCGGAGACGGGCCACCTCGTGCTCTCCACCCTGCACACCCTGGACGCCACGGAGACCATCAACCGCATCATCTCCGTCTTCCCGCCCCACCAGCAGAAGCAGATCCGCCTCCAGCTGGCGGGCGTGCTCAAGGCCGTCATCTCCATGCGCCTCATCCCGCGCGCGGACGGCCACGGCCGCGTGCCCGCGGTGGAGGCCATGATCACCACCCCCTTCATCCGCGACTGCATCATCAACAAGGACAAGACCAAGCTCATCCACGAGGCCATCGCCGCCGGCGTCAGCCAGTACGGGATGCAGACCTTCGACCAGAGCATCTTCCAGCTCTACAAGAAGGAGCTCATCACCTACGACGAGGCGCTCCGGCGCGCCAGCAACCCCGACGAGTTCAAGCTCAAGATCCAGGGCATCCAGTCCACCTCCGATCTCGCCGCCGAGGAGATGGAGAAGACGATGCAAGCCTTCGACATGGAGTGAGCCGGGGGTACCAGAGGGCGGTCAAGCGGCTGGCCCGCCGCGAGCACTCGGAGGCCGAGATCCTCCGGGGGCTGCGCAAGGACAAGGTCCCCGAGGAGGAAGCGCAGGGGGCGGTGGAGCGCCTGCGCGGCCAGAAGTACCTGGACGACAAGCGCTTGGCCGCCACGGTGGCCCGCACCCGCATCGGCCGCCAGGGCCAGGGGCGCAACCGCGTCCGGGCCGAGCTCAGGCGCCGCGGCGTCGATCGGGGGATAATCGAGACGGGCCTCCGGGAGGCCCTCCAGGACGTGTCGGAGCAGGGGGCGCTGGACGCCCTGGCCCGGCGCTTCTGGACCCAGCGCACCCGCGACGAGCCGGCGCGCCGGATCCTGAAGCTCCGGGCCTTTCTGCTCCGGCGGGGCTTCCCCGCCGGCCTCGTGCAGGACCGGCTGGCGGCCCTGTGGCCGAGGTGGCGCGAGGCCCTGGACGACCTGCCGGAAGACGCCGACGAAGAGTGAAAGGAGACGCGCTCCCGGAGGCGGCCCCGTGGCCGCGGGAGCGGGGACGCCCGTGACACAGACCGCCGACCAGATCCGCAGCGCCTTCCTGCGCTACTTCGAGGAGCGGGGCCACCGCGTGGTGCGGAGCTCCCCCCTCGTCCCCCAGAACGACCCCACCCTGCTCTTCGCCAACGCGGGCATGAACCAGTTCAAGGACGTCTTCCTGGGCCGGGAGAAGCGCGACTACGACCGGGCGGCCACCTCGCAGAAGTGCGTGCGCGCGGGCGGGAAGCACAACGACCTCGAGAACGTGGGGCGCACCGCGCGCCACCACACCTTCTTCGAGATGCTGGGCAACTTCTCCTTCGGCGACTACTTCAAGCGCGAGGCCGTCGCCTTCGCCTGGGAGCTCCTCACCCGCGACCTCGGCCTGGACCCCGCCCGCCTCACCGTCACCATCTTCCAGGGCGAGGGGGGCGTGCCCCGCGACGAGGAGGCGCACCGCTTCTGGCGCGAGCACGTGCCGGCCGACCGCATCCTCGAGCTGGGGGCCAGGGACAACTTCTGGGCCATGGGCGAGACGGGGCCCTGCGGGCCCTGCTCCGAGATCCACTACTTCCAGGGCGACCCCATCCCCTGCCCGGAGATGGAGGCGGGGCGGGCGTGCCCGGGGGTGGAGTGCGAGTGCGACCGCTGGCTGGAGGTGTGGAACCTGGTCTTCATGCAGTTCGACCGCGACGCGGCCGGCGCCCTCACCCCCCTGCCCGCGCCCTGCGTGGACACGGGCATGGGCCTGGAGCGCATCAGCGCGGTGGTGCAGGGCCGGCTGTCGAACTACGACACCGACCTCTTCCAGCCCGTCATCGAGGCGGTGGGCCGCCGGGCGGGCAAGCGCTACGGCGAGGACGCCCTCCTCGACGTCTCCCTGCGCGTGGTGGCCGACCACCTCCGCGCCACCACCTTCCTCGTGGGCGACGGGGTCATGCCCGGCAACGAGGGGCGCGGCTACGTGCTGCGCAAGATCATGCGCCGGGCCATGCGGCACGGGCGCAAGCTCGGCATCGAGGAGCCGTTCCTCTTCGAGCTCCTCCACGCGGTGGTGGAGCGGATGGGGGGGGCCTACCCCGAGCTCGCGCACCAGGAGCCGTCCATCGCGCGCGTGGTCCGCGTGGAGGAGGAGCGCTTCGCCTCCACCCTCCGCCTGGCCATGGCCGAGTTCAGGAAGACGGTGGAGCGCCTGCCCGCGGGCGCGCGCGACCTCCCCGGGGCGGACGCCTTCCGGCTCTACGACACCTACGGCCTGGCCCCGGACTTCCTGGACGAGCTGGCCCAGGACCACGGCCTGGCCGTGGACCACGCGGGCTACGAGCGGGAGATGGAGGCGCAGCGGGAGCGCGCGCGCCAGGCGGGCAAGCAGGGCGCGGTCAGCGGGGACCCCGTCTACCTCGACCTCCTGCACCGGGGCCGCACGCAGTTCCTCGGCTACGAGTCGCTGGCCGTGGACGACGCGCGCGTGCTGGCCGTGCTCAAGGAGGGCAGGCCCGCCCCCCGCCTGGACAAGGGCGACCACGGCGAGGTGATCCTCGACCGCACCCCGTTCTACGGCGAGTCGGGGGGCCAGGTGGGCGACCACGGCGTGCTCTCCGCGGAGGGCGCGGCGGCGGACGTGGTGGACACCACCCTGCCCCTGCCCGGCCTGCACTCCCACAAGGTCACGGTGAGGGCGGGCTCCTTCGCGCCGGGCATGACCGTGCGCGCGGAGGTGGACGAGGAGCGGCGCAAGGGCGCCATGCGCCACCACACCTCGACCCACCTGCTCCACGCCGCCCTGCGCGAGTTCCTGGGCACGCACGTGAAGCAGACGGGATCGCTGGTGGCTCCCGACCGGCTGCGCTTCGACTTCAGCCACTACCAGGGCGTGGGCGACCGCGAGCTGCGCCACCTGGAGAACCGGGTCAACGAGGTGGTCCTGCGCGACAGCGCGCTGGTGTCGCGGAGCATGGCCCGCGAGGCGGCCCTGGCCTACGGCGCCCTGGCCTTCTTCGGCGACAAGTACGGGGAGACGGTGCGCGTGGTCGAGGTCCCCGGCTTCTCCAAGGAGTTCTGCGGCGGCACCCACGTGCCGCAGACCGGGCACATCGGCCTCTTCCTCATCACCGAGGAGGAGGGGATCTCCGCGGGCAACCGGCGCCTGGTGGCCGTGACCGGGCAGGCCGCCCTCGACCGGGTGCAGCAGGACCAGGGCATCCTGGAGGAGCTCGAGCAGTCGGCCAAGGTGGACCGGCGGGGCCTGGTGGACGAGTACGCGAAGCTGCGCGAGCAGATGAAGGCGCTCCAGCGCGAGAACGACCGCCTGAGGATGAAGCTGGCCACGGGCGGGGGCGGGGCGGTGGCCGGCGACACCCGCGAGATGGGCAGCGTGCTGGTCTGGACGCCCCGCTTCGAGGGGCTGGACCGCAAGGCGCACGCGGCCGTGGTGGACGACTTCCGCAACCGCCACCGCGAGCGGCCCTTCGTGCTCGTCTCCTCGGCCCTGGACGAGGCGGGGGTCAGCGTCATCAGCGCCGTCTCCCCCTCCCTGCACGAGCGGGTCACCGCCCCCGACCTCATGA
This sequence comes from Vicinamibacteria bacterium, assembly GCA_036556965.1. GTDB lineage: Bacteria > Acidobacteriota > Vicinamibacteria > Fen-336 > Fen-336 > DATBIO01. Next base: position 4,286 of record DATBIO010000154.1, read on the forward strand.
AGCGGCTGGGCTTGCGGGGGGGCGGTCGCCCCGATTTCGCCCAGGGCGGGGGCGTGCCGGCGGGCGAGGTGGACGCCCTCCGGGAGCGCGCCCAGGAGGTGGTGGGACAGATCTTGCAGGGAGGCGTACACTAGGCACGCCTATGCACCAGCCCCGGGAGAGGCGCACCGCTGAGCGGCGGCAGGGCGAACGTCGGAGGCATGGCCGCGGCACGCGCGACCGCCGCAGCGGGATGGAGCGCCGCTTGGCCGCGGGCGCCGTCCTGAGCGCCGGCCTGCTCGCGGGGGCGGCCGAGGCCGAGGCGCAGATCTACACCCGGCGCAACGAGAAGGGCGTCATCGAGGCCACCAACGCCCCCGCCGACGGCGACTACCGGCTCACCTATCCCGGCAAGGGCACCCTCATCCACTCGCGCGCCTACCGGCTGCGCCCGTCCTACAACGGGGAGTTCAACCACTACATCGACGCCGCCGCCGCGCGCAACGCGGTGGACGTGACGCTGGTGCGGGCCATCATCCAGGTGGAGTCGGACTTCGACCACCTGGCCGTCTCCACCAAGGGGGCGCAGGGCCTCATGCAGCTCATGCCCGCCACCGCGCGCCGCTTCGGCGTGGGCGACTCCTTCGACCCCGCCCAGAACATCGCCGGCGGCGTGCGCTACCTGCGCGTGCTGCTCGACATGTTCGGCGGCAACGTGGCCCTGGCCGCGGCCGCCTACAACGCGGGAGAGAACGCCGTGCTGCGCTACGGCGGCATCCCGCCCTACCGGGAGACGCGCACCTACGTGGACAAGGTGCAGACCCTGCTCGGGGGCATCGGCCAGATGGCCACCACGGTGGCGCAGGAGACCGCGGCCGCCTTCTTCGCCCCCGACCCCGGCGCCCTGGACGGGAAGGCTCCCGCGGCCCTGCGGACGGCCTCCCGTCCCGCCCCCGCCCGCAAGGCGGCGGCGGCCAAGCCCAGGAAACAGCCCAGCGTCTTCTACCGCTGGAAGGACGAGAGCGGGGTGCTGCACGTGGGCCATACGCCGCCCGCGGCGGGCATCACCTACACGGTCATCAAGGGCCAAGACTGAACTAGACTAGCGCGCCATGCGGGAGGGTACGCCGCGGGCGCCGTTCGACCAGGGCCTCTTCCTCACCCACCTCAACAAGGGCAAGACGCTCTACGAGGAGCGGCGCTACGCCGAGGCGGAGCGCGAGCTGGAGGAGGCCTACCTCCTGCGCCCGCGCGACCAGGGGGTGCTGAACCTCCTCGGCCTCGTGTACTTCCGGCAGGAGAAGCTCGACAAGGCGGAGGAGGTCTACCGCAAGCTGGCCGCGGAGAGCCCGGAGGCGGCCACCCTCTACTACAACCTCGGCCTCATCCACTTCAAGCTCGGCCGTCTCGAGGAGGCGGAGACCTCGTTCCTCAAGGCCCTCGAGCTGAGCCGCGAGAACCCGAAGATCAACTTCTACCTCGGCTCCGTCTACGAGCGCCTGCACCGCTACCCCGACGCCATCTACCAGTACCGCCAGGCGGGCGCGCACCTCATGGTCCGCCGCGTCGAGGACAAGATGGCGGCGGGAGGAGCGGCCTCCCCGCCGCGGCCGCGCGTCAAGAGCAAGAAGGACGACACCGCCGAGTTCAAGGCCTCCGAGATCCGCGAGGCCCTGAACCGGACCCCCGAGACCCGGCCCCCCGAGAGCCCGGCCGGGGACCGCACCGAGGAGACGCTGCCCCCGCACAAGGGTCTCCAGCCGCTGAGCCCGGCCGTGCTCGCCGAGCACGCCCAGGGCCGCATGGGCACCGACACCGCGCGCTTCAGCACCGGCTCGGCGGTGCGGCGCAGCCCCGACGTGATCGCCTTCCCCCAGCCCGCCGTGCCCGGCCGCGAGGCGCCCGCCGGCGGCCGCCGCGAGACCTTCCACATGCTGGAGAACAACCTCCTCGAGGTGGACTTCTCGGGCAAGGTGTTCATCAAGCAGGGCACCATCTACTCCTACGGCGGCAACCTGACCTTCTGGGTCAAGGACCGGCGCCCGGGCGGCCAGCCCGCGCTCGTCATCATCACGGGCACGGGCAAGGTGATCCTCACGGACAAGGACCGCGAGATCACGTTCATCAACGTCGAGGACGGCATCATCTTCGTGGAGCCGGGCCACCTGCTCGCCTGCGAGGCGACCCTCACCCCGCGCTACATCTCCCTGGAGGGCGCGGGGGCGGTGGAGTTCCTCGCCGTCGAGGGCCGCGGGGTGGCCGCCCTCTCCGTGGGCAGCCGTCCCCTGCCGCTCGTGGTCACGCCCGACCTGCCGGTGTCCGTCCCCGCCGGCTCCATCGTGAGCTGGAGCGGCCAGCTGAGGCCAACGGTGGTGGACGACCGCCAGATCTACGAGATCATGCTGCCGCCGGGCAGCCAGGCCGGTCCCCTGATCCGCCTGGAGGGCAACGGCCGCGTGCTCGTCGAACACGGCAAGTAGCGCGCGCCCTGCGGTCGCGCGCTACCACGGCCCCAGGATCAGCCTAGGACCACTTCCGCGCCATCGGGCCCAGCTGCGGGATCTCCCACTCCTCGAGGTTGTAGGCCTTGATCA
>DATBIO010000155.1:0-16210 GCA_036556965.1 Vicinamibacteria bacterium
AAGGACGCGGTGCGCGCTCACCGCGGAGGGAAGCGACATGAGGACTCGGGCCGCGGTGCTCCTGACGACGCTGGCCGTCTCTTCCGGCCCGGCCTGGGCCGGACGGGTCAACCACTTCGAGACCACCGTCAACGCATCCACCCAGGAGGCCTACGGCAGCCTGGTGGACACCCGGCGCAGCACGGACACCGTCCAGTACATCGGCTGTGACCTGAACCTGGTGTTGGGCACCGTCACCGTGGCCTGTGCCGCCCGGAGCGTCACGTCGGCGCCGCTCTCGTGCTCGAGCACCGACCCCGAGCTGGTGACGTTGGCGCAGGGCCTGACCGACAACGGCTACGTGCGCTTCCGCTGCGACGGGAGCACCCTGGTGTACCTGTTCGTCTCCAAGGGCTCGGCCTGGCTCCCCTGAGCCGACGGGGGAAGCGGGGCGAAGAGCAGGGACAAGGAGTCTCCGGCGCCCGCGCCCGGAGGGGCTCGCGCGGGCGCGGGGTTCGCTCCCCTGCCTGAGGCCCAGGGCACCGCCTTGGTTTGAGGCCGCCCGCACGGGCGGCTATCCTTGCTCCTTCGCCCGCGCGCAGGGCGCGCGCCGGGGCGTGAGCTGATGCCCTCCTTCCGAAGAGTCCTCGTTGCCAACCGGGGCGAGATCGCCGTCCGCCTGATCCGCGCCTGCCGGGAGATGGGCCTCGTCCCCGTGTCCGTCCACTCGGAGGCGGACGCGCGGGCCCTGCACGTGCGCATGGCCGACGCCTCGTACCTGCTCGGCCCGGCCCCTTCGCGCGAGTCCTACCTGCGGATCGACCGCGTCCTGGAAGCGGCCCGGGTCCTGGGCGCGGAGGCCGTGCACCCCGGCTACGGCTTCCTGGCCGAGAACGCGGCCTTCGCGCGCGCCTGCGAGGAGGCCGGCCTGGTGTTCATCGGACCCCGCTCCGAGACCATGGCCCTCATGGGGGAGAAGACCTCGGCGCGGCGCCTGGCCACCGAGGCGGGGGTGCCCGTGGTGCCGGGGACCCTGGAGCCGCTCGCGGACCTGGCCGCCATCCGCGAGGAGGCGCGGCGGATCGGGTTCCCCGTGATGCTCAAGGCGGCCGCGGGGGGCGGCGGCAAGGGCCTGCGCCTCGTGGCAGACGAACAGGCCCTCGAGGCCGCGGCCGAGCGCGCGCGGAGCGAGGCGCTCTCCGCCTTCGGCGACGGCAGCCTGTACCTCGAGAAGGCCATCGACCGCCCGCGCCACATCGAGATCCAGGTGCTCGCCGACGAGCACGGCAACACGGTGCACCTCTTCGAGCGCGAGTGCTCCATCCAGCGCCGGCACCAGAAGGTGGTGGAGGAGAGCCCGTCTCCCTTCGTGACCCCCGAGCTGCGCGCCCGCATGGGCGGGATGGCGGTGGCGCTCGCGCGCCGGGCCGGCTACGTGAACGCGGGCACCCTGGAGTTCCTGGTGGACGCCGCGCGCCAGCCCTACTTCCTGGAGATGAACACGCGGCTGCAGGTCGAGCACCCGGTGACGGAGATGGTCACCGGGCTCGACCTCGTCAAGCTCCAGATCCGCGTGGCGCAGGGCGAGCGGCTGCCCTTCCGCCAGGAGGACCTCGCGCAGCGCGGGCACGCCATCGAGTGCCGCGTGTACGCGGAGGACCCCGAGCAGGGCTTCCTGCCCAGCCCCGGGCGCATCACCGCCCTGCGCACGCCCAGCGGCCCCGGCGTGCGGGACGACTCCGGCGTGGAGGAGGGGGCGGAGGTGCCCATCCACTACGACCCCATGGTCTCCAAGCTGGTGGCCTGGGGCCAGGACCGCGGGGAAGCCGTCGCGCGCCTCACCCGCGCCCTGCGCGAGTACCGCGTGCTGGGGATCCGCACCACGCTTCCGTTCTTCCGCCGGCTGATGCGGCACCCCGCCTTCCTGGCCGGGGAATACGACACCGCCTTCGTGGAGCGCTTCCTGGCCGAGCCGGCGTCCGCCGCGGAGGCGAACGGGAGCGCGCTGCTCCCCGCGGAGCTGGCGGCGGTGGCGGCGGCGGTGAGCGCCTATGCCGAGCGCCGGTCCGGCCGCCTGGCCTCGCCGGCGCCGGAGGCCGGCCCCTCGGCGTGGCGCCGCGCCGTGTGGAGCGACGCGGGGCGCTAGTGCGCTTCGAAGCCACCGTCGGCGAGCAGACGCTGCCCGTGGAGGTCCACGCGGACGCGGAGGGGTACCGCGTGCGCCTGGGCGACCGTGTTCTCGCCGTGCGCGTGGACGGCGACCGCGGCGGGTTCCTCACCCTCACCGTCGATGGAAAGGTCCACGAGCTGGGCGTCGAGAGCGAGGGCGGGGCCACCCTGGTCCATTTCCCCGAGCGCATCCTCCGCGTCGAGCTGGTGGACGCCACCTACGCGGGCGTGGGGGCCACGCGCAAGGGGCCGTCGGGCCCCGCGCGCGTCACCGCGCCCATGCCCGGCCGCATCGTGCGCGTGCTCGTCGAGCCCGGCCAGGAGGTGGCGGCCGGACAGGGCCTGCTCGTGATGGAGGCCATGAAGATGGAGAACGAGCTGCGGGCGCCCCGCGCCGGACGGGTGGCCGAGGTGGCTGCCCGCGAGCGCGCGGCGGTGGAGACGGGCGCCCTGCTCGTGGTCCTGGAATAGAGCGCCCGCCCCGCGCCGTGGTCCGCCGCCCGCTCCGTTCCCTCCTCCTCCTCCTGCTCGTGGCGGCGGCCGCCGTGTTCGCGCTCCTGCGGGTTCCCCTGTGGTCGCAGCGCATGGTGGTGGCGCGTCTCCAGGAGTTCTTCGGGCGCACGGTCACGGTGGGCGCGCTGCGCTACGACGTCTTCCCGCGCCTGCGCATCACGGTGGACGACGTGCGCGTGGCCGGCGCCCAGCCGTCGGCCCTCCCCTTCCTGGAAGCGCGGCAGGTCGTCCTCGTTCCGCGCCTGCGCCCGCTGTGGGAGCGCCGGGCGCTGCTCGGGCGCCTGCACGTGGTGGGCCTGCGGCTGCGCGCCAACGTGCGGCCGGACGGCAGCCACGACCTGCCCGCCTTCGCCACCGGGGAGGCCGCCGGCCGCGAGGTGCGCGTGGACCGGCTGGTGGTGGAGGACGGCGCGCTCCTGTTCAACCACCAGCGCGTCCCCCTGGACGTGCAGTGGGAGGACGTCAGCGCGCGGCTCTTCGGGGGCCGCGCCGGCCTCCTCACCGGACGCTTCGGCATCGGCCGTGGCGAGGTCCGCTTCGGCGACGCGCCGCCCCTGGCCCTCTCGCTGGAGACGGAGCTGAGCCTGCGGGGGGCGCGCCTCTGGGTGACCGGGGCCCGCGTGCGCGCCCCGCGCACGGACCTGCTGGCGGAGGGCGCGGTGGCGTGGGGCGACGCGGTGGAGGGCAGCTTCCACGTGCAGGGTGCCGTGGACCTGGGGGTGGTGGACGCCCACGTCACCCGCACGGGGCTGGGACTGGCCGGCCACGGCCGCGCCGAGGGCACGCTGTCCGTGGGCGGGGGCGTTCACTTCGCGGGCACGGTCTCCGGGGAGGAGGGCGCCTTCGAGGGCGTGCCCGTGCCCCGCTTCTCCGGACAGGTGCGCTGGGACGAGGACGGCGTGCGCGTGCGCGACCTCGAGCTCGAAGCGCTGGGAGGCACGGGCACCCTGCAGGTCCTCATCCCCCCCGGACGCGGGCGGGCCGAGCTGGAGGCCCAGTTCGCCGCCCTCGATGCCGAGGCGCTGGCCGCCCTCCTCTTCGACGTGGGCGCGGCCGGGCTCGGCGCCTCCGTGACGGGGGAGGCCGTGGTCTCCTGGCCCCGCGGCCACATCCGCCATCTCAGCGGCACCGCCCGCGCCGTCCTCGAGCCCGCGGGGGACGCGCGCACGCCCCTGCACGGCCAGCTCTCGTGGACGGCGCGGGACGGCGTGCAGCGGCTGGAGCCGGCGCTCCTGGCCACGCCGGCCGGGAGCGCCTCGCTCAGCGGGGTCATCCAGGAGGACCGCCGCGCCGACCTCTCCGTGGACGCCGCCGCCACCGACCTGGCGGCGGCGGAGGACGTGTTGACCCGTGTCCGGCGCGCGCTGGGGGCGGCGCAGGCCGAGCCGTTCGGGATGTCCGGCGCCGGCCGCTTCGAGGGCCGGTGGAGGGGCTCTCTCGGGGAGCCGGTATTCGAGGGCCGCTTCGCCGGCCAGGACATGCGCTATCGCGGCGTGAGCTGGGGCCGCGCGGAGTGGGCGGGCACCCTGACCACGAGCTCGCTGGCCTCGCGATCGCTCGTGCTGCGCAAGGAGGGGGCGGAGCTGTGGGTCGACGGACAGGCCGCCACGGGCGACTACGGCGCGGAGGACGCGCTCGACGTGCGCGTCCGCCTCGTGCGCTGGCCGGCGGAGGACCTCGCGCGAGCGCTGGAGTGGGACGTGGACGTCTCGGGTCGCCTCACGGGCGAGGCCGAGGTCGCCGGGCGGCGGAGCGCGCCCCGCGGCAGCGCGCGCCTGCGCGGCGAAGGCCGCTGGCGCGGCGTCGCCTTCCAGGGCCTGGCCCTGTCCGCGGTGATGCGTGGGTCCATGCTGGAGGTCGCCGCCGGCCGCGCCGGCATCGGAGGGGGCGAGGTGCGCTTCCAGGGCGTCCTCGCGGAGTCCGGCGTCCTGGACGGGGTGGCCGAGCTCGCGGCGGTGCCGGTGGCGGTCCTCGTGGAGGCCACGCGGCCGGGCCTGGACGTCGCGGGCGAGCTGGGCGGCCGCCTCGTGCTGCAAGGCACGGCCGCGCGTCCACGCGTGGTGGGCATGCTGCGCACGCCGGGCCTCCGGGTGCGCGGGGAGGAGGTGGGGGCCTGCCAGGCGGCGCTGCGCGGCGCGGGGGACGGGCAGGTCCACCTCGAGGGCGGGTGCCACTCGGAGCGGACCGACGTATCCCTCCGGGGAACGGTGGCGGCGGCGGCGCCCTACCACGCGGAGGTGGTGGTGACCGCGGGCTCGACCACCGTCTCGCCGCTCCTGCGCGCGGCGGGGGGCCGCCTGCCCGAGGGCGCGGAAGCCTCCGCCTCCGGAGAGGCGGCGTTGAGCGGGCCGCTCCTGGAGCCCGCGGGCTGGAACGGCACCGTGCGAGTGGACACGCTCGAGCTGAGGCTGCCGGACTTCAACCTGCGCAACCGCACCCCGCTGCGCGCCGGCCTGCGCGAGGGCACCCTCACCCTCGAGCCGGCCCAGGTCTACGGCGACGGCACCGACCTGAGCGTGGAGGGCGCCGTGCCCCTGGAGGCGGCGGGCGCGCTCGGCATCTCCCTCACCGGGGCCGCCGACGTGCGCGTCGTCTCCCTGTTGCTGCCGGAGGTGCGGGGCCGCGGCGCCGCGCGCCTGGCCGTGTCCCTGGCCGGCACCCCGCGCGAGCCGCGCATCGACGGCACCCTCTCCTCGGAGGGAGCCACCCTCCGCGTGCGCGGCTTCCCCCACGGCATCGAGGACGTGCGCGGCGAGGTCCGCTTCACGGAAGGCGCCGCCGAGTTCGTGGGCGTCCGCGCCACCGTGGGCGGCGGCCCCGTCGAGCTCGCGGGCGAGGGCACGTACGCGGGCGGACGCCTGCGCTCGTTCGACCTCCGGGCCCGCGGCACCGGCATGTCCCTGCGCTACCCCGAGGGCATGCGCAGCGTGGTGGACGCCGACCTGCGCGCCTTCGGCGACATGCAGAACCAGTGGCTCACGGGGACGGTGGACGTCCGCCACGCCGTCTGGTCGCAGCGCTACGACGTGGCCTCCGAGCTGCTGGCGGAGACGGCCCCGCGGGAGACCCCCGCCGCCGCGGCGGGCGTGCGGCTGGACGTCAAGGTCTCCGCCCCGGGCACGCTGCGCGTGGACAACAACCTCGCCCAGCTCACCGCCCGCGCCGACTTCACCGTCCAGGGGACCACGGCCCAGCCGGTGGTCCTGGGGCGGGCGGAGATCGAGAAGGGACGCGTCTACTTCCAGGGGAACACGTACGTGATCCGCCGCGGCGGGGTGGAGTTCGCCAACCCGCGCCGCCTGGACCCCCTCTTCGACATCGAGGCGGAGACGCGGGTGCGCTCCTACCGCATCACCCTGCGCATGAACGGCACCCTGCAGCGCGTCTACCCCACCCTGACCGCGGACCCCTACCTGAACACGGTGCAGATCCTGAGCCTGCTCGCGGGCGTGGACGAGGCCACCGTGGACAGCTACGCGACCACGGCCAGTCGCGACGTGGCCCAGGGGCGGCTGGCGGCGGCGGGCGCGGCCAGCCTGGCCGCCGGCCGCCTGTCGGAGGAGGTGGGCCTGGAGCGCGGGGCGGCCAAGCTCGGCCTCGACCGGTTCTCCATCGACCCCGCCATCGTCCGCGCCAACGTGGCCAACCCCACCGCGCGCATCACCCTGGGCAAGCGCGTGACGCCGGACCTCAACATCCTCTACTCCGTGGACCTCCGAGGCACGGAGGAGCGCCTGGTCTCGCTCGAGTACACGCTCTCCGACCGCCTGTCCGTCCTCCTGACCCGCGACAACACCGGCTTCGGCTTCGACCTGCGGGTGCGGCAGTCCCGGTGACCGCCCTGCTCCCGCTCGCCCTGCTGGCGTCCGCCACGCCCCTGGTCTCCTCGGTGCGGCTCGAGGTGCCCGAGGGCGACCGCGCGCGGCTCGAGCGCTACGTCGAGCTGCGGCCGGGGGAGCCCCTCTCCCCGGAGCGCATCCGGCGGGCGGTGGAGCTGCTCTTCGCCACGGGCGAGTTCGCGGACGTGCTGGTGGAGCGGGAGGACACGCCCGCGGGGGTGGCGCTCTCCTTCCGCACCGTGCCCGCGCCCCTCCTCCAGGCGGTGACGGTGGAGGGCGACCCGGCCCTGCAAGCGGACGAGGTGCGGCGGGCGGCGCGCCTGCGCGACGGCGAGGCCATGTGGCGGCCGCGCCTCGACCGCGCCGCCGCGGAGGTCCACGCCGCCCTCCGCGCGAAGGGGTACCTGGGCGCCGCCGTCACCGCGGAGGCCCGCCCGCGCCCGCGCGGCGTGGAGGCCGTGTTCACGGTGGCGGCGGGGCCGCGCGCGCGGGTGCGGCGCGTGCTCGTCCGCGGCGGGCCCGCCCCCATGGTCCCCGCGCTGGAGGCGGAGGCGCGGCCGCGCCCGGGCGAGTTCTTCGAGAAGGCGCAGGCGGAGGAGGCGGCGGAATCGCTTCGGGACGAGCTGCGCCGCCAGGGCTACGGCCGGGCGCGGGTGGAGGCAGAGGCCACCGTGGACGGCGAGGCCGTGGACCTCGTCTTCCAGGTGACGGCCGGGCGGCCGACGGTCACGCGCTTCGAGGGCGCCTCCGTGTCCCGCCGCGCGCGCTCCTCGGTGCGCGGCCTGCTCCGCGAGGGCGGCATGGAGAGCGACGTGGCGGACGAGGCCGCGGACCGGCTGGAGGACGACCTGCGCAAGCGCGGCCATCGCGGCGCCCGCGTCACGCGCGCGTGGCGGACGGAAGGGAGCCGGGACGTGCTCGTGTTCGAGCTGGCCGCCGGACCGCGCGCGCGCGTCGCCGACGCGCGGGTGGAGGGCTATCCGGGCCCGCCTCCCATCCTGGCCACGCGGGCGGGGGAGCCGCTCCAGGACGCGCTCCTGGCCGAGGACGAGAAGCGCCTGGCGGCCGCCCTCGACGCCCTGGGCTACGGGGACGCCGCCGTGGAGGCCCGCGCCCCGGAGGGCGGCGGCGACGTGCCCGTCGTCTTCACGGTGAGGACGGGACCGCGCACGCTCGTGCGCGAGGTGGGTGTGTCCTCGCCCGTGCCCGTCCCCGGCACCAGCGCCCGCGAGCTGCACCTCCAGCCGGGACGGCCCTTCCGCGCGCGCGACCTGACCGCCGACCGCGAGGCCCTCCTCGCCGCCTTCCGCGACGCCGGCTACCTGGGCGCGGAGGTCACGCCGGAGGTCACGCTGAGCGAGGACCGGACGGAGGCGCGCGTGCTCCTGCGCGTTGAGCCCGGCGTCCAGGTGACCGTCGAGCGGGTGGTGATCGCCGGCCTCGACGAGACCCGCGAGCAGGTCGTGCGCCGCGAGCTGCTCGTGAGCGAGGGCAAGCCGCTGGGGGACGCCAGCGTCCTGGAGAGCCAGCGCCGGCTGGGTGCCCTCGGCCTGTTCTCTCGCGTGAGCCTGGCGCAGATGGATCCCGAGTCGCCGGCCCGCCGCACGGTGGTGGTGACGGCCCAGGAGGCCCCCGTCACCACCGTGGCCTGGGGGGTGGGCTACGCGGAGCGGGACCAGCTTCGCGCCAGCGTGGAGGTCACCCGGCGCAACCTGTTCGGCCTGGACCGCAGCCTGTCCGCCTTCGCCCGCGCGAGCTTCAAGGGCAGCCGGTTCGTGCTCATCTTCCGCGAGCCCTACCTCTTCGGGCGTCGGCGGGAGCTGTTCGTGACCGCGTTCCGCGAAGAGGAGGACCGCGACACCTTCGACTTCGTGCGCGCGGGCGCCCTCGTGCAGACGGCGCGCCTCCACGCCAGCGGGGTGGCCCTCATCCTCCGCTACTCGTTCCAGCTCACCGACACCTTCAACGTGGTCGACCCCGAGGACGTGGGCCGCGAGTTCGCCTCCGCCACGTTCTCCGGCCCCTCCGCTTCCGTGGTGTACGACACCCGCGACGACCCCTTCGAGCCCCGCGCGGGCCGCTTCATGAGCGCCGACGCCCTGTTCTCCCACGAGGTCCTGGGCGGGGACGGCTTCCTCAAGGGGTTCTTCCAGGCCGCGCACTACCAGCGGCTGCGCGGACCCCTGGTGCTCGCCCTCAGCGGCCGCGTGGGCCTGGGCCGCACCTTCGGGCGCGGCGAGGGCGTGCTGCTGCCGCGGCCCGACCGCTTCTACGCGGGGGGCGACTACAGCATGCGGGGCTTCGCGGTGGACGCCGTGCTGCCCAGCGGGGGCAACGCCCTCGTGCTGGGGGGGGCGGAGCTGCGCGCCAACTTCGGCCGCCACCTCGCCGCCGCCCTGTTCAGCGACATGGGCAACGTGTACCCGCTGGTCGGCGACATCGACCTGGGCGACATGCGTTACACGGCGGGGGTCGGCCTGCGCTACCGCAGCGCGCTGGGGCCGCTGCGCGTGGACTGGGGTTACAAGCTCGACCGGCGGGAGGGCGAGGACGCCTACCGCTTCCACTTCACCCTGGGCCATGCGTTCTAGGGTCCTGGCCGTGGTCCTGGCCGCCGCGTGCCCCGCGGGGGCGGAGGTGGTGGAGCGCGTCACCGCGGTGGTGGAGGAGCGGCCCGTCCTGCTCTCGGAGGTGCGGCTCTTCCAGGCCCTGAAGGGGGTCGACCGGGAAGCGGCCCGCCAGGCCCTGGTGGACGAGCGGCTCATGCACCGGGAGGCGGCCCGCCTGCCCGGGACGGCCGCCACCGCGGAGGAGGAGGAGAAGGCGTACCGGAGCCTCCAGTCGCGGCTGGGCGACCAGGCCGCGCCCTTCTCCGAGGAGGAGGTGCGCCGCATCGCGCGCCGCCAGGTGGCCATCCTCAAGTACGTCGAGGTGCGGTTCCGCCCGCAGATCCGCGTGGACGACGCGGCGGTGGCCTCCGCCTACGCCGCCCAGTACGGTGAGGATCCCGCGGCGCCCAGCCTGGAGGAGGCCACGGAGGGCCTGCGCGCCTCGCTGGAGGACGAGGAGCTGGGCCAGCGCATCGAGGCCTGGGTGCGCGAGCTGCGCGCCTCCGCGGACGTGCGCTTCAACGACCTCTAGCCGGTCCCCCCCTCCCGCGCCGGTCCCGAAGCGTAGCGTCCGCGCCAGGCGTCGAGGCGCAGGCGGGCGAGGTCGGCGAAGGCCCGGGCGCCGGCCAGGAGGGACACGCGCGTCGCGTCGTCGTTGCGCCAGCGCACGGGCACCTCCGCGATGCGGTAGCCCAGCCGTCGCGCCACGAAGAGCGCCTCCACGTCGAAGGCGAATCCGTCCAGGCGGCAGCGCGGGAACACCTGCCGTGCCGCCTCGCCGTCGAAGAGCTTGAAGCCGCACTGGGTGTCGGCGATGCCGGGCAGGGCCAGCAGCCGGACGCACACGTTGAAGGCGCGGCCGCTCCACTCCCGCCGCCAGGGCTGGTGCACCTCGATCTGCGCCCCCGGCGCCGCGCGCGAGCCGATGGCCACCTGGTACCCGCCGTCCAGGGCGGCCATGAGGCGCGGCAGCTCCTCGATGGGCGAGGAGAGGTCGGCGTCGGTCATGAGCACGCGCTCGCCGCGCGCGGCGGCCATGCCCTGGCGCACGGCGTAGCCCTTGCCGCGGTTGGGCTCGTGGCGCAGGACGCTCGGCGGAGGCGCGACGGCGCCGCGGGCGGCGTCCGCGGTGCCGTCGCGGGAGCCGTCGTCCACCACCAGCAGCTCGTAGCTCAGCCGTCCGTCCAGGTAGGAGGCCAGGCGCTCCAGCGTGCGCGGCAGGCGCCGGGCCTCGTTGTAGGCGGGGATGACCACGGAGAGGCGCGGGGCGCTCACGGCGCCTCCCCGGCCAGGCACTCGCGCACGCGCTGCGGCACGCCCAGGGGCAGGGCGGCCAGGCCCAGGCCGCGCGCCGCGCCGCGCGCTTCGCCCAGCAGGTACGCGAGGAGGCCCTCCTCCTCCGGCGGCTCGGCCACGCGGGCGGCGAGCGTGGCGCGGTCGCGCCGGACCGCGTCCAGGAACCCGAGGAGCTCGGCCACCGTGGCGTCCAGGCCATGCGCGCGCGCGACGTGGGCCCGCGCCACGTTCTCCATGCGCGCGCGCAACGCGGGGTCGCCCAGGAGCAGCCCCAGGACGCCCTCGAGCTCGGCCTCCTCGTAGCGGCCGGGGTCGACCGGCGCCACCACCCCCGCCGGGAACTCCTGGGCCGCGGGCGTGCCCGCGGTGACCAGGGCCGGCCGTCCCACGCCCAGAGCGCGCACGAGCGCGCCCGACATCTCCCCGTGCGTGGGAAAGCGCAGGCACGACACCACGTCCGCGGCGCAGAGGTGCCCCACGAAGCCGGCGAGGTCGACGCGACCCGTGAGTCGCCACGCGCCCTCCAGCCCCGCGTCCGCCGCCCAACGCGCGAGGGGCAGCCGTGGGTCCGCCCCCCCCGCCAGCACGAGCACGAGGGGCTCGAAGCGCGCCCGCAGCCGGCCCAGCACGCGCGCCAGACGGTCGAGCCGCTTGCCCGCGGTGGCCAGTCCGGGCGCGGTGACCACCAGGGCTTCCGCGGGCAGCCCGAGGGCGCGCCGCGCCTGCCCCCGCGAGACCAGCGCGTCCGGAGGGAGGGAGACGTGGTGGCGCAGGCGCAGCACGGGCCGCGGGAACACGGCGCGCGCGGCGCGCGCGCGCACGTGCTCGGTCAGCGCCACCACGGCCAGGCTGCGCTCCAGCACCGCCTCGTTGAGGGGGAAGAGGGCGGGGAGCACGTCACCGCCCAGGTCGCGCGCCACCTGGCGCCCCACGAAGGTGCCCGTCTCGCCGTAGGCGCGGCGCATGGCCCGCAGGTAGGCCGCGGGGTCGCCGCGCTCCACCGTCTCGCTGAGCACCACGTGGTGGAGGCTCCACTCGTGGAGCAGGGCCACTCCCGGGCGGCGCAGGGCGGCGCGGTAGACGTACCCGTGGGCGGGAGAGTTGCCCAGGTGGTAGAGGTCGAGATCCGCGTCCGGCGCGTCGTGCGCGCCGGCCACCGCCTGCCGCGCGCGCAGGTGGGGGTCCACCGTGGAAGGGTCCTCCACCACCGCCGTCACCGCCGCGGCGCGCGCCATGGCGGGCAGCGCCTCCGCCACGTAGTCGGCGATGCCGGACGGGGACGGCGGGAGCGGGCTCCAGACGTTCAGGCGCAGGCCAGGGTCTCCGTGAGGCGGTCGATGACGTGCGTCCAGGTGATGCCGGCCACCCGCCGCCGCCCTTCGTCCCCCAGGGCGCGCAGCGTGGCTTCGCGCGCGGCGAAGACCGCGTCCATGGCCTGCGCCACCGCGTCCGCGTCGGGGGCGGCCACCCAGCCCGACTCGCCCGCGGTCACGAACTCGAGCGGGCCGCCCGCGTCCGTGGTGGTGAGGACGGGCTTGCCGGAGAGGAAGCTCTCCACGGTGACGAAGCCGTAGTCCTCGTCCACGGGGGCGTAGTAGGCGGCGCGGCAGCGCGCGTAGAGGTCCACCAGGTCCTCCGCGCTCACGCGGCCCAGCCAGCGCACGCGGTCGCCGAGGCCGAGCGCCGCCGCCTGCTTGCGCAGCTCCGGCTCCAGGGGCCCGGTGCCCGCCACCTGCAGGCGAGCCGCGGGCACGCGGGCGAGGGCATCGAGGGCGAGGTCGAGGCGCTTCAGGCGGTCCAGCCGCCCCGCGTAGAAGAGGAAGTCGCCGAAGCCCTCGTGGCGGTAGTGGCCGAGGTGGTGGGGCGGCGGGTAGAGGGCCTCCGCCTCCAGGCCGTTGAAGCGCCGCAGGCGGCCGGCCACGTTGCGCGAGATGGCGAAGCGCGCGCGGCACTCCCCGAGGGCCGCCTGGTCCATGGACACGATGCTCTCGCGCACCTGGCGGTCCTCGGCGCTGTCCGTGAGCGAGCAGTACCGGCTGCCGAAGAGGTCGTAGGCCTCGCGGTGCTGGTGGAAGAGCCAGGCCACCTTGCGCGGATGGGCCAGGAGGTAGCTCGGGAACTTGGTGGGGATCACGAGGTCCACCTTCTCCCCGTTGCTCTCCGTGACGTCGAGCATGCGCCAGGCCAGCGCCTGCCGCGCGATCTCCGAGGGCGGGTACCACTTGAAGGGCACGCTCACCACGTCCACGGCGAAGGAGCGCCGGGCGAGCTGGTCGCGCAGCTCGGCCACCAGGATCTCCGCCCCCCCGGTGATGAAGGGAGCCTGCACCGAAGCCACCAGGACGCGCTTCAAGGACGGGCTAGCCCCGGCGGCGCTCGAGCGCGCGCACGCGCTCGTCCAGGGCGCGCAGGTCCGCTTCCAGCCCCAGCCGCCCGCGCTCGGCCTCCGAGAGGACGAGGTCGATGCGGCGCACCAGGTCGTGCACGTGCGCCACCAGCTCCTCCTGCAGGATGAGGTGCCGCTCGTCCACGTCGTTCAGGCGCTGGCCGTGGGCGCCGAGCACGGCGTCGTAGTGCCGGTGCGTCTCGTGGAAGCGCCCGGTGACGTGCTCGAGCAGCGCGTTGTCGAGCTGGACCTGGTGCGAGTTGAAGGCGACCTGGGCGTCCTGCCACGGCGACAGCAGGCGGTGCAGCAGGCGGCCCAGGGCGCCGCGCAGCCCCCGCGGCGTCGTCGTTGGCCGCGCCTCCCACAGCGTGTTCACGGCCTCCCCCGAGGGCGCCGGGGGCAGGGGCGGCGGGGCGGCGTCGGCCACGGGGGCGAGGGGAGCGGCCGTCTTGGTGCCGTGGGGCTCGGGGAGGCGCACGCGCTCCGGCTGCCCTCCCGCGCGCGCCTGCGCGCGCGCCTCTTCCAGGGCGGCCGCCACCGCGGCCCGCTCCTTGTCGTTCGCCGTCTCCGTCACCGCGCCATTCTACCGGGGCCCTCCACGGAGGCGGTCTCCGGCCGCTGGCCGAGGGCCACCACGCTCGTGCCCAGGGGCAGGGACAGGACGCGGACGGCGCGCTCCTCCACGGCCAGGGCCCCGCGGAAGAGGCGCTCCAGCGGCGCGGGGAGGAAGGCGACGTCCGACCCCTGGCGCCCGGTCACGCGGTCGAGCAGGCGGCGCGCCGCCACCAGCGGGAAGAGGATGGTGTTGCAGTAGGTCGCGCGGCGCACCACCAGGCCGGCGGCGGCCAGGAGGCGGCGCAGCTCCGCCCGCGTGTAGCGCGCACGCGAGTGCACCGCCTCGTCGTGGGCCCCCCACAGCAGCCTCAGCGCGGGCACGCGCACCAGGAGCAGCCCGCCCGGGCGGAGGACGCGCACGAGCTCGCGGGTGGCGGCGAGGTCGTCGGCCACCCAGCGGTGGTACAGCACGTCGAAGCAGGTCACCACGTCGAAGGCGCCATCGGGGAAGGGGAGGGCGAGCAGGCTCGCGCGCGCGACGTCCACCCCCCGTGTGCGCGCCAGGGAGAGGGCATCCACGGACACGTCCACGCCCAGCGCGCGACCCCGCTCGGCCAGGCGCACGAGGTTGCCGCCCGTTCCGCAGCCGGCGTCGAGCAGGCGGGGCCGCTCCCCCGCCGCGGGCAGGGCCGGATCGAGGAGGGCAAAGCTCAGCGCGCGCATTCCCGCGTACCACCACTGCGCGTCCTCCGCCTCGAACATGCGCGCGTACTCGGCGGTGTTCACGCCGGCCCCCGCCGCGCCGCCGCGCAGAGCTCCCGATAAAGGGCGAGCGTCCGCTCCACGAGGACCGGCCAGGCGAAGGACTCCGCGACGTGCGCCGCGGCCGCCTTCCCGCGGCGCCGCCGCTCCTCGGCGGAGCCGGCGGCGGCGGCCAGGGCGTCCGCCAGCGCCGCCACGTCGCCGGGCGGCACCAGCCAGCCGGCGGCGGGGAGGACCTTGTCGGGGATGCCGCCCACGCGCGTGGCCACCACGGGAAGCCCGTGGGCCATGGCCTCCAGCGTCACCAGGCTGGAGCCCTCGAAGCGCGGGGCATGCACGAACACGTCCGCCCGGGCGTAGAGGGCGTGGAGCAGCTCCTCGCTCACCGCCCCCGGCAGGTGGAGGTGGGGGACGAGGGCGGGGGGGCGCCGGGCCAGGATGCGGGCGCGCGCCGGGCCCGTCCCCGCCGCCACCCAGGCCCAGCGCCCGGGCAGGCCGCCGCGCTCCGCCAGCCGGGCCAGGGCGCCGAGAGCGTCGCCGAAGCCCTTGTACTCCTCCATGCGTCCCACGGAGAGGAACACGAGGTCCGCGCCCGCGAGCCCCGGCACCAGGGCCTCCGCCACCGCGCGCGGGTCCGCGGGCGTGCGGGCCGCGATCTCGCCCAGGTCCACGCCGTTGGGAAGCACGGCCACCTTGTGCGGAGGCACCCCCAGGTAGCGGGGGACCTCGTCGCGGGTGGCCTCGTCGGTGGCGATCACGCGGTCGCTCAGCCGCGCCGCCTCGCGCGAGAGGCGGCGCAGCCGCCACAGGGCCAGGCGCTTGAGGCCGCGGGTCTTGTGCTCCTCCATGCCCTGCGGGTTCATGACCAGGGGCGCGCGGAGGGCGCCGTCGCGCCGTCGCCGGCGCGCGTAGCCCAGGCCGGCGATCCCCTGCGCGTCCACCACGTCCACGGCCCCGCGGCGCACCTCCGCCGCCAGCACCTCGCCGGCGCGGGCGGCGAACCGCGGATAGCGCAGCGTGCGGTCGAGGACGCGCCCGTGCCCCTTCTCGGGCCCGTAGGGAAGCAGGACGACGTCCCCGGGGAACTCCCCGTCGCGCGTGGCGTCGCGGGTCACGAGGAGGGTGTCCACCCCCTTCTTCTGGAGATGGCGGGCGAGATGGAACACCGCGCGCTCCATGCCCCCCGCGGCGTGGAGCGGGTACGCGCTGCGGCTGACCAGGGCCACCCTCACCGCAGCCTCCGGTAGACGGCTTCGTAGCGCGGCACCAGCCGTTCGGGGGAGAAGGCCTCCGCGCGCGCGCGCGCCGCCTCCACCAGGCGCCGGCGCAGCCCCTCGTCCCGGGCCAGCCTCCCCGTGGCGTCCCCAAGCCCTGCCGCGTCGGTGGCGATCAGCCCCGCCTCGTCCCCCAGGATCTCCCGGGTGCCGCCCGTGTCCATGGCCGCCGCCGGCGTGCCCAGGGCCAAGGCCTCCAGCAGGACGCGCGAGAGGGGCTCCGGCCAGAGGGACGGGAAGACGAGCACGGTGGCGCGCGCCAGCGCGCGCAGGACGTCCTCCCGCTCCGCCCAGCCGCGGAGCGACAGGGCGACGCCGGCCGCCGCCGCCTCGAAGCGCAGCGACTGGGCCAGCGATCCCTCTCCGAGCACGACCAGGGGAAGCCCCGTCCCCGCGGCGGCCACCGCGGGCACCAGCAGGCGCGCGCCCTTGTTCTCCTCGAGCTTGCCCACGAAGAGGAGGAAGCGCTCCGGCAACGGGAAGGACGGCGGCGGCACGGCCAGGGCGCGCGTCTCCGCGGGGTCCACGATGTTGGGAACGACCTCCACGCGCGGGATGCCCGCCGCGCGCAGCTCCTCGGCGATGGCCGTGCTCACGGCCAGGGTCGCGCCGGCCCTGCCCAGCGCGGCGCGCTTCAGGGCGAGGTCGCCGCGCATGTAGGGGATGGCGCCCCAGGACAGGGGGGCGGGCGCCCCCACGCGTCCCTCCACGCAGCGCGCCATGGGCCGGAGGCCGCAGGACGGGCAGAGGGCGTGCCGGCTCACGCGCGTCGACCAGAAGCAGACGGGCCAGTGGTCGCGCACGGTCACGGCCACCGCCTCCGGCCGC
>DATBIO010000156.1:0-16392 GCA_036556965.1 Vicinamibacteria bacterium
CCGACCTGGTAGGTGGGTCCGTTGCCGGTGAGGGCGAAGACCGGGTTGCCGGCGACGCCGGTGTTGTTGGAATCGGCCTGATACCCGGCGCAGCAGCCCGCCGACACGCGGATGGTCTGCTGGGTCGCGCTGGCGTAGGTGTGCGAGAAGGTCCCCCGGAAGCGGGCCGTTCCCGACGGGCCGCCGTTGTCCACGAACGGCACGTTCGTGTTGGAGAGCGTCGACAGCCCGTCTCCCCAGTTGATGGCCGCGCGGTACTGGCCGGACTGGTCGATCCCGATCCCCGTGCTCTCTCCGGCAGAGCCAGGACCGTCGGTGTACACCGTGACGTTGATAGTGACCTGACCCGTGCCGGGGTCCTGCGACACGATGGTCGCGCGGACGCCGCGGTAGTGGTCGGCGGCCGCGGGGACGCTGCCTCCCAACGTGGCGAGGACCACCAGCGTCAGGGCCCGTCTCCTGAGCGGGATCATGCGTTCTCCTCCTGGTTGCAGGGTCGGATCGGGGAAGCCAAGGAAGCCGGGCGATGCCGCGCGCCGACGTTCAACCCTGGACCACCGGTTCCAGGGAATCCCCGCGGGGGACGAGGCGCACGGTGACGTCGCGGGCGTCGAGGAGCTCGCGCAGCCGCTCCGCCCACGGCCACTCGTCGCGGGCTCGGCAGCAGTAGAGGCTGAAGGCGGCGTACCCGCGCTCGGGGAAGGTATGACAGGCCAGGTGGGACTCGCTCAGCGGGAGGAGGCCGGTGACGCCACCCGGCTCGGGGAAGACGTGCCACATCGCGTCGCCGATCGGGTGGAGGTCCAGCTCGCGGACGATGCGGGCGAACACAGCGTGCATGGCGGGAAGGGAGCGCAGGGTGGAAGCGTCGCACCCGTACGCGTCCACGAGCCACTCCGTGCCCGCCTCCACACGGACGGCGTTCACCACCCTCGGTGAGGGCGGCACATCGAACCGCTGGCTTCGGATACCCCACGCCCCGCCATCCGCCTGACTCACAGCCCTCCCGCGAATGGGTGCGTACTGAACTGTTGGATGCCGCAGATCCTAAAGGCCGATCGCCCGTCTGTCAACGATTCGCCGCCGCCCCGTCCCCGCCCACCGGCGGGCCCGGGGGTCATTCGGCGACGGCGGGCGAGAGCCGTCCCGCCCGGCGCTTCACCTCCGCCGCGCGCGGGTGGCTCGGGGCCGCCCGCAGGAAGGCGTTGGAGTGGTGGCGCGCGCGCTCGCCGTCGTGGAGCGGGCCCGCGTACAGGTCGGCCAGCTCCAGGTGGGCCTCCGCGTTGGCCGGCTGATCCTGGAGAAGCTCCTCGAAGGCGTCCGCCGCCTCCCGCAGGCTCCCTTCCTTGCGGAGGGTGACGGCGAGGTTGAAGCCCGCCTGCCAGTACGCGGGGTCCGCGGCGAGGGCCTTCCGGAAGGCGTCCTTGGCCTCCGCGTAGCGGCCCTGGCCGTCGCGCGCGATGCCGAGGTTGCTCCAGGCCTCGGCCAGGCCGGGGGCGATGGCGAGGGCGCGCCGCGCGTGCGCCTCCGCCTCCTTCCAGCGCTCGCGGTCGAGGGCGGCCGCGGCCAGGTTGTTGTGGACGTCCGCGTCGCCCGGGAACTCGGCGGCCAGCTTCCTCCATTCCGCCACCGCCGCCTCCACGCGGCCGGTGCGGTAGAAGGCGATGGCGCGGTTGTTGCGCGCGCCGCGGTTCCCGGGCTGCACGGCCAGCACCCGCTCGTACTCCTCCAGCGCCTCCTGGACGCGGCCCTGCTCCGCCAGGTAGGCGCCGAGGGCCACGTGCACGTCGGAGCGGAAGACGTCGCGCAGGCGCAGGGCCTCCCGCAGGTGGACCTCGGCGGAGGGGTCGCCGCCCCGGCGCGCGAGCAGGAGGCCGAGGCGGGCGTGGAGGTCGCCGTCGTCGGGCTCCCGCTTCAGGCCCTCGCGGTAGGCCTCCTCCGCCGCCTCCGCGCGGTCCGCGCGCTCGCGGGCGTCGCCCAGCAGGCGCCATCCCATCACCAGGAAGGGGTCGCGCGCGAGGGCGGCGCGGAGGCGGGCGTCCGCCGCCTCCAGGTCGCCCTCCGCCATCTCCACCACGCTCGCGTAGACCGCGTTCAGCCTCGGGTCCTCCGGCGCCTGGGCGAGGGCGGCGCGGATGACGGCCGCCGCGTCCGCGCGCCGTCCCGCCTGCACGAGGACCGTCGTCTTCTGCACCTGCGCCTCGCGCAGGCGCGGGTCGAGGCCCAGGGCGAGGTCCACCAGCTTCAGGGACTGCTCGAGGCGGCCGCGGCGCGCCTCGATCTCCGCCATGAGGAGGTGCGAGCGCGGGTAGCGGGGATCGAGGCTCAACGCGCGCTCCGCCGCGCGGAGCGCGTCCTCCAGCCTCCCCTGTGCCTGGAGCACCGCCGCCAGGTCGATGAGGCCGGCCAGGTTCTCGGGGTCCTTCTCCAGGACCGCTTCCAGGCGCCGCTCGGCGTCCGCGAAGAGGCGGTCGCGCATGAGCTGGCGCGCGGCTTCCAGGCCCACGTGGAGGGCGATCACCTGCTTGGGGTCGGGCCGCGGCCCCGTCCGCGACGGCGGGCTCCCGACGGCCAGGTAGCCGAGCCCGCGCAGCTTCTCCGCGCTGTCGCCGTCGAGGGCCAGGCTCGTCTCGCGCTCCGCGTCCCCCGCCGCGGAGAGGAGCTCCTCGAGGTCGCGCCGCAGGTCGTGCGCGCGCCCCGGCTCCTGTCCGACGAGGTTGGACAGCTCGCGCGGGTCGCGGGAGAGGTCGTAGAGCTCGGGCGCGGGGGCGTCCACGTACTTCCACGGACCGCGGCGCAGCGACCGCAGCTTGGCCCAGCCGTAGGTGTAGAAGGGCAGGTAGGTCTCCGCGTAGTGCGGGGGCTCGACGGTGCGGGTCCGTCCTTCCATGAGGGGCACCAGGCTGCGCCCGGCCACGCTTCCCTCGGGAGCGAGGCCGAGCAGGTCGAGGAGGGTGGGAGCGAGGTCCACCTGGCTCACGGCGGCGGGGACGCGGACGGCGCGGGGGCCCTGCGGGAGGCGCACGATCCACGGCACGTGGAGCGTCGAGTCGTAGGCGAGCAGGGCGTGGGTCTGCTCGCCGTGCTCGCCCAGGCTCTCCCCGTGGTCGCCCACCAGCATCACCAGCGCGCGGTCCGCGGCCAGCCGCGGGTGGGCCAGGAGCCGCTCGATCTGCGCGTCCATGTAGGCGATCTCGCCGTCGTAGAGGCGCCGGCGGTACCGGTCGCGGTAGGGCGGGGGGGGCGAGTAGCTCGCGTGCGGGTCGTAGAGGTGCACCCACAGGAAGAAGGGTTCCTTTTCACGGACGCCGTCCAGCCAGGCGCGCGCGGCGGCCACGGTGGCCTCCGCGGGCCGGTCCGCCACCATCCGCGGGTGGCGCTCGCGCCCCGCGGAGAGGTCGTCGTCGTAGACCTCGAACCCCTGGTCGAGGCCGTAGCGCCGCTCGAGGACGGCGGCGGAGACGAAGGCGCCCGTGCGGAAGCCCTCCTCCTTGAGCCTCTCCGCCAGCGTCGTCACCTGCGGGGGCACGTAATGCAGGCCGTTGTTGCGGACGCCGTGCTGGGGCGGGGTCAGCCCGGTGTGGATGGAGGTGTGCGCCACCAGCGTGATGGGGGCCACGGCCTGCGCGCGCTCGAAGAGCAGGCCCTCCTCGGCCAGGCGGGCGATCGCGGGCGTGGCCACGTCCCGCGCCCCGTAGGGGGCCAGGTGGTCGGCGCGCGTGGTGTCCAGGGTGAGGAGGAGCACCGGGCGCCGGCCGCGCGGGACGCGGTGGATGCGCTCGCCGGCCACGTCCTGAGCGGTGAGCGCACGGTGCTTCCAGGCCATGGCCGCGGCGCCGCCGCCGGCGGCGATCAAGGCGAGTCCAAGGAGGTGCCGGGCGGTCAGTTTCAAATGTGCGCGTCTGGAGGGAGGGGATCGGACTATACAATCCCCGCCCCGCACCCACAACGAACGGCGCGCCGTGCGCGGCCCGCGGAGGCTGACGATAGAATGACGCGGCAGTGAGACGTCGCTTCCTCAAGTCGCTGGCCGCGGCGCCGCTGGCCGTCGTCCAGCCCCCCGCGCCCACGCCGTCGCCGCCCCCGTCCGCCCCGCCCCCGCCCGAGCCTCGCGCGGCAGAGCTGCTCACCGACCTCGTGCGCGCACGCTTCGGCGAGCACCTCGACGCGGCCGCCCTCGAGGACGTGAAGAAGGGCATCGAGGGCGCGCTCCAGAGCGCGGCCCGCCTGCGCCAGGTGCCCCTGGGCAACGCCGACGAGCCGCCGACGACCTTCGAGGCGCGCCCGCGCCGCCCGGCCGCGCGCCGCCCGCGCTGATGGCGCCGGGTCCCGACGTCTTCTTCGCCACCGTGCGCGAGCTGGGCCGGCGCCTGCGCCGGCGCGAGTTCACGGCGGTCGAGCTCGCCCGCGGCTACCTCGACCGGCTGGAGACCATCGGTCCCAGGCTGGGCGCGGTGGTGACGGTGACGCGGGAGCTGGCCCTGGCCCAGGCGGAGGAGGCGGACCGCGCGCTCCGCGCCGGCCGCGACCGTGGGCCGCTGCACGGCATCCCGTACGGGGCCAAGGACCTCCTCGCCACCAAGGGAATCCCCACCACCTGGGGCGCGGAGCCGTATCGCAGCCAGGTCTTCGACCACGACGCGGCGGTGGTGGAGCGCCTGCGGGACGCGGGGGCGGTGCTGGTGGCCAAGCTGGCCATGGTCGAGCTCGCGGGAGGCATGGGCTACAACAACCCCGACGCCAGCTTCACCGGCCCCGGCCGCTCGCCCTGGAACCCGGGCCACTGGAGCGGCGGCTCCTCCAGCGGGTCGGCGGCCGCGGTGGCCGCGGGCCTCGTCGGCTTCGCCATCGGCTCCGAGACCTCGGGCTCCATCCTGACGCCGTGCGCGTTCAGCGGCGTCAGCGGCCTGCGGCCGACCTACGGCCTGGTGCCGCGCCACGGCGCCATGGCCCTGTGCTGGACGCTGGACAAGCTCGGCCCCATGGCCCGCAGCGCCGAGGACTGCGGGCTGGTGCTCGCGGCCATGGCCGGCCCCGACCCGCGCGACCCCACCACCGTGGAAGCCCCGCCCGCCCCCACCCGCGCGCCGGGCCGGCGCTATCGCGTCGGCGTCCTGCGCCACGCCACCGCCCGCGCGCAGCCCGCGGTGGTCGAGCGCTTCGAGGAGGCCCTGGCCGTCCTGCGCGGCTTCTGCGACGTCGAGGCGGACGTTGCCTTCCCCGATTTCCCCTACGGACCGGCGGTGGGCACCATCGTGGACGCCGAGGGCGCCGCCGCCTTCCGCGCCCTCATCGAGAGCGGCGGCACCCGCACCCTGCGCGCGGCCTCCGACCGCACGGGCGGATACGTGGGCCTGATGACGCTGGCCGTGGACTACCTCGACGCCATGCGCATGCGCGTGCCCATGCGCGCCGCGCTGGGCGACCTGCTCGGGCGCTACGACGCGCTGGTGGTTCCCACGCGCGGAGGCGTGGCCCCGCCCATCGGCCACGACTTCGACAAGCCTCCGTCGCCTCCGCCTTCCCCGCCCCCCGACGCGCCCTCGCCGCCGGCCACCATCCCCGCGGGCAACCTGGCGGGCCTGCCCGCGGTGTGCGTGCCCATGGGCTTCGGCGAGCACGGCCTGCCCACGTCGCTGCAGCTCCTGGGCGGCGCCTTCTCGGAGCCGACGCTCGTGGCCCTGGCCGCGGAGTACCAGAAGCGCACGGACTGGCACCGCCGCCGCCCGCCCGAGCCCTGACCATGGCCCTCAACCCGAGGCTGTGGGCGTCCCGCGTCCCCCGCGACCCCCGGGAGCAGAAGCCGAACCACTACCTGGAGATGGCGCGGGTGGCCTGGCGCAACCGGGACCAGCTCCCCTACGCGTGGCGCATCCTCCGCCGGGGCGTGTGCGACGGCTGCGCGCTCGGAACCAGCGGGCTGCGGGACTGGACGCAGGACGGCGTGCACCTCTGCATGGTGAGGCTCGAGCTGTTGCGCCTGAACACCGCCCCCGCCCTCGACCCCGAGCGCCTGCGCGACGTCGAGGCGCTGGCCGCGCTCGGCTCGGGGGAGCTCCGCGCCCTGGGACGCCTGCCCGAGCCCATGATCCGCCGGCGGGGAGAGAAGGGCTTCCGCGTCGTGTCCTGGGAGGAAGCCTGCGCCGCGGCGGCGGAGGGCATCCGTGCCACCACCCCGGAGCGCCTGGCCGTGTACGTCACCTCGCGCGGCCTCCTCAACGAGCACTACTACGTGGCGCAGAAGGCGGCCCGGGCCATGGGCACCAACCACGTGGACAACTCGGCGCGCCTGTGCCACGCCGCCTCCACCGTGGCCATGAAGAAGACGGTGGGCTACGGCGCCACCACCTGCTCCTACCGCGACTGGATGGGCGCCGACCTCATCGTCTTCTTCGGCTCCAACACGCCCAACAACCAGCCCGTGACCATGAAGTACCTCTACGAGGCGCGGCAGGCGGGGACGAAGGTGGCCGTGGTCAACCCCTTCTTCGAGCCCGGCCTCAAGCGCTACTGGGTGCCCTCGGTGCCGGAGTCCGCCCTCTTCGGCACGCGCTTCGCGGACGACTGGTTCGCCGTGGACACGGGGGGGGACCTGGCCTTCCTGACCGGCGTGCTCAAGGTGCTCGTGGCCGAGGGCTGGCTCGACCGGGAGTTCATCACCCGCTCCACCGCCGGCTTCGCGGAGGCGTGCGCCCACGTCTCGGCCCTGGAGTGGCCCCTTCTCGAGCGGGAGAGCGGGACCCCGCGCGCGGAGATGGAGCGCTTCGCGCGCCTGCTGCGGGACGCGCGCACCGGCATCTTCGTGTGGTCGATGGGGCTGACCCAGCACGCCCACGGCGTGCCCACCATCCAGGCGCTGGTCAACGTGGGGCTGGCCCGCGGCTGGGTGGGGCGGCCGCACACCGGGCTCATGCCGATCCGCGGCCACTCCGGCGTGCAGGGGGGGGCGGAGGTCGGTTGCGCGCCGGGGCTGGACGAGGCCCAGAGCGCGCGCTTCGCGGAGGTCTGGGGCTTCCCCTGCCCGACCTTCAAGGGCCTCACCGCGGCGGAGATGGTGAGCGCGGCCTACGACGGCGGGCTGGACGTCTTCTGGACGGTGGGCGGCAACTTCCTGGAGACGCTGCCCGACCCGGGAGCCGCCGCGGTGGCGCTGGGCCGGGTGGGCACGCGCATCCACCAGGACATCGTGGTGTCGTCGATGATGCTGCTGCCCCCCGTGGACGCCGTCGTCCTCTTGCCCGCCACCACGCGCTACGAGTCGCCGGGAGGGGGCACGGAGACCTCCACCGAGCGGCGCATCATCTTCTCACCCGAGGTGCCCGGCCGGCGCATCGGCTCCGCGCGGGCGGAGTGGGAGGTCTTCGGCGAGGTGGCGGCCCGCGTCCGTCCCGACCGCGCCCCCGGCCTGCGCTTCGCGTCGTCGCAGGCCATCCGCGAGGAGATCGCGCGCGCGGTGCCCCTCTACGCCGGCATCGAGCGGCTGCGCGCGCAGGGCGACCAGGTGCAGTGGGGCGGCCCCCACCTCTTCGCCGACGGAGTCTTCAACACGCCGGACGGCAAGGCGCGCTTCTCCTGCGTGACCCCTCCCGCGCGGCGGCCGGCGGAGGGGGCCTTCTACGTCTCCACCCGGCGCGGCAAGCAGTTCAACTCGATGGTGCAGCGCGCGCGCGACCCGCTCACGGGCGCCGCGCGGGAGGACGTGCTCATGGCGGAGGCGGACGCGGCGCGCCTCGGCATCGCGGAAGGGGACCGCGTGCGGCTCTCCTCCGCGGCGGGAGCCTACGAGGGCCGCGCGCGGCTCAGCGAGATCAAGCCGGGCAACCTCGAGGTCCACTGGCCGGAGGGCAATACGCTGCTCTCGCGCGAGGAGATCGACCTCCTCTCGCGCGAGCCCGACTACAACGCCATCGTCACGATGGAGAGACTGTGAGCGAGAACGGAGCCACGCTGGGACAGATCGTGCTCTATCACGCCAAGGACGGCGACGACACGCCGGAGCTGGTCAAGTACCCCCTCACCGCCGGCCTCGACCTCTTCGCCGCCATCGTCTCCCGCGTCCACCCCGGCGGCCTGGTGGACCTCATGGTCATCGACCCCTCCAAGGGCCCCATGCCGCGCTGGAAGGTGCCCCAGGCCGAGTCCCCGCGCGAGGGCCACTGGTCGCTGCGGCCCGGAGCCTGAGGGAAGGGATCAGGCCGAGGGAGCACGGTCCGCCAGCGCGCGCTCGATGCGCCGGTCGGGGACCAGCCAGATGAGGGCCACCAGCACGTAGAGAGCGCAGGCGGCGTGCGGGCTGGCGAAGGCCACGGGGATGGCCACCGCGTAGATCACCACCGAGACCACGCCCTTGGCGTCGCGTCCCAGGGCGGCGGCGAGGGCCGACTCGCTCCCGTGGTGCGCGAGCAGGGTGTGGGCGAGGATCCAGTAGGCGCACCCGCTCAGCAGCATGACCACGCCGTAGGCGGCCACGGGCCAGGAGGCGAAGCGGCTCTCGCCCATCCAGCTGGTCACGAAGGGGATGAGCGAGAGCCAGAACAGCAGGTGGAGGTTCGCCCACAGGACCTTGCCGTTGACCTGCCGCACCGCCTGCAGCAGGTGGTGGTGGTTGTTCCAGTAGAGCCCCACGAACACGAAGCTGAGCAGGTAGCTCAGGAAGGCCGGCACCAGCGGGCGCAGCGCGCTCCATTCCGCCGTGTGCGGGGCCTTCAGCTCCAGCACCATGATGGTGATGATGATGGCGAGGACGCCGTCGCTGAAGGCCTCGAGCCGTCCCTTGCCCACGCTCCGCAGTGTACCCGTGGAGGGCGCGTCGCCCCCGCGGCCCTTGCCCGCGCCAGGGGGGGTGTTCGGTGGCTAGACCTCGGCCGCCACCGGCTCGACGGGCGTCACCGCCGCCTGGTCCTCCTCGCCCGTGCGGATGCGGTAGACCTTCTCCACGGGCAGGACGAAGATCTTGCCGTCGCCGACCTCGCCCGTGCGCGCGGCCCCGAGGATGGCGGCCACGGTGGGCTCCACGAAGTGGTCGGACACGCCGATCTCCAGGCGGACCTTCTCGCTGAGCTCCATCTTCACCGTGGTCCCGCGATAGGTCTCCACCCGCTCGGTCTCGCCCCCGTGTCCCTGCACGCGGCTGAGGCTCAGGCCCCGGACCTCGGCCCGGAAGAGCGCCTCCAGCACGTCGCTCAGCCTCTCCGTGCGCACGATGGCCACCACGAGCTTCATGCCCGGCTCCCTTCCGTGACCAGGGCGGGCGCGGGCGCGGGCCGCGCGGTTCCCGCGTCGGGCAGGACGAGGATCGCGCCCTCGTCCCGCGCGTATGCCTCCTCTCCGTGCTGGCTGACGTCGAGGCCGAGCCCTTCCTCGCGCGCGGCCACGCGCAGCGGCGCCACCAGGGCCACCACCCGCAGGACCACCACCGTGCCCGCCGCGCTGAACAGCGCCGCCGCCAGCACCGCCACCGCCTGCACCACGAGCTGGCGGGGGTTGCCGAAGAGCAGCCCGTCCGCCACCCCGTTCCAGGACTTCTGCGCGAGCACGCCCGTGAGGAGGGCGCCCGTGAGCCCGCCCAGGCCGTGCGCCGCCACCACGTCGAGCGAGTCGTCGATGCGCGTGCGCGCGCGCCAGAGCAGCGCGTAGTAGCTCGGCACCACGCCCAGCGCGCCCACGGCCAAGGCGCCCAGGGGCCCCACCAGGCCCGCCGCGGGCGTGATGGCCACCAGGCCCACCACGATGCCCGTGGCCGCGCCCGCGGCGGTGACCCGTCCGGTGCGCCGCAGGTCGAGCAGCGACCACACCACGAGGCCGGCCGCGGGGGCCAGGAGCGTGTTGGTGAAGGCCAGGGCCGCCGCCGCGGTGGCCCCCAGCGCGCTGCCCGCGTTGAAGCCGAACCAGCCGAACCACAGCAGCCCCGTGCCGATCAGCGTCATGGGCAGGTTGTGGGGGAGGATGGCCTGCCGCGCGAAGTCCTTGCGCGGGCGGAGCAGGAGGGCGGCCACCCGGGCCGCCGCGCCCGCGTTCACGTGCACCACGGTGCCCCCCGCGTAGTCCAGCGCGCCCAGCGCGCCCAGCCAGCCGCCGCCCCATACCCAGTGCGCGAGCGGCGCGTAGACCACGAGCGACCAGAGGGTGAGGAAGGCGAGGTAGGGGCCGAAGCGCATCCGCTCCACGATGGCCCCCGAGATGAGGGCGGCGGTGATGACGGCGAAGGTGCCCTGGTAGGCCATGAAGAGGAGGTGGGGGATGGTCCCCTGGGCCTCCAGCCCCACCCCGGCCAGGCCGGCGCGCGACAGGCCGCCCAGCAGCGCGTTGCCGGGGGCGAAGGCCAGCGTGTACCCCAGCAGGGCCCAGGCCACGCCCACGAAGCCCACCGCCACCACGCTCATCATGAGAGTGTTCAGCGCGTTCTTGGCCCGCACCATGCCGCCGTAGAAGAGGCCCAGCGCGGGCGTCATCAGCAGCACCATCGCCGTGGCCACCAGCATCCAGGCCACGTCCGCCCCGTTCACTCCGGTCATCGCACCTCCCACCGCGGCCGCCGTGGAGCAAGAAGCGTGCGCGGCGGCGGCCCGCGCAAGTGCCGGCAAACAAAGGGCGCCTCGGGACGCGCGCCGACAGGGATGTCGGGGCGCGGCGGCATGCCGACATTTTTGTGGGAGCTAGGCGCGAAAGCGGGCGGCGTCGATCCCCAGGCGCCGGATCTTGTAGCCCAGGATGCGCTCCGTGGTGTCGAGGAGGCGGGCGGCGCGCGCCCGGTTGCCCCGGCTGCTCTTGAGCGCGTCCTGGATGAGGTCCTTCTCCAGCGCCCCCACCGCCGCGCGCAGGGAGCCGCGCGGCATGGTGCCCGTGACCTCCGCCGTCTGCAGGGTGGGGGGCAGATGGTGCCCGTGCACGGCTCCGCCCTCGCACAGGAGCACGGCGCGCTCGATGCAGTTCTCCAGCTCGCGCACGTTGCCCGGCCAGTGGTAGCTCATGAGCATGTCGATGGCGGAGGTGGCCAGGCGCCGCACGTCGCGGCCGTGGGCGGCGGCGAACTTCTCCACGAAGTGGTCGGCCAGGGCGGGAATGTCGCTGCGCCGCTCGCGCAGCGGCGGCAGGGCGATGCTGAAGACGTTCAGGCGGTAGTAGAGGTCCTCCCGGAACGCGCCCGCCACCATGGCCGCCTCCAGGTCACGGTTGGTGGCCGCCACCAGCCGCACGTCCACCTTGAGCGGCCGGGTGCCCCCCAGCCGCTCGAACTCCTTCTCCTGCAGCACGCGCAGGAGCTTGACCTGGACGGCGGGGGACAGCTCGCCCACCTCGTCGAGGAAGAGGGTGCCGCCGTGCGCAAGCTCGAAGCGGCCCTTCTTGACGGCGCGCGCGTCGGTGAAGGCGCCCTGCTCGTGGCCGAAGAGCTCCGACTCGATGAGGCCCTCGGGGAGCGCGGCGCAGCTCACCTTGAGGAACGGTTTCTCCGCGCGCGGCGAGCCGTAGTGGATGGCGTGCGCCACCATCTCCTTGCCCGTTCCGCTCTCGCCGCGGATGAGGACGGTGGTGGCGGCGGGCGCCACCTGGGCCACCTGCTCGTAGACCTGCTGCATGGCGCGGCTGCTCCCCACCAGGTGGCGCAGGTCGTAGCGCTCGCGCAGCTCCTGGCGGAGCTGGGTGTTCTCGTCCACCAGCCGCTGCCGCTCCGACTCCACCAGGCGGTGCACGCGCACGGCCTGGCCGATCATGGAGGCCACCAGCCCCACCGACTTGGCCTCCTGCTCGTAGCCGCGGTCGGGACGGTAGGGGTACAGGACGCCGAGCGCCCCCACCGTCTTGCGGTCGGCCACCACCGGCGCGCACACGAAGCTCATCTCGCGGCGGCGGTGTCCCCACACCCCCGTGCGGTCGAGGAAGAGCGGCTCCTTGCTCACCTGGGGCACCACGATCGGCTTCCCGCTCTGGACCACGCGCCCGGTGATCCCCTCGCCCAGGCGGTAGCGGGCGCGCCGGGCCGGCCCCGGCCCCACGAAGGCTTCCACGGCGAGATCCCCCGCGTCGTCGTCGAGCAGGGTGACGGTGCCGCTGGCCGCGCCGTGGCGCTCCACCAGCATCTCCAGCACGCGGGTCAGGGCCTGCCGCAGGTTGGGGGTGGAGCCCAGCGAGAGGCTGATCTCGAGCAGGTCGGAGAGTCGCCTGGCCTCGCCGGCGGGCACGCGATGATCCTACAGAAATGTCGGACCGGCGGGAAGAGGCGACGCGAACGTCGTCCGGCCGCGGGCTAAGATGCGCCCGTGCTCGGACTCCTCGTCCTGGTCCTCCTGGCCAAGGCGCCGCCGCAGGTCTACTTCGAGCAGACCACCACCACCTCGGTGGCGGGCGAGGCCCCGGGTCCCGGTGTCCGGTCGCGCGTGTGGTACGCCGCGCAGCGGATGCGGATGGAGGCCGGAGGAGCGGGGGAGGGCGTGGCCCTCATCCTGCGCCTCGACCAGGGCCTGGCCTACCGCATCGACCCCGCGCGCAAGGAGGCCGTCCGCCTGGACCTGGCTGCCCTGCGCACGCGCGTGCGCGAGGACTCGGCGGCGGCGGGCATGCTCATGGGAGGCGACGCCAGCTTTCGGGTCTCGGCGCTCCCCGGGACCCGGCGCATCGCCGGTTTCGACTGCCAGGGCTACCGCCTGCGCGCCGGCTCGACCACGATGGACGTGCAGGTGGCCCCGGGGGCGCCCGCGCGGGTGGACGCGTTCGCGGAGTTCCTCTCCTGGTCGGGCGTGGGCGACGCCGCGCCCGGCCTCGTGGAGGCCATCCGCGCGCTGCCCGGCTTCCCCCTGGAGACCCGCTCGCGGGTGGCCGTGCTGGACGAGGTCCGCGAGACGGTCTCCACCATCACCGTCGTGCGCGTGGGCCCGGTGGAGCCCGCGCGCTACGATCCACCCCCGGGCTACCGGATCCTGGACGACGGAGAACGCTGAGGAGGCTCGAATGCGCATCCTGCTGGCCATCGTCTTCAACGCGGTGGCGCTGTTCGCCACCACCTTCGTGCCCGGCATCGCCTGGAACGGCAACATCGTGAGCCTGCTCGTGGCGGGCGCGGTCTGGGGCCTCTTCAACCTCATCGTCAAGCCGCTGGCCATGCTGCTCTCGCTGCCCCTGCTGATCCTGACCCTGGGGATCTTCTACTTCATCCTGAACGGCATCCTTCTCTGGGCGGCGTCGTTCTTCCTGCCCGGCTACCGAGTGGACGGCATCGTGGCCGGCATCCTGGGCGCGCTGGTGCTGACCCTCGTGAACTGGGCCCTGGAGGCGCTGTTCGGGAAGTGACCGCGCTGGCCCTCGTCCTCCTGGCCGGCGCGCCCTTCCTCGAGCAGGACGTGGGCGTGCGCATGCGCGACGGGGTCACCCTGCGCGCGGACGTCTGGCGCCCGGCGGCGCGGGGGCGCTTCCCCACCCTGGTCTACCGCACGCCCTACGACCGCAAGCAGGCTCCCGCGAGCTACACGACGATCCGGCGCGCGGTGGAGCGCGGGTACGCCGTGGTGGCCCAGGACGTGCGCGGGCGCCACGGGTCGGAGGGCGAGTTCGTGCCCTACGCCAACGAAGGCCGCGACGGCTACGACACCATCGAGTGGGCGGCGGCGCAGCCGTGGTCGGACGGCCGCGTGGGGACCTTCGGCCTCTCCTACCCCGGAGCGGCGCAGTGGCTGGCCGCGCTGGAGGCTCCGCCGCACCTGCTGGCCATGGTGCCGGCCATGACCTTCTCCACCGCCCGCAACTTCATCTACTCGGGCGGCGTCTTCGACATGTCCTGGACGGCCTGGATCTGGAACACCATCGCCGCCGACGTGCGCGCCCGCAAGGGCCTCCCCGGCCCGCGCGCGGACGAGGCGGTGGAGAGGGAATGGGCGCGGCTGGGGCCCCTCGTGCAGCGGAGGCTGCCCATTTCCGACCTCCCGGAGTTCAGGGAGGTGGCGCCCTTCCTCTTCGAGTGGATGCGCCATCCCCCGGGCGATCCCTACTGGGACTTCCTGGAGGTGCGGGGCAGGTACGGCCGCGTGACGGCGGCGGTGCTGAACCTGTCGGGCTGGCACGACGAGGCCTACGGGCCCGAGGGCGCCATCACGAACTTCCGGGGCCTGGTGGCGGCGCGCGCGGGAGCACCGCCGCGCGCCCGCCTGCTCCTCGGCCCCTGGATCCACGGCTCCGCCACCATGAACGCGCGCGACGGCCAGGTGCGCGCGGGGGACCGCGCCTTCGGTCCCGCCGCGGCCATCGACTACGACGAGACGATCCTGCGCTTCATGGACCGCCACGTCCGCGGCCTCGACAACGGGCTCGACGGCGAGAAGCCGGTGCGCGTGTTCGTGATGGGGGAGGACGCCTGGCGCGACGAGGACGCCTGGCCGCCGCCCTCGGCCCGGCCCCTCGTCCTCCACCTGCACGCGGGCGGCGCGCTGCGGGAGGCGCCGGCGGAGGCCGAGTCCGCCGCGAGCACGTTCGTGTCCGACCCGCAGGACCCGGTGGCCGACACCTACGCCCCCGCGCCCGGCGCGCACGACTATCGCGCCCTGGCCGCGCGCAAGGACCTGCTCGTCTTCGAAACGGAGCCGCTGGCCGCGGACCTGCGCGTGGTGGGCCCGCTCTCCGCCGCCATCCACCTCTCCGCGGACGCGCCCGACGCCGACCTCTGGGTGAAGGTGTTCGACGTGGCCCCCGACGGGACCGCCTTCAACCTGATGAGCCCCGGCCTCGACGTGCGCCGGGCCAGCTACGAGGGCGGCGGTCCCGCGCGGAAGCCGCTGGTGCCGGGGCAGGTCCGCTCCCTGGCCTTCGACGACATGGTCACGGCCAACCTCTTCCGTCGCGGCCACCGCCTGCGCGTGGTGCTGGCCGCCGCCTTCTTTCCGCACTTCTCGCGCAACCTCCACACGGGCGAGCTGGAGACGGTCTCCGCCGTCACGCGCACGGCGGCGCTGACGGTCCACCACGACCGGCGCCATCCGTCGCGCGTGACGCTCTCCGTGGTGCCGTGACCGCGCGCTTCCTTTCCATGCTGATCGCGGCGGCGCTGGCCGGGGGCTGCGCCGTCCCGCCGGGCGCCGGGCCCACCCCCGTGGAAGCGGCCTGCCCCGCGGAGACCGCGGGAGACGCGACGCGGTGGCTGGCCGCCGTGGAGACGGGGCAGGAAGCGGAGGCCCTGAGGCTGGCCGCGATCCTGGCGCCGGCGAGCCGGATGCGCCCCGCGGATCCCGCCTACGCCGCGTTCTTCACCGCGGAGGGGATGGACCCGGCCTTCCTCGCCGCCGGCTTCGGGCACTGGGACTACCAGGCCTGGAGCCACGCCGCGTTCTTCGCCGGCCTGGCCCGGGACACGGTGGCGGGCCGGGCCGACGCCGATCGGGCGCTCTTCGAAGCGGTGGCCGCGCACCTGACCGACCCGGATCCTCCCAACCCGGGCGCCTTCTGGCCCTTCCGCATCTGGCAGGCCGGGCGCGGGTTCTGCGACCGCCAGGCATGGGTGCTGGCCGAGCTCTTCTACCAGCGGGGCGCCGACGTGAAGATCGTCTACCTGCGGGACCCCGTCACCCTGGAGTCGCCGCACACCATCACCCAGGTGCGCCACGAGGGGCGGGCCATGACCGCCGACCCGCTCTCCGAGATCGCGCTGCCCGGGGTGACGGTGGCCCAGGTGGCCCGGGACCCGGAGCTGGCCCGCCGCCTCTGGCCGGACAACCGCAGCTGGCAGAGCGCCATCACCGCCGCGGCGCTGTGGGTGCCCGCCTACCCGCAGGACTACGCGCCGCGGAACCAGCTCCTGCAGGAGAGGCTGCGCGCCTGCCTCGGTACCCGCGCCCCGCGCTTCGGCGAGGACCCGGCGGCGCGGCTTCAGGCCTGGCCGGCCGAGCGCGAAGGGATGCCGACGGCGCTCTGGTT
The DNA here is from genome assembly GCA_036556965.1 of Vicinamibacteria bacterium. Lineage (GTDB taxonomy): Bacteria > Acidobacteriota > Vicinamibacteria > Fen-336 > Fen-336 > DATBIO01. The sequence continues at coordinate 15,895 of DATBIO010000156.1, forward strand.
CTATCCCCTGCGCCTGCTGAACTGGGAAATGCTCTACGGCTAGAAGGGACGCGCCGGGCTTCGAGGCTGTCGGGCACGCCCCCGTGCATTCGTCGCTGCGCGTCCGCGCGGCCACACCGCGCCGCTTGCGCGCCCGCGTAGTGCTTGCCGCCCTCGTCCTCTCGCTCGCCGTCTTGTTGGCCAGTCCACGGCTGCGGCCACCCGCGAACGCGATCCTCTTCTCCATCGACTGCCTCAACGGAAGGCAATTCGAATGGGCCCTTCGTCAGGGAAGCGTGCCCGCGCTGGCCCGCCTCGTCCGGGAAGGATTGGTCTTCCCCCGCGCCCACAGCCATGCCCCGTGGACCACGCCGGCGCACGCGAGCATGCTCAGCGGTCTCTACCCCTCGCAGCATGGGCGGGACATACCGTTCGGCGAGATGGTCCATGGCCCCCTCCCCTTCGAACGCGTTCCCCTCTACCGCACCCTGCCCGAGCGATTGGCTGCCGTGGGCTACG
>DATBIO010000157.1:0-5351 GCA_036556965.1 Vicinamibacteria bacterium
GTGCTGGTGGCCATGAACCCGGCGGCCCTCAAGACCAACCTGGCCGACCTCAAGAAGGGCGGCATCCTCATCGTCAACGTCGACAACTTCAAGGACACCGACCTCAAGAAGGCGCAGATGGTCCAGAACCCGCTGGAGGACCACTCCCTCGAGGGCTACCGGCTCTTCTCCGTCGAGCTGACGAAGCTGACGCGGCTGGCCCTGCGCGACCTCGGTCTGGACGCCAAGGCCATGGACCGGTGCAAGAACTTCTTTGCCCTGGGCATGTGCTACTGGCTCTACAACCGGTCGATGGAGGCGTCGTACCGCTGGCTGGAGGAGAAGTTCAAGGGCAAGCCGGGGCTGGTGGAGGCGAACAAGCTGGCCCTCAAGGCCGGCTACGCCTACTGCGACGCCACGGAGGCGTTCCAGACGCGCTACGAGGTCCCTCCCGCCAGGCTGGAGCCCGGCACCTACCGCAACATCAGCGGCAACAGCGCGCTGGCCCTGGGCTTCGTGGCCGCGGCCCAGAAGTCGGGGCTGATGCTGTTCCAGGGCAGCTATCCCATCACCCCCGCCTCGGACATCCTGCACGAGCTCTCCGCCTACAAGGAGTTCGGCGTCATGACGTTCCAGGCGGAGGACGAGATCGCCGCCATCACCTCCGTCATCGGCGCCGCCTACGGCGGGGCGCTGGCAATCACCACCACCTCGGGACCCGGCATGGCCCTGAAGACGGAGGCCATCGGCCTCGCCATCGCCACCGAGCTGCCGATGGTGATCTGCGACATCCAGCGCGGCGGCCCCTCCACCGGCCTGCCCACCAAGACCGAGCAGGCCGACCTGTTCCAGGCCCTCTTCGGCCGCAACTCGGAGGCGCCGGTGCCGGTGCTGGCCGCCTCCAGCCCGGGCGACTGCTTCTGGGTGGCCCTGGAGGCGAGCCGCATCGCCCTCAAGTACATGGTGCCCGTGATCGTCCTCAGCGACGGGTACCTGGCCAACGGGGCCGAGCCGTGGAAGATCCCCGACCTCTCCGAGCTGCCCGACATCCCCGTGAAGTTCCGCACGGAGACGGAGGGCTTCTATCCCTACCTGCGCGATCCGCAGACCCTGTCCCGGCCCTGGGCGGTGCCCGGCACGCCCGGCCTCGAGCACCGCATCGGGGGCCTCGAGAAGCAGGAGGTCACGGGCAACGTGAACTACGAGCCCCTGAACCACGAGCGCATGGTCCAGCTCCGCGCGGCCAAGGCGGAGGCCGTGGTGCAGGACGTGCCCGACGTGGTGCCGGTGGGGGACCCCGAGGGCGACCTGCTCCTCGTGGGCTGGGGCTCGACCTACGGACCCATCACCGCCGCCCTCCGCGCGCAGCGCGAGAAGGGCCGGCGCATCGGCCACGTGCACCTGCGGCACCTCAACCCGCTGCCCGCCAACCTGGGCCAGGTGCTGGGGCGCTACCGGAAGGTGATGGTGCCGGAGATGAACCTGGGCCAGCTGGTGTGGGTGTTGCGCGCGAAGTACCTGGTGGACGCGCAGGGCCTCAACAAGGTGCAGGGCAAGCCGTTCAAGCAGTCCGAGATCGAGAGCGCCATCGAATCGGCGCTGTCCTAGCGAGGCCAGGGACATGACCGCGACGCTGCCCGTCTACACCAAGAAGGACTTCCAGAGCGACCAGGAGGTGCGCTGGTGCCCCGGCTGCGGCGACTACGCCATCCTCGCCGCCGTGCAGTCGGTGTTCCCCGAGCTGGGGGTGCCGCGCGAGAAGTTCGCGGTGATCTCGGGCATCGGCTGCTCGAGCCGGTTCCCCTACTACGTCAACACGTACGGCTTCCACACCATCCACGGGCGCGCGCCCGCGGTGGCCACCGGGCTCAAGCTGGCGCGCCCCGACCTCGAGGTGTGGGTGGCCACGGGGGACGGCGACGCCCTCTCCATCGGCGGGAACCACTTCATCCACATGCTCCGCCGCAACGTGGGGCTGAAGGTCCTGCTCTTCAACAACAAGATCTACGGCCTGACCAAGGGGCAGTACTCGCCCACCTCCGAGATCGGCAAGAAGGCGAAGTCCACGCCCTACGGCTCCATCGACCGCCCCTTCAACCCGCTCTCCCTGGCCCTGGGCGCGGAGGCGACCTTCGTGGCGCGGTCGGTGGACGTGTTCCAGGCGCACCTGAAGGCCACCCTGCGCAAGGCCGCCGCGCACCAGGGCTCGGCCTTCGTGGAGATCCTCCAGAACTGCAACATCTTCAACGACGGGGCGTGGGAGAACCTGACCGAGCGCGACGTGCGCGACGACCACACCATCGCCGTCGAGCACGGCCAGCCCCTGGTCTTCGGCAAGAACCGCGACAAGGGAATCCGCATGAACGGCCTGGAGCTGGAGGTGGTCAGCCTCGGTCAGGGCGTCACGGAGGCGGACCTCATCGTGCACGACGAGCGCAATCCCAGTCCCGCCTACGCCTTCCTCCTCTCGCGCATGGACGGCACGCCGGGCTTCCCGACCCCCCTGGGCGTGCTGCGGGCGGTGGACGCGCCCGTCTACGAGGACGGCATGAACGACCAGGTGCGCGCGGTGCAGGAGAGGAAGGGCAAGGGGGACCTGGCCCGCCTCCTGCGCGCGGGAGACGTCTGGGAAGTGAGATAGATTCCCGGGCGTGACGCCCCCGGCGGCCGACGAGGCCGCGGTCACGCCCGGTCCTCCCGCCGTCGCCGCGCCGCGGCGCCCCGCCGTCCTCCGCCTGGCCGAGGGCGCCGTCCTCTTCCTCCTCCTCGCCCTGGCCGGGACCGTGCTCAACGGGTACCGCTACGGCGATTCCAACCACGGCATCACCGTGCCCATGATGAAGAGGGTCGGCGACCCGTCCCTCTACTCCTCGGACATCGTGGTGGCCACGGCCGAGCGCTACCCGACGCTGCTGTACTCCGCCCTCGCCCGCGTCCTGCCCGGCGGCGAGGCCGTCCCCCTCGCGTTCTTCGTCCTCTTCGTGGTCTCCATGGCCGCCGTGTTCGGCGCGGTCTACCGGCTGGGCCGCGCCTTCGGGGGCGAGAGCGTGGGCCTCCTCGCGGTGGCCGCCGCCTTCCCCGTCCGCATCGGGCTCGCGGGGTCCATCCTGTACCGCGTGCTGTTCAGCCACGGCGACGTGGCCACCGCGGTGTGCCTGTGGGCGCTGGTGTTCTTCGTGGAGGGGCGGCGCGTCCTGCCCCTGCTGCTCCTCTCCCTCTCCGCCTACAACCACCTCCTGTACTCGGCCTACCTCCTGGTGCCCCTGACCCTGGTCGTGCTGTGGGAGTCGCGCGCCGTGGGCGCGCGGCGCACGCTGCGCGTCCTGGCCGCGGCCGTCCTGCCCCTCCTCCCCCTGGCCGCCTGGTTCCTCTCCCACCGCGCGCCGCTGACGGCCGAGTGGCTGGACCTCCTGCAGCGCCGCTCCGCGCACCACAGCTTCCCCAGCGCGTTCGCCGAGCAGTACGCGGACGCCGTCTTCCTCCTCGCCCTCGCCGCCTTCGCCCTGCCGCGCCTGCGGCCGGCGCGGCGCGCCTTCGTCCTGCTCTTCGCGGCGGGGGTGGGCCTGCTCTTCGCCCTGGGCTGGCTCTTCAGCGAATGGCACCCGGTGAAGGCCGTCCTCCAGCTCCAGCCGTTCCGCGCCTGGCGCTACGCCGGCCTCCTGGCCCACGTGCTCATCGCCGCCGACGTCGTGCAGGGATTCCGGCATGGCGGCTGGGCGCGCGTGCTCGCGCCCCCCGTGGCCCTCATCGCGTTCGCTCCCGGCCTCGAGCCCCTGCTGCCCCTCGCCGTCGCCCTGCGCGCGGCGGCCACCGCCTGGCCGGCCGCGCTGGGCCTGCGCCTCCTCGGCGTGGCCAGCCTCCTGGCCTTCGGGGGGTGGGGCACGGGAAGGCCCGACCTCGCGGTGTTCGCCGACTACCTGTCGCGGGTGGTGACGAGCACGGTGGTGCGCACGCTCGCCCTCGCCGCGCTGGTCTGGGTCGCCCGCCCGCGCGGGCTCCGCGCGCACGCGGTGGCCACGGCGGCGGCGGGCGCCCTGGCCGTGTTCTGGGTGGCCCCCGACGCCTGGAGCCGCGCGCGGGCGCGCTGGGAGGCGGATCCCTGGTACGACGTCCAGCGATGGGTGCGCCAGAGCACGCCCACCTCCGCCATCGTGCTCACGCCACCCGAGGAGACCGGTTTTCGCGTGTTCTCCGAGCGCACGGTGGTGGGCGAGTGGAAGGACGGCACGCAGCAGTACTTCGACGAGGCCTTCGTGCGCGAGTGGGGCGAGAGGATGACCGCGCTGGGGAGGGAGCGCTTCCCCCTCCACTCCGACGCGACGCTGCTCGAGCTGGCCCGGCGCTACGGTGCGGGCTACGTGGTCCTGCCCGCGAAGCCGCCGCGCCCGGGGCTGGAGCTCGCCTACCGCAACCGCGAGTACGCCGTCTACCGCGCGGTCCCCGCTTCCTCGCCGGAGGGAACCCCGTCGGGGCCACGGAGCTGAGGGAGGAGACCGGATGACGACGCTGGAGGCGGACCGGGCCGGGTCGGGCGGGGCGGGGAGACGCCGGCGGCGCCGGTGGCTGGGGGCTCTCGGAATCCTCGCCGCGCTGGCCGCCGTCTCCCGCGAGGCGGCGCCGGAGGCGCTGCCGTCGGTGCGCGAGGAGGACGCGCTCCGCCAGGAGTGGCTGCGGATACGCCTCACGCGGGTCCTGCCCGCGCTGATGCGGCGGGACAAGGTGGCCATGTGGATCGTGGTCTGCCGCGAGTACAACGAGGATCCCGTCTTCTTCTCCCTGGTCTCCCCCACCGTCATGGCCGCGCGCCGCCGGACCGTGCTCGTCTTCCACGACCGCGGAGGGGAGCGCGGCGTGGAGCGACTGGCCCTCGGGGGCGGCTCCCACGGCGGCCTCTACGAGGTGCTGCGGGAGCCGGCGGCGCCGCCGCGCGAGCTGTGGGGGGAGGGACAGTGGCAGATGCTGCGCAGGGTGGTGGACGAGCGCCGGCCCGAGAGCATCGCCATCGACGTGTCCCACACGCACGCCTTCGCCGACGGGCTGTCCGCCGGTGAGCGGGAGCAGCTCGAGGCCGCTCTCGGGCCCTGGACGGCCAGGCTGGTGAGGGCGGAACGCCTGCCCCTCGACTACATCTCGCTGCGCCTGCCCGAGATGCTGCCGTCCTACCGCCGGCTCATGGGCGTCGTCCACGGCCTCATCGCCCGCGCCTTCTCGAGCGACGTGATCACCCCGGGGCGCACCACCACGGAAGACGTCGTCTACTGGCTCCGGCAGCAGGTCCGGGACCGGGGCCTCGGAGAGTGGTTCCCGCCTTCCGTCAGCGTGCAGCGTCCGGGCCGCGGCCCCGGCGTGGTGACGGCGCCGCGCGAGGCGGT
>DATBIO010000158.1:0-12717 GCA_036556965.1 Vicinamibacteria bacterium
TGGATGTGGGCGGGCATCGGCCTCTTCGCCTTCATCGTGTTCGTGAGCCGCGACGACGAGCGCGGCCGGCGCCGCGCGCCGGAGCCCGAGCGGCCGGAGACCGCAGCCGAAGCGGCGCAGCGGGAGGGCGAGGAGCAGGACGCGCGCATCGAGGAGGAGGTGGAGGCGCTCCTCGCCGCCACCCCGTCCGTGCGCGAGGAGGACATCGAGGTCTCGGTCACCCAGGGGCGCGTGACCCTGGGCGGCGAGTCGGGCAACGAGACGGCCATCGAGGTGGCCAAGGCCCTGGCCGGCACCGTGGCCGGCGTGCGCGAGGTGAAGAGCGAGGTCCGCCTGGAGAAGGGCCGCCGCACGGGTCCCCCGCGGGTCGAGGACCTGCTCCCGCGCATCCCCCTGCCTCCCCGGCCCCCCGGGGACGCCGGCGTGACCCCGCAGGCCACGGAGGCCGCGCGCAAGCTGGTGGCGGAGGGGCGCGCCCACCTGGCCCAGGGGCGCGCGCGCGCGGCCGTGGATTCCTTCAAGGCCGCTCTCGACCTCGATCCCTACAGCGGCGACGCGCACGAGGGCCTGGGCCGCGCCATCGCCGCCCTGGTCCAGCAGTCCCTGCCCCGCTTCGGGGGCGCGTCCCCCAAGCCGAACCCGAGTCAATGAAGATCACCTACACCTCCGCCACCGGCGACCTCGAGGAGTTCCACCGCCTCTTCGACCAGGCCCTGGCCGCCGTGCGTTCGCGCGCGGGCGGGAGCCACGGGCCCCGCGTCGCGGGCGAGGAGGTGGTCACGGGCGCCGCGCCCCTGGTGGACCGCGCGCCCGCCGACCTCTCCCTGCGCCTGGCCACCTTCGCCGCCGCCACCCCGGCGGAGGTGGACCGCGCCGTGCGCTCCGCGCGCGCCGGGCAGCGGGCCTGGGAGCGCCGCGGCTGGCGGGAGCGCCTCGCCGTCCTCCGCCGCGCCGCCGCCCTCGTGCGCGAGCGCAAGCACACCCTGGCCGCGCTCATGTCGCTGGAGGTGGGCAAGAGCCGGCTGGAGGCCATGGGCGACGCCGAGGAGTCGGCCGACCTCATCGACTACTACTGCCAGCAGGTGGAGGACGCGGGCGGCTTCGTGCGGGCCATGGGCCGCATCACGCCCGTCGAGCGGAACACCGACGTGCTGCGGCCGTACGGCGTGTTCGCCTGCATCGCGCCCTTCAACTTCCCCCTCGCCCTCTCCGCCGGCATGTCCTCCGCCGCCCTCGCCGCCGGGAACGCCGTCGTCTACAAGCCCGCGGAGGACACCCCCTGGACGGGGCTGGAGCTGTGGCAGGTGTACATGGACGCGGGTGTCCCCGCCGAGGTCTTCCACTTCCTGCCCGGCCGCGGGGAGGAGATCGGCGACGCGCTGTGGCAGCACGACGCCGTGGACGGCGTGGTCTTCACGGGCTCCAAGGCGGTGGGCATGCGCATCCACGCCGGCCTGAGCCGCCGCTGGATCAAGCCCTGCCTGCTGGAGCTGGGGGGCAAGAACGCCTGCCTGGTCATGGAGACGGCCGACCTCGAGGCCGCGGCGGAGGGCGTGGCGCGCTCCGCCTTCTCCCTGCAGAACCAGAAGTGCAGCGCCACCTCGCGCGTCTACGTGCACCGCGCGGTGCGCGGGCCGTTCCTGGAGCGGCTGCTCGCGAAGACGCGCGCGCTGCGCATGGGCGACCCCTCCGCGCGCGACGTGTTCTTCGGCCCCGTCATCAACGAGCGCGCGGTGGCGCGCTTCGAGGCGGCCAGCGCCCAGGCCGGCCGCGAGGGCGAGATCCTGCTGGGCGGAGGGCGCCTCCGCGGCCACCCCTTCGATGGCGGCCACTTCGTGGCCCCCACGGTGGCCGTCCTTCCCCTGCCCAGCCGCCTCTTCCGCGACGAGCTCTTCGTGCCCCTGCTCGCGGTGGGGGAAGTGGGGTCGCTGGACGAGGCCCTGGCCGAGACGAACGAGGCGGAGTACGGCCTCACCGCCGGCATCTTCAGCGGGAGGACCGAGGAGGTGGAGCGCTTCTTCGACGAGGTCGAGGCCGGCGTCTGCTACGCGAACAAGCGCACGGGCGCCACCACGGGGGCCTGGCCGGGCGCGCAGCCCTTCTGCGGCTGGAAGGGATCGGGCTCCACGGGCAAGGGCGGCTGCGGCCCCTATTACGTCGCGCAGTTCACGCGCGAGCAGAGCCGCACCGTCATCGAGGAGCCGCCACGGTGAAAGACTACCCGCGCATCGTCGTTGCCCCGCCCGGCCCCCGGGCGCAGGCGGAGGTGGCCCGCCACGACCGCTACGCCTCCACGTCCTATCCCAAGGAGTACCCGCTGGTGGTGGCGCGCGCCTCGGGGGCCATGGTGGAGGACGTGGACGGGAACCGTTTCCTCGACTTCATGGCCGGCATCGCGGTGGCCGCCACCGGCCACGCGCACCCCAGGGTGGTGGCCGCCATCCAGGAGCAGGCCGCGCGGTTCCTCCACATCTGCGGCTCCGACTTCTACTACGACGGCTTCTCCTCGCTCTGCCAGCGGCTGGCCGCGCTGGCCCCCGGGCCCGGCCCCAAGCGCGTCTTCCTGACCAACTCGGGCACGGAGGCGGTGGAGGGCGCCATCAAGCTCGTGCGCAACTCCACGCGCCGTCCCGGCCTCATCGCCTTCACCGGCGCCTTCCACGGGCGCACCTACGGCGCCATGAGCCTGACCGCCAGCCGGGCCCGGCAGCGCGAGGGGATGGGGCCGTTCCTGCCCGAGGTCTACCACGTGCCCTATCCCGACCCGCACGGCTGCGAGGCGTGCGGGCGCGGGCCCGACTGCGAGCGCCACGGGGTGGCCCCCATCGAGGACCTCTTCGCGCGCCGGCTGGCCCCCCGCGATGCCGCGGGCATCTTCGTGGAGCCCATCCAGGGCGAAGGCGGCTACGTGGTGCCGCCCGAGGGGTTCCTGCGGCGCCTGCGCGCGCTCTGCGACGCCCACGGCATCCTGCTCGTGGTGGACGAGGTGCAGAGCGGCATGGGCCGCACGGGGCGCATGTTCGCCTGCGAGACGGAGGGCATCGAGGCCGACGTGCTCCTGGTGGCCAAGGGCCTGGGCTCGGGCCTGCCCATCGGGGCCATCGTGGCCCGCGAAGCGGTCATGAAGTGGGAACCGGGGGCGCACGGCTCCACCTTCGGCGGCAACCCCGTCTGCTGCGCGGCGGCGCTGGCCACCCTCGACCTGGTGGAGGGCGGCCTGCTCGCCAACGCGGCGGCCATGGGCGAGCGCCTCCGGGCCGGGCTGCGCGCCCTCGCCGCGCGCCATCCCGTGATCCGCGACGTGCGCGGCCGCGGCCTCATGGTCGGCCTCGAGCTCGCCTCTCCCGAGGCCGTGCACGCGGCGGAGTGGGGCGCCTTCCGCCGCGGCCTGCTCGTCCTCGGCGCCGGTCCCCGCACGCTGCGCCTGGCCCCGCCCCTGGTGGTGGACGCGGAGGACGTGGACGCCGCCCTGCGCCTCCTCGACGAGACGCTGGCCGCGCCCGCGTGACCGCGCCCGCCCGTCGCCGCGCGCGCCTGGCCGCGGCCTCCCTCCTCGCCCTCCCCCTGCTCGCCGCCGCGGCCCGCTCGCAGAGCGTCCCGCCCGTGCGGGAGCCCGTGCTCAAGCAGGTGCGCGTGCCCCACGCCTACTACTGGCGCGAGATGTACGTGCCGCAGGTCACCAGCGGCCCCGCCTCCGCGAGCTGGTCGCCGGACGGGGCCGAGCTCGTCTACGCCATGCAGGGAGGCCTCTGGCGCCAGCGCGTCGGCGGCGACGAGGCGCGCCAGCTCACGGCCGGGCCCGGCTACGACCACCAGCCGGACTGGGCCCCGGACGGACGCCGCGTCGTCTACGCCTCGTACCGCGACGATGCCGTGGAGCTCAGGCTGCTGGACCTGGAGAGCGGCGACGACCGCCCCCTGGTCGCGAACGGAGCCGTCAACGTGGACCCGCGCTGGTCCCCCGACGGCCGCCGCATCGCCTACGTCTCGACCGCCCACGAGGGCCGCTGGCACGTGTTCACGGTGTCCGCGGAGGGGGGCGCGCCCATGCAGCTGACGGAGGACAGGAACAGCGGCCTGCCCCGCTATTACTACTCGGTCTGGGACCACTACCTCTCGCCCAGCTGGTCGCCCGACGGACGCGAGCTGATCCTCGTGGGCAACCGGGGGCGGATCTGGGGCACGGGCGGCCTCTGGCGCATGGCCGCCGAGCGCGGCGCGCCCATGCGCGAGCTGCACTACGAGGAGACCACCTGGAAGGCGCGCCCGGACTGGTCGCCGGACGGCCGGCGCGTCGTCTACAGCAGCTACGACGGGCGGCAGTGGAACCAGCTCTGGCTCCTCCCCGCCGAGGGCGGCGACCGCCTTCCCCTCACCCACGGCGAGTACGACCTCACCGCCCCGCGGTGGTCGCGCGACGGCCGGCGCATCGCCGCCGTGTCCAACGAGGGCGGGAACACGTCCCTGGTCGTGCTCGACGTGGTCGGAGGGCGCCGCCAGCGCGTCGAGGCGCGGACGCGGCGCTACCGGGCGCCGATGGGCCGGCTGCGCCTGAGCCTGGTGGACGCGGCCACGGGGGCGCGCCTGCCCGCCCGTGTCTCGGTGACGGGGGCGGACGGCCGCTCCTACGCTCCCGACGACGCCTGGCGCCACGCGGACGAGGCCTTCGTGCGCGGCGAGCAGCCGTTCGAGTACGGCTACTTCCATGCCGACGGCGCCGCCGAGCTGGCGGCGCCGGCGGGGCCGGTCGCGGTGGAGGCGTGGCGCGGGCCGGAGTTCGAGGTCGCCCGCTTCCAGGGCACGCTGGCCCCGGACGGCGTCCTCCCCGTGCGCCTGCGCCTCCGCCGGCTCGACGACCCGGGCGCGCGCGGCCAGTGGGGCGGCGACCTCCACGTGCACATGAACTACGGCGGGCACTACCGCAACACGCCGGCCCGCCTCGCCCTCCAGGGCCGGGCGGAGGGCCTGCACGTGCTGGAGAACCTGGTGGTCAACAAGGAGCAGCGCATCCCGGACATCGCCGGCTTCCGCCCCGGCCTCGACCCCGCCTCCACCGAGCGCTTCCTGCTCGCCCACGGCCAGGAGTTCCACACCAGCTTCTGGGGCCACACCGCCTTCCTCGGCCTGCGCGAGCACTACCTGATGCCCGACTTCGCCGGCTACGCGAACACGGCCATGGCCAGCCTGGTGCCCACCAACGCCCAGATGGCGGAGGTGGCGCGGGCGCAGGGTGCGCTGGTGGGCTACGTCCACCCCTTCGACGTGCGTCCCGATCCCGACAACGCCGCGGAGCCGCTCACCTACGCGCTGCCCGTGGACGCCGCCCTGGGCAAGCTCGACTACCTGGAGGTGATGGGCTTCAGCGACCACCTCGTCACCTCCGCGGTGTGGTACCGCCTCCTCAACTGCGGGTTCCGCATCCCCGCCGGCGCCGGCACCGACGCCTTCCCCAACTTCGCCTCCCTGCGCGGGCCGGCCGGGCTCCTCCGCACCTACGTGCAGGCCGGCCCCCGCCTGACCCACGCCTCCTACCTGGAGGGCCTCCGCCGCGGACGCACCTTCGTGACCAACGCCCCCCTGCTCACGTTCGCCGTCGAGGGCCGCGGCCCCGGCGACGAGGTGACCCTGGCCGCCCCGCGCCCCTTGCGGGCGCGCGTGGCGGTGCGCTCCGCGGTGCCTCTCGACCGCGTGGAGGTCATCGGCAACGGCGAGGTGGTGGCCACGGTGCCGCTCTCCGCCGCCGGCACGCGCGCCGAGGGGGCGCTGAGCCTGCCCGGCGACGGCTCCGCCTGGTACGTGCTCCGCGCCTACGCCACGCGCCCGCGGCTCCCCGTCCTCGACCTCTACCCCTTCGCCAGCACGAGCCCCGTCTACGTGATGGTCGGGCAGCGGCCCGTCCGCTCCCGCGAGGACGCCGCCTACTTCGTGCGCTGGGTGGACCGCGTGGTGCAGGCGGCCTCGGCCCACACGGGCTGGAACACGCCCGCGGAGCGCGCGGCGGTCATGGACGAGCTGGCGCGCGCGCGCGCCGTCTACGTCGAGCGGTCGCGCTAGGGTCCGCGCGCCGCCCGCGCCGGACGCCGGCGGCGCGGACGGGACGCTCAGAGGTCGCGCAGGGCCACCGTCACCGGCATGCGCGCCGCGCGCAGGGCGGGGGGCACGCCGCCCGCGATCCCCATCAGGAGCGCGAAGACGAGCCCGATGCCCAGGAGCGCCGGCGTCACCTGGAAGGCGAAGGCCAGGTGCGAGAAGGTCTGGAAGTTCATGGTGGAGGTGGTCAGGCCGTTGATGGGGAGGACGAGCGCGCAGCCCAGCAGGCCGCCCAGCAGCGAGATGACGAGCGCCTCCAGCGTGAACGAGAGCACGATGCTGGACCCCCCGAAGCCCAGGGCCTTGATGGTGGCCACCTCCCGCCGCCGCTCGGCCACCGCGGAGTACATGGTGTTGAGGGCGGCGAACACCGCCCCCACCCCCATCACCGCGGCCACCAGCGTGCCCAGCACGTTGACGAGCGTGGTCATCATCTGCGAGGCCTTGGCGTAGTAGTCGGTCTCGCGGTCCACCTGCACCTTCATGCGGGGGTCGCCCACCAGCCGCTGCCGGAAGGGCTCCAGCGCCTCCGGGCTCCGCAGGCGCGCCACCACCGACTGGGCCACGCCTTGCGGCCGGTGGTAGACGGGGTTGAGCAGGCTCAGGTCGCACCAGATCTCCGAGTCGAAGGCGGTGTCGCCCGCGTCCATCACGCCCACCACCTTCCAGCCCGCCCCTCCCAGCTTGAGGGTGTCGCCGATGCCCACCCCGCGGTAGGAGGCGGCGGCGTTCTTGCCCACCACCAGCTCGAAGAGCCCGGGCTCCGGCCAGCGCCCCTCCCGCAGCGCCACGTTCTCGTGCACGAGGCGGGCCTTCTCCGTCACCCCGCGCACCTGGACGTTGGCGTCCGTGCCCGTCTCCCGCAGGGGCACCGCCGCGATCACCACCGCCTCGTGGCTGACCAGGGGCCCGCTGGGCCCGTGGGCGACCTCCAGGGCGTCCTCGATCACCTTCTGCTGGGTCAGCGTCACCGCGCTGTCGATCTCCGAGGTCGCCCCCGCGCGCCGCACGATCGCGTTCATGGCCGATCCCGACTCGACGAGGGCCGCGCGGAACCCCTTGGCCAGGGCGAGCATGGCCACGAACACCCCCACCGCGCCCGCGATGCCGAGCACGGCCACCACGCTGGTGCGCCAGCGGGCGCGCACGCTCTCGACGTTGTAGACGACGGGAAGCGGCATCTCAGAGGGTCCTCAGCGCGTCGATCACGCGCAGGCGCCGCGCGCCCAGGGCGGGCAGCAGGCCGGCCAGGAGCCCCACGGCCAGCGTCACCGCCACGCCCAGTCCCATGGCCCACCCGGGCACGAAGAACACGGGGAACAGCCCGCCCGTGGGATCTCCCGACATCGTGAACGCCTTGGCCAGCGCGATGCCGAGGGCCCCCCCCAGGAGGGCGAGCAGGCAGGACTCCACCAGCACCAGCGCCAGCACGGCGCCGTCGCGGAAGCCGACGGTCTTCAGCACGGCCAGCTCGCCCGTGCGCTCGCGCACGGACATGGCCATGGTGTTGCCCGTCACCAGGATGAGGGTGAAGAACACCACCGCCCCGATGGCGGTCATGAGGAAGCCGATGTTCCCCATCTGCTCGACGAAGGAGGCCATGAAGGCGGCCTCGCTCTGCGTGCGCGTCTCGAAGGGCGAGTTGGCGAAGGCGGAGTCGATGGTCTTCACCACCGTCACCGCGTCGTGGCCCTTGTCCACCCGCACCACGTACCAGCCCACGTAGCCCTTGATGTCCGGCTCCACCTTCTCCGCCCAGTAGTCCCAGCGGAACCAGAACTGGGAGAGGTCGTCCTGCGGCCGCGTGCCCTCGTAGATGCCCACGAGGTTGAACTCCCAGTCGCCGGGGTAGATGGCGCCCTTGATGGGGATGCGGTCCCCCACCTTCCAGCCGAAGCGCTCCGCCGTCACCTTGCCCACGACCGCCCCCGCCTTGTCCGCCGCGAGCGCCCGCCACTGCTCCTCGGGCACGCGGAACTCCGTGTACATCTGGCGCCACGTGGTGTGGTCCACCGCGAACTGGGGGAAGAAGTTCTTCTCGTCCTGGTACACGCCGCCGAACCAGTGGGCGAAGGTCAGGTCCTTGACCCCGGGCACGCGCGCGACGCGGTCGCGGTAGGCCAGGGGGAGGGGCTGGATGAGGGACACCTTGTTCACGACCAGGATGCGGTCGGCCCCCGCCGCTTCCACGCCCTGGTTGAAGGCGCCCCGGATGGCGATGAGGACGCAGAAGAGGAAGAGCGCCACCGCGAAGGAGCCGAGGGTGAGGGCCACGCGCACGCGGTGGCGCCGGAAGTTGCCCAGCAGCAGGGGCAGGTACTTCACGCCGCCAGCACTCCCTTGTCGAGGTGGAGGGTGGCGTGGGCGCGCTCCGCCGCGCGCGGGTCGTGGGTGACCATGAGGATGGTCTTGCCGTGCTCGTCCACCAGCCGCTCCAGCAGCTCCAGGATCTCGTCCGCGCTCCGGCGGTCGAGGTCGCCCGTGGGCTCGTCGCAGAGGAGGAAGGTGGGGTCGGCCACGATGGCCCGCGCGATGGCCACGCGCTGCTGCTGCCCTCCGGAGAGCTCCCGCGGCCTGTGCTTCGCGCGGTCGGCCAGGCCCACCAGGGCCAGCGCGTTCTCCACGTGCCGGCGCCGCTCGGCCTTGCCCAGGGGCGTGAGGAGGAGGGGCAGCTCGACGTTGCGGAAGGCCGAGAGCACCGGGATCAGGTTGTACATCTGGAAGATGAAGCCCACGTGGCGGGCCCGCCAGCGCACGAGGCGCGCCCCGGAGAGGCGGCTGATCTCCTCGCCGTCCGCGCGCACGGTCCCCGCGCTGGGCACGTCCAGGCCCCCGAGGAGGTTGAGGAGGGTCGTCTTGCCCGAGCCGCTCGGTCCCATGAAGGCCACGAAGTCCCCGCGGTCCACGTCCAGGTTGATGCCCTGGAGCACGTGCAGCTCCTCGCTGCCGCGCCGGTAGGTCTTGGCCAGGTCGCGCACCACGATCAGGCTCTCGGACGCGCCGTTGCTGCCGATCTTCACCATAGGGCCGAGCATTCTAGCCGCTTGGCCGGCCTCCGCGGGTCCGGGAGAATGAGCGGGTGCCCGTGTTCGCCCTCGACGACCGCCTGCTCTTCCCGCCCGCGCACCTCGCCGACGACGGCCTCCTGGCCGTGGGGGGGGACCTGCGGCCCGAGCGCCTGCTCCTCGCCTACCGCCAGGGGATCTTCCCCTGGTACGAGGAGGGCCAGCCCATCCTCTGGCACTCCCCGGACCCCCGCATGGTGCTGCACACGGACGCCCTGCACGTGCCGCGCAGCCTGCGCAAGACCATGCCGCGCTTCCAGCTCTCGCTGGACACCGCCTTCGCCGAGGTCATGGAGGGCTGCGCGCGCGCGCGGCGGCCGCGGCAGCGCACGACCTGGATCACGCGCGACATGCGGGCCGCCTACGGCGAGCTGCACGCGCGCGGGTACGCGCACTCCGCCGAGGCGCGGCAGGACGGGCGGCTGGTGGGGGGGCTCTATGGCGTCTCCCTGGGCGCCGTGTTCTTCGGCGAGTCCATGTTCACGCGCGTGCCCGACGCCTCCAAGGCCGCCTTCGTGGCCCTCGTGCGCCAGCTCGACGCCTGGGGCATCACGCTCGTGGACTGCCAGGTCTACACGGAGCACCTGGCCCGCTTCGGCGCGCGCGAGTGCAGCCGCCGGCAGTATCTCGGCCTCCTGAAGCGCGCCCTGGGCCGGCCCACGCGCCAGGGGCGCTGGTCCTTCGACTCCCGCTGAGAGCCCCGCGGCGGGCGGCGCGGGCCCGCCGCGCCTGGCATCGGTGTTGCTTAACCCAACCCCGGAGGTGCAATTCCATGCGTAGATCCGGGTTGGCCTTGTCCCTGGCGCTGCTGGGCGCGACGGTGTTCGCCCGGCAGGAGCCGCGCTCCTTCACACCCTCCCGCCCGGCCGAGGACGTCCCCACCTTCGTGAACGCCGAGGTGATCCGCGTGGCCAGCGACGGGACGGTGACCTTCCGCACCGAGAGCGGGGAGACCGTCCTGCGCGCCTCCGACGAGGCCCTGCGCGAGGTCTCGGGCCTGCGCACGGGCGACAAGGTCCTCCTCGAGTACCGCCTGCGCGACGGGCGGCGCGTGATCACGGACGTGGAGCCGGCCTCCCCCACCTCGGGCGAGCCGGGCCGGGCGCGGGCCTCCGCCACCACGACCGTCATCTCCCCCTCCGGCGGCGCCACGCGCAGCGCGCGCGTCATCGCCACCGACGTGGGCCGGCGACGGATCATGGTGGTGGACCAGGCTGGCGGGGCCTTCGTGCTCCCCGTGTCGCGCGCCGCCGCCTCCCGCCTCGGGAGCTTCGCCCCCGGTGACACCGTCGGACTGACCTTCGACCCCGCCCTGGGCGGGAGCGCCTTCGGCACCGTGACCGCCATCCAGACCGTGGACAACGCCGCCCTCTTCGGAGCCGGCACCCTCTTCCCCACCGTCTCCGGACAGCTCGTGCGCGTGGACCGCGCCAACAACAGCGTCGTCGTCCGCAGCAACGGCGCCGAGATGACGGTGCCCGTCAGCGGGGTCGCCATGGGCGGCCTCGGCACCCTGCGCGCGGGCGACACCCTCGCCCTCGACCTCGGCCTGGTCGGGACCGGGGTGACGGCCAGCGGCAACGCGCGCCTGAGCACGGTGCCCGGCGGGTCGCCCTTCGTCGCCGTCACCGCGCTGCAGACCGTGCCTCCGGGGACGGTGAGCGTGGCCGGCGGCTCGACCCTCAGCCCGAACACGGCCTCGCCCAATGCGCCCGGCCTGTCGGGCGTCACCAACGCGGGCGCCGTGGCCGGCTCGCCCGGCGCACCCGCCGGGGCCGGTACGCCCGCCGTGGGCGGCGTGGTCGGCTCCACCGGCGTCGGCACCACGGCGGGAGCGGCGGGATCCGGCGCGGCGGCGGGCGCGGGCCCGATGGGAGTCACCGGCGGCGGTCCCGTCGTGGTGGGCGGCGGCATGCCCGGTCCCCTCACGCGCAACGTCCCG
Source organism: Vicinamibacteria bacterium (assembly GCA_036556965.1). Classification (GTDB taxonomy): domain Bacteria; phylum Acidobacteriota; class Vicinamibacteria; order Fen-336; family Fen-336; genus DATBIO01. Next base: position 11,098 of record DATBIO010000158.1, read on the forward strand.
AACGTCGGCACGCCGGGCCCGGTGGTGACGGCGGTGCTTCCGCCCGCGGTGGTGAAGGCTCCGCAGTCCCAGGCCGAGGTCGGTCTCTTCCGGGCGCAGGGCGAGCGCGACCTCGACATGGCGGCGATGACGCTGGCCGCCGCGGCCAACGACATCGACGTGGCCTGGTTCGGCTACAAGCAGACGTGCCTGCGCGGCTTCACGCCGGAGAGCACCCCGGGCCGCGAGTGGTTCCTGCTTCTGGACGGGCGCGTGGCCTCACCCACCGACGACGGCTGCCGCGCGCAGTTCACCGCCCTCCAGGGCCGCGCCGAGGGGTTCCGCCAGCAGCTGGAGGTCGTCACCGACGCGGCGCGCAGGGCGGACGTGCTGCCCGGCACCATCCGGGAGATCCTCGACCGCCACAAGCTCGATCGTTAGACAGGTCGGGGGGGTACGGATCATCCGCACCCCCCCGCGGCTTCGCCTCCCCCCCATTCGCTCGCGTCGGGGAGACCCCGCCGCTCGCTAGCTTCCTGTGGGCGCACGGATCTTCCGCACCCCCCGTTCTTTACTTGCCGCGCGGCACCCCCTCGTCCGCGCGGCGATAGCTCCCCAGCACGCGCACCCCGCCCGACTGCTCCTCCAGGGCCATGAGCGCCTCCGCCACCGGCGGGTCCTCGGCGTGGCCCGCCACGTCCAGCCAGAACGAGTACTCGAACGGCCGGCCGCGCAGGGGCCGGCTCTCGATCTTGAGCAGGTCCAGGCCGCGCGCGGCGAAGACGCGGAGGGCGGCGCACAGCGCGCCCGGCTGGTGGGGGACGGTCATGATCAGCGACGTCTTGAAGCCGTGGCCGGCGGAGGCCCGCGCCTCCGCTTCCGGCGACAGGAGCAGGAAGCGCGTGAAGTTGGCGGGGTCGTCCTCCAGCCCCTCGGCCAGCACCATGCCACCGTGGAGCGCCGCCGCGCGGCGGCTGGCGCTGGCGGCCCGGTGGCGCCGGCCCTCCCCCACCACCTGCAGCACCGCCCCCGCGGTGTCGTAGACGGGAACGGGCTCCACCTCGGGCCGGGAGCGGAAGAAGGACTCGCACTGGGCCAGGGCCACCGGGTGCGAGAGCACCTGGCGGATCTCGTGCGCGCGCGACCCGGGCACGCCCACCAGGGCGTGCGCCACGCGCACGACCGTCTCCGCCATGATGCACAGCTCGCGGTCGGCGAGCAGGTCGTGCACGGGCTGCACGGAGCCGGCCACCGTGTTCTCGATGGGCACCACCCCGAAGCGCGCGCGGCCGCTCTCCACCGCGTCGAACACGTGCACGAAGCGCGCGCAGGGCAGCAGGTCCAGCCCTCCGCCCAGGAGGGCCTGCGCCGCGTCCTCGCTGAAGGCGCCCGGCGCCCCCTGGTACGCCGCGTCCGCGCTCATGCCACGCGGGCTTGCGCCGCCCGCGTCTCCGCGATGATGGCCGTGAACATGCGCGCCATGGCCTCGGGGTCCAGGGGCCCCGCGCCCGCGGCCGCGCTCACGTGCTCCAACACGGAGGCCTCGCGCTCCGGCGCGACGATGGGCAGGCCGCTGGACTGCTTCACGCGCGCCAGGCCCAGGGCCAGGCGCGCCCGCTCGTTGAGCAGGCGGACCAGCGC
>DATBIO010000159.1:0-4721 GCA_036556965.1 Vicinamibacteria bacterium
CGGGCGCGGAGAGGCGGAGGGCGCGCGGGCCGGGCACGGCCGCCGTCAGGCCCGCAGCCGTGCGGCGATCCTCTCCCCGACCTCGCGCGTGCCCAGGGCGCCGCCCACGTCGCGCGTGGTCACGTCCGCGGCCACCGCCCACTCCACCGCCTCCTCCACGCGGCGCGCCTCCTCCGTCCAGCCGTTGTGCTGGAGGAGGAGGGCGGCGGAGAGGATGGCGCCCATGGGGTTGGCCAGGTCCTTGCCCGCCAGGGGCGGGGAGGAGCCGTGCACGGGCTCGAAGAGCCCGATGCGGCCGGGGTGGAGGTTGCCGGAGGCGGCCATCCCCAGCCCGCCCTGGAGGGCGGCGGCGAGGTCGGTGACGATGTCCCCGAACATGTTGGAGGTGACCACCACCTGGAACTGCCCGGGGTCGCGCACCATCTGCAGGGCCAGGTTGTCCACGTAGAGGTGGGTGGCCTGGATGGCCGCGTGCTCGCGCGCGACCTCGCGGAACACGCGCTGCCACAGCTCGTGCGCGTGCACGAGCACGTTGGACTTGTCCGCCATCACCACCCCGCTCCGCCCGGTGGCGGCGGCGAAGGAGAAGGCGTGCCGCACGATGCGCTCCACCCCCTTGCGCGTGTTGACGTCGATCTCGGTGGCCACCTCGTCCGGGGTGCCTTTCTTGAAGTGGCCGCCCATCATCACGTAGAGGCCCTCGGTGTTCTCCCGGAAGACCACGAAGTCCACGTCCGCGCGGCCCCGGCCCTTGAGCGGGCAGAGCTTCTCGTGCAGGAGGCGCACGGGCCGCTCGTTGACGTAAAGGTCGAGGCCGAAGCGCATGCCGAGGAGGATGTCCGCGGCGTGCCGGTTGTCGGGCACGCGCGGGTCGCCCACGGCGCCGAGGAGGATGGCGTCGAACTCGGAGCGCAGCATGTCCAGGGCGCCCTCGGGCAGGGTGACGCCGGTGGCCAGGTAGTGGTCGGCGCCCCAGGGCAGGGCGGTGATCCGCACCTCGCGCCCGGAGGCGGCGGCCACCGCGCGCAGGACTCCCTCCGCCTCCGCGATCACCTCGCGGCCGATGCCGTCTCCGGGCACGGTGGCGATGCGGAGGGCCGTCATGGCGCGAGGAGGGCCGCCATCCCGGGCACGGCGGGCGCGCAGCGGGCGAGCGGCCGCACGGCGTCCGTCAGGAGGGGAACGGGAACATCAGCCACCCCACCAGCAGCGCCGACAGCACGAAGGCCCCGAAGGCCTTGAGGGCGAAGCGCACGCGGCTCTTCCGGTCGTCCCGCAGGAGGAGGGCGAAGATGGCCGAGACCAGGGCGGAGAACACGATCAGGTTCACCAGGTGGCTCTCGAAGACCGCCACGCGCCCTCAGCCCTTCCGACCCAGGGCGATGTCGTAGGCGTCGAGCATCACCAGGATGTTGAGGAGGCCGCCCACCTCCGTGAACGTGTTCCCGTACTCGTGGGTCACGGAGGTGACCACGCCCGCCTCGAAGCCCAGGGCCCGGGCCAGGAAGTACGGCAGGCCCAGCGCCATCTGCGCGATGCTGCGCAGGAAGGCCAGCGGATCGTCGAACCCGAGGTAGAGCTGCAGGCGGGCGTCCATGGCCACGCCCAGGACGAAGAGCAGGCCGATGCCCGCCAGCAAGGCGAGCCCCTTCCGCGTGCGCCCCAGGTAGAGGTGGCCCGCCCCCGGCAGCAGCCAGGCCAGGATGCAGGCGGGGAGGGCGCGCGCGGCGCCTGTCTCGGGCACGAGGGTTGCCTCTCCTCCCGCCCCGGCGCGGCGGGAAAGGCGGGATGGTACCACGCGGCCTCCGCCGCCATTGATTCTGCGCGGGCGGGCTCGTAATATCGAATCCAAGGCGCCGCGTCCTCGCCGCCGGCGGTCGGGGCGAGCGCAGCGGGGGGATTGAATAAAGATGCGTGGCCAGCCGCTCGCCGCCGTCCTCACCCTCGCCGTCGCCTCCATTGCCGCCTCCCCCGCCCCTCCGGCCGGCGTCCTGCCCCTGGACCAGGTGCGCCCGGGCATGAAGGGCGTGGGCCACACCGTCTTCGAGGCGGGCCGGCTGGAGGAGTTCCGCGTCGAGGTCATCGGCGTGCTCGAGAACGCGGTGGGGCCCAAGCAGAGCATGATCCTGGCCCGGCTCGAGGGCGGGCCGCTGGAGAAGACGGGCGTGATCGCGGGGATGAGCGGGAGCCCCGTCTACGTGGACGGCAAGCTCCTGGGCGCGGTGGCCTACGGCTTCCCGTTCTCCAAGGAGACCATCGCCGGCATCACGCCGTTCGGGGAGATGGTCGAGACCACGAGCTCCCCCGCTCCCCGCCCGGTGTCCGCGCGCTTCCGGCTGCCCTTCGGGAGCGCGGGCGGCCTCGCCGCGCCCCTGGACCGGCAGGCCCTCACGGCCGCGCTGCGCCGGCCCCTCGCCTCCGTGCCCATGGCCGCGGGCGCGCTCCGCGGCGGGTCGATGCCCCCGCACCTGGCGGGGGGATCGCTGACCCCCCTGGCCCTGCCCATGGTGTTCACCGGCTTCGACCCCGCCACCTTCGAGTTCGCCAAGGAGCTGTTCGCCGGCTCCGGCTTCGCCCCCATGGTGGGGGCGGCGGGGGGCCGCCACACGGGCCCGCTGCCCGACCTGCAGGCGGGAGGCCCGGTGGGCCTCTCCCTCATCGAGGGCGACCTCGACCTCTCCGTGACGGGCACGGTGACGCACATCGACGGCGACCGCGTGTACGCGTTCGGCCACCCCTTCTACAACCTGGGCCCCATCCAGTTCCCGATGAAGAAGGCCTACGTGTACTCGGTCTTCCCCAGCCTGTACCAGTCGTGGAAGATCACCTCCCCGGGGGGAGACGCCGTGGGCACCGTGGAGCAGGACCGCTCCACCGCCATCGCCGGCCGCCTGGGCAAGGCCCCGCGCATGATCCCCGTGGACGTGCGGCTCCAGACCAGCCGCGGGCAGGACCGCCGCTTCGCCTTCCGCATGGTGGAGGACGAGCTGCTGAGCCCCCTCCTCGCCTTCCTGTCGCTGGGCTCCGTCCTGCAGTCCAACGAGCGCCAGTTCGGCACCGCCACCGTCCAGGTGGACGCGCGCCTGGCCCTCTCCAACGGGCGCGAGGTGCGGCTCACCGACCTCTTCGCGAGCGAGCAGCCGGCCATGCAGGCGGCGGCCCTGGTGGCGGCCCCCGTGGCCTACCTCATGTCCAACGACTTCGAGCGCGTGAGCGTGGAGCGGCTGGACGTGGAGGTCACCTCGCAGGAGACGATCCAGACGGCCGCCCTGCAGCGCGCCTGGCTGGAGCGCCCCGCCGGCCGCATCCGGCCGGGGGACACGGTACCCCTGAAGATCGTGCTGCGGACGTACCGGGGCGAGGTGCGCACCGTCACCATCCCCGTGGAGGTCCCCGAGAGCGCGCGCGAAGGCACCTACTCCCTGCTCGTGGCGGACGGAGCGGCCATGACCGCGGTGGAGCAGCGCGAGATGCGCCAGGCCTTCGACCCCCGCGACCTCGACCAGCTCATCCGCGCCATCAACGGCCTCCGCCGCAACAACCACCTCTACGCCCGCCTCATGCGCGCGGACGAAGGGGCCATCGTGGGGGGCGAGTACCTGCAGTCGCTGCCGCCGTCCGTCCTGTCCGTCCTGGGGGGCGGCGAGCACGGGGGCAACGTGGTGCCGTTGCGCACCGCCGCCGTTTGGGAGTACGACCTGACCACCGACTTCGCCGTCACCGGATCGCGCGTCATCAGCCTGAACGTCGCGCGGTGAGGCCGCGCCCCCACTTCACCCGCGGGGCCCCCCGTCCCCGCCCCGGAGAATCCATGCCTCGCCTCCTCGCCCTGGCGGCCTGCCTCGCCCTGGCCGCCCCCGCGCGCGCCGCCCAGCCGCAGTTCTGGACCATCGAAGGGGCCCGCGACTTCCTGGAGGGCGACCTCGAGGGACTCTCCGTGGACTCCGAGGGACGCCTGCGCGTGGCCCCCGCCGCCCGCACCGTCAGCGACCCCGAGGCGCCCTACGTCTGGGCCCTGGCCCGCGACGGCAAGACCCTGTACGCGGGCACGGGCAACGAGGGCAAGGTCTTCCGCATCCAGCAGGGCAAGAGCTCGCTGTTCTACGACGCCGCGGAGCTGGAGGTGCACGCCCTGGCCGTGGGCGCGGGCGGGCGCCTCTTCGTGGCGACCTCCCCCGAGGGCAGGGTCTACGTCGTGGAGCGCGACGGCCGCGCGCGCCCCCACTTCGATCCCGCGGAGAAGTACATCTGGTCCCTGGCCGTGGACGCCGGGGGCACCCTCTACGTGGCCACCGGCGCGGAAGGCCGCGTCTACAAGGTGGACGAGAAGGGGGCGGGCACGCCCCTCCTCACGAGTCCCGAGACCCACATCACCGCCCTCCTCGCCCACGGCGGCCACGTGTACGCGGGCAGCGCGCCCGGCGGCGTGGTGTACCGCATCGACGACGCGGGCAAGGTCTTCGTGCTCCACGACTCGGCCTACCGCGAGGTGAAGGCCCTGACCGTGGGCCAGGGGGGCGCGCTCTACGCCGCCGTGATCGACGGCAAGGAGCGCGAGGACCGCGGGACCTCCGACGCCATCTTCACGCTTCCTCCCGTCTCCGCGGGAGAGGTCACGGTCAGCGAGACCATCACCGTGGTGGCGCCGGCGCCCGCGCCGTCGCCTTCCCCCTCCCCCGCCGCGCGCGGGGCGGAGCCCGCGCGCAGCGGGGGCCCCGTCA
>DATBIO010000160.1:0-9536 GCA_036556965.1 Vicinamibacteria bacterium
CCTCCCACCAGCAGCACGAGGTCGCGGCCGGAGATGGAGTGGCCGAAGAGCACGAAGAGGGGTGAGGTGAGGCGTACCACCCAGGTGAGCGAGAAGAGGAGCAGGATGCGCGACACCATGGCCACCATGAGCCCGAGCCGCCGCGCCTTGGCCTCCTGCTCGGGTGGGAGCTTCCCGGCCAGGATCGAGATGAAGATGATGTTGTCGATCCCCAGCACGATCTCCAGGGCGGTGAGGGTGAGCAGGCCGATCCATGCCTGGGGGTCGCCGATCCAGTCCATTCCTGCGCCTCCTTAGGGAGCGAGGATTCTAAGCGGAAGCGGGACCGGCGGCGTGCCCCGCTAGCGGGGGTGGGCGCGGATCTCGCGCAGGTCCTTCAAGGTCTTGCGCCACAGCTCGTCGAAGCCCTGGGCCAGGCTCCCGGCCAGGGTGCGGTCGCGCACGAGCAGGGAGGCGAAGCGTCCCTCCGGCACGAACGGGTGGTCCAGGCACAGGATGACCGTCTCCCCGTCCACCACGTGGAAGGGATGGCCCAGCTCCCCCGAGTAGCGCATGCCCGAGAGGTGGGCCAGGGCCCCGGCGTGGCGGCGCAGGAAGGCCAGGAGCCGCGGCGCGTTGCGGTTGCTGAAGCCGAAGACCACGCGGTGGTCGAGCTTCCGCTCCGCCGCGTTGCGCGCGATGCGGCGCAGCACGTCGAACCCCTCGTCCGCCACCCGGTCGATGGCCCCCAGGTCCCCCTCCTCCAGGTAGGAGAGGACGCGCTCGCGGGCGCCCGCCACCTGGGCCAGGTGCCGCTTCACGTGGCTCTCCGTGCCCAGGGCCAGGTCCACGAAGGTGCGCCGGCCCTTCAGCCGGCCGGGCAGGGCGGCCAGGGCCGCGCGCAGGGCGGAGGCGCGCGCGGCGAAGTCCTCCGTGCGCTCGCGCGCGAGCTCGACCAGCCGGTCCACCACCGCGTCCGCGGACAGCGCGGAGTAGAGCTTGGGGCGGGTGCGCTGCACCTCCACCAGGCCCAGCCCGGCCAGCTTCTCCATGGCCAGGTAGATCTTCGAGGTGGGGATGTCGCCCTCACGGCACAGGGTGGCGGCGTCCGCCACCCCGTGCAGGGTGAGGGTGACGAGCGCCCTCTTTTCGTAGAGCGAGAACCCGGCCTCGTCGAGGAGGGCCACGTCCGTCCAGCGCACCAGACTTTCTACTCCAAAAAGTAGATGAAAACGACAGGAGGCCTGCCTACATTGCGCGGCAGGAGGCGGACATGAGCAGCGACCGCGCGCAGGTGACGCCGAACCTCTTCGTGGACTCGGTGGAGGAGGCCCGCGACTTCTACATGGACACCCTGGGCTTCTCGCACCTCATGGGCATGGTGGGGAAGGACGGGAACCTGGACTTCTGCATCGTGATCCGGGAGGGGGCCATGGTCATGCTGGCGCGACCCGAGCCCGGCATGGAGGGCACCGCGCCCCGCCTGCGCGGGCGGCCGGTCGCCTTCTACATCAACGTGGGCGACGTGGACGCCTACCACGATTCGCTGCGGGGCAAGACGGCGATCGAGGAGCCGCTGACCACGCAGTGGTGGGGGGACCGCAACTTCGCCGTGCGTGACCCCTACGGCTACCGGATCTGGTTCTACCAGACGCTGAAGACGTTCGAGGAGGCGATCGCGGGCGGCGTGCCCGCGGGGGTCAAGGTGGTCTGACGGGGCACGCCCTTCCGGACGTCCGTCGTATGGTTGGCCTCCAGGGAAGGGAGGCGCCCATGGCATGGACGATCCTGGTGGCGGGCGGGCTGTTCGAGGTGGTGTGGGCGGTCGGCCTCAAGCAGGCGGCCGGCCGTGCCGCGCCGCTCGCCCTCACCTTCGCGGCCATGGCCCTGAGCATCGGGTGCCTGGCCGTGGCCCTGCGCACCCTTCCCGTGGGGACGGCCTACGCGGTCTGGACGGGCATCGGCGCGGCGGGCACGGCCGTCTACGGCATGGCCGTGCTGGGCGAGCCCCGCGACCTCGTCCGCCTCTCCTGCATCGGGCTGATCGTCGCCGCCAGCGTGGGCCTGAAGCTTTTCTCCCCTCACCCGTAAACCCCGGCCGCCCCGCCGGCGTCTCCAGGTCGTGGTCCCTTCGGGCCTCGGCCAGGGCGCGGGCGCGCTCTCCCTTTGCGTGCGCCCCGGGGAGAGCGCCCCGCCCCTGTCCTGCCGACTGGTGGACGGCGGCCGGCGGCCGGCGTGGGCCGACCTGCGCGGCGAGGTGGTCCTCCTGGACTTCTGGGCCACCTGGTCCGCCCCCTGTCTCCACCGCCTCCCGCAGCTGCACGCGCTGGCCGAACGGTTCGCGCGCGCGCGGCTGCGCATACTCTCCATCAGCTACGAGAGCCGGGAGGAGATCCTCGCGCATCGCGCGCGGCACGGCCTCCGCACGCAGGCGGCGGTGGACGAGGACTGCGCGACCTTCCGCGCCTTCGGCGCCTGGAGCGTGCCCGTCCTGGTGGTCGTGGGGACGGACGGCAGGGTGGTCGCGGCCGGCCGGCCGCAGGACCTCGGGCCCGCCTGCCTCGAGGCCGCCCTCCGCGGAGCCTGGGGGCGCTCCTAGCCCGTGGTGCGCCCCGTGAGGGGGTGCATGTGGTCCACCGGCCCGTGTCCGCGGCCCACCCCATAGGAGCGTCGGATGGCCTCCGTCAGGTAGCGCTTGGCCCCGCGCACCGACTCCAGCAGGGTGCTGCCCAGGGCCAGGCGGGCGGCGATGGCCGCGGAGAACGTGCAGCCCGTGCCGTGGGTATGGGCAGTGGCGATGCGGGGCGCGAAGAGCTCCTCCGTCCGCTCCCCGTCGAAGTACACGTCGACGGCGTCGCCCGCCAGGTGGCCGCCCTTCACCACCACCGCCCGCGCCCCGCGCTCGCGCAGGTCCTGGGCCGCCCGCCGCATCTCCTCCACGCTGCGCACGGGGTAGCCGAGCAGCGCCTCCGCCTCCATGAGGTTGGGGGTGACCACCTCGGCCAGCGGGAACAGGTGCTCGACGTAGGCCTGCTCGGCGGAGGGATCGAGGAGGCGGTCTCCGCTCTTGGCCACCATCACCGGGTCCACCACGAGGTGGGGCAGCTTGAAACGGAGCACGGCCTCCGCCACCGCCTCCACGATGGCACGGTCGGCCAGCATCCCCGTCTTGGCCGCGGCCACGGCCATGTCCGTGGCTACCGCCTCGATCTGGGCCAGCACCATGCGCGGCTCCAGCGCGACGTAGTCCGTGACCGTCACCGAGTTCTGGGCGGTGACGGCGGTGATGGCGGTGGTGCCGTGCACGCCGTGGGCGGCAAAGGTCTTCAGGTCGGCCTGGATGCCGGCGCCGCCACCGGAGTCGGAGCCGGCGATGGTGAGGACGACCTTCACCGCGGCCCGGCCTGGGCCACCGCCTCGCGGGGCGCGAAGCGCTCCTGGAACCCGAGGAACATGCGGTAGGTCAGCCCCCAGATGACCACGTCCTCCACGCGGAGGCAGGGGAACTCGAGCGCCGCCCCCTCGTGCCGGTACTCGAAGGTCGAGCGCCGCGCCCCCCCGAGCAGCTCGTCCAGGGAGAGCCAGTGCACGCTGCGCACCTCGTGGCCGGGCTCCGGCGGCGCCGCGCCGCGCCAGCGGAACACGAAGGGCTGGATGGCCAGGCTCAGGGGGAGCATCCGCGCCATGGCCTGCATCTCGTCCAGGGCGCCCAGGTAGTCGGCCTCCGCGCCCAGGTCGAGGCCGATCTCCTCCTTCGTCTCGCGCACGGCGGTATGGAGCAGCTCCGCGTCCTCGGGCTCCTGCCGCCCGCCCGGGAAGGCCATCTGGCCCGACCACGGGTCGCGCGGGTCCTCCGCGCGGCGGATGAACAGGATCTCGATGCCGGCCGGGCCCTCGCGCAGGACCACCGCCACCGCGGCGCGCGTGTCCACGGGTGCGTCCACGCGGCCGGGCGCGCGCGTGGCCAGCGCCCCGTCCACGTCGTCCCAGGTCACCGCCACGGCCCGATTCTACCCGGCGGGCGCGGGCCGTTCCGCGAGGAGGGCGTGGCCCTGGGTCAGCCACAGGAAGGCCATGTTGGGGCTCAGCCGTCCCTCCAGCATCATCCGGTCCACGGCCGCGGGCCGGAAGTACTGCAGGTCGGCGATCTCCGAGGCCTGCGGGGAGAACCCGCCCCGCGTCACCCGGGTACGGCCGAGGTAGATCGCCACGTGATAGAGCACGTTGCGCGGCCCCGCGCCCGGCAGGTGGCGCACGTCGCGCAGGTTGAGCTGGAGAGCCACCCGCCGCAGGACCACCGTCCGCGCCAGGTCCGCGCGCGCGAGGTGGCGCGCATAGTCCTCCCGGGTGCGGGCCAGGACCACGCGCGGCGAAGCGGGATCGTCGAACAGCTCCTCCCCCGCCTCGCGCACGAGGGTCTGGTCGAACTCCTCGCCCGCGGACACGTGGCCGCCCACCGTCTTGTCCCAGCGGCCCCCGTTCTCCTTGTCGCGCGGTCGCTTCTGGAGGAGGACCTCGCCGCGGGCGTTCAGGACCAGCGCGTTCACCGCGCCCACCGCCAGCCCGGAACCCTTGGCCTGGGGCCGCGGCCGCGCGCCCACGACGCGGCCCGCGGCGTCGTAGACGTTGAGCAGCTCCTCTTCGGCCGCGGCTGGCATCCTCTCCGATTGTAGTCGGAGGCGCGGCCCCGGCCGGGCGCCATCCTGCCCCCGCCCGCCCCGCGGGCTCCCCGGCGGGCGGGACAATGGAGAGGTGGAGACTCCGTCACCGCCGGCGCGTCGCTGCCCCTTCTGCGGTGAGGTGCACGCGGAGGGCGTGCGGAGCTGTCCCGGCGATCCCGCGCAGCCGCCCCTCGCCTCGCGCCGTGGGCTGTACGCGCTGGCCACGGCCAGCCTGGCCCTGGCCGTGGGCGTGGCCCTCCTCGTGCGCAGCGTGTTCACGGGGGTCTTCCTGGAGACCCCGGCCACACCGTCGCCGCCGGCGGCGACCGCGGGCCCCGCGTCGCCCGTCCCGCCGGTGCCTCCCGCGCCGGTGGGCGGCGTGGAGACGCTGCCCGCGCCCCTGCCGTCCGAGGAGCAGGCGCGATCGGTGCGGCGCGACGCGGACCTCGACGTGCCGGAGCGCCTGGCGGCGCGCGCGCGCGAGGTGCGCCAGTCGAGGCGGAGATACCGGGAGCTGGAGCGCGAGCTGGGCGCCCTCGGCGGGCCGACCAGCCCCGCCGCCCAGGAGACCCTGGCCGAGATGGAACAGCTGGCCCGCGAGCTGCGCCAGGCCGAGGCGGACCTGGACCGCGCCCGCCGGCGCCGAGGCGGCTAGCCCCCGCCCTATTAGATGATGTCCCCGTGCCGCGTCTCTTTTCGCCGCTGGCACGGGGCGGGCTCGGGATCGGCGTCGCGCTCCTGGCCCTGGCCGTGCTGCGCCTGGATCCGGTGGGGGCCCACGCGCCGCTGCCCTGGCGCGCGCGCTCCCTCGCCTTGCCCGTCCTGTTGCTCGCGGTCCTCGCCGCCCTGACCGCGCGTGAGCGCCCCGCGCGCGGCTTCCGGCCCCTGGCGATGGCGGCGGGGGTCCTCGCCCTCGGCCTGTTCCTGGTGGTGCGCCTGCGCGAGCCGGCCGGGCTCGCCGCCGAGGCCGTGGGCGGGGGGCGGCGCCACGTCCTGCGTCCCGGTGCGGTGGACCTGGTGGGCGCCGACCTGGCCGCTCTCGACGGCGCGAGGCGCTGGAGCGTGCGGTGGAGGGGGCCGCTACGCGTGCCCGAGGGCGGCCTCCATCGCCTCTGGCTCGCGGGCCGCGGCCGCGCGGAGGTCACCATCGACGGCGGGCGCGTCCTCGTGGCCGCCGCCGATCCCCTGGCCGCCGGCGTCACCCTGCCCCTCTCCGCCGGCGCGCACGATCTGGTCGTGGACTACGCGCACGCCGGCCCCGGGCCGCGTCTCCGCCTGGGGTGGACGACGCCGGGCGGGCGGAGCGAGGCCATCCCGGCGCGCTTCCTGGGACATGGCCCGGCGCGATGGCTCTGGACCCTGACCGACGCGCTCGCTCTCGCCTGCGCCCTGGCCGCCGGCGCGGCCGCGGCCCTCGCGCCCTGGCCGCGGCCCGTACGCGCCGCGCCGCGCGCGTTCGGGCTCCGGGCCGTGCTCGCCTCCGCCGCCGGGCACGCGGTCGTCCTCCTGGCCATGAGCTGGCCGATGGCGCGGGACCCTGCCACCCTCGGACCGGTGGACCGTCCGGACGGCCGTCTCAACGCCTGGATCATGGCGTGGGACGTCCACGCGCTCCTCCACCGTCCGTCGGACCTCTTCCAGGCCCCCGTCTTCCACCCCCTGCCCGACGCCCTCGCGTTCTCCGAGCACCTGCTCTTGCCCGCCCTGGCCACGCTGCCGGCCCAGCTCGCGGGGGGCCCCGTGCTCGCCTACAACCTCGTGCTGCTGGGCAGCGCGCTCGGCGCCGCGCTGGGCGTGCAGGCCCTGGTCCTGCGCGGGGGAGGCACGCTGCTGGCCGCCTTCGCCGCGGGCGCGCTGTTCGCGGCGGGTCCCCACCGCTGGGTCAACCTGCCGCACCTGCACGCCCACGCCGTGCTGTTCCTGCCGTTCGTGGCCCTGCTCTTCGACCGCTTCTGGGAGCGCCGCACGGTCCCGCGCGCGCTGGCGGTGGCGGCGGCGCTCGCGCTGCAGGCGCTCACCTCGATCTACGTGGCCGCCCTCTGCGCCGTGCTGCTCGCCTGCGCCATGGCCGTGGCCCTGGCCGGAGGGATGGGGTGGCGGGCGGCGGCCAGGCTGGCGGCGGCCCTCGTTCTCGCCGCGGGCGCCCTGTTCCCCCTGGCCCGGCCCTACTTCCGCATGCGTGCCGCGCTCGGCGAGGAGTTCCGGCTGGCGGACGTGTCGCTCTACGCCACGACGCCCGAGTCGTACCTGGCCAGCGGCGTCCGCTGGTACGGCGGGCTGGGGCGGCGCCACCTCGAGGGGGAGCGCGTGCGCGACCCGCTCTTTCCCGGCCTGACCCTGCTCGTGCTCGGCGTGGCCGGCCTGGCCGCGGCGCCGCCCCGCTACCGCGCGGTGGCCCTCCTGTGCTCCACGGTGGCCGTCGTCCTGTCCCTGGGACCCGCCACCGGGTTCTACCGCTTCCTCCACGAGCACGTCGTCCTCTTCCGGGGCATCCGGGCCCTGGGCCGCTTCGCGTCCCTTCCCGTGCTGTGCCTCGCCGTGCTCGCCGGCTTCGCCCTCTCGGCGCGGCGCGCCTGGAGCGTGGGGCTGGTCCTCGCCCTGGGCCTGGCCGAGGCCTGCGCGGTGCCCGTGCGCCTCGGCAGGTACACGCCCCCACCGGAGACGGCGCGCGGGCTGGCGGGCGGGCCGGGCGCGGTCGTGAGCCTTCCCGTGGGGGAGGACGACACGCAGGCCATGCTCGACGCCACCGCGCACTTCCGGCCGCTGGTGAACGGCGACTCCGGCTTCGTGCCGCGGCCCTACGTCCGGGTGCAGGAGCTGCTGGGCGGGCCGCTGGACGCCGACGGCCTCCGCCTCCTCCGTGCGCTGGGGGTGACGCAGGTCGTCGCGCGGTCGCCGCTCGGCCTGCCCCTGGCCACCGTGCACCACGACGGCACCGTCGGCGCGGTGCCGCCCGGGGAGCCCGCGCGCGAGGTGGCCGCGGGTGCCCCGGTGTGCACGCTGTGGACGCCGTCGGGGGCATGGCTCGACACGGGTGGGCCGCGCGACGTGGAGCGCGTGGCTTTCGAGCCGTCCGACCAGCCCTGGTGCGCCCGCCCGGCCGTGCACGCCTCTCTCGACGGGCGGTCCTGGCGCGCCGTGCCCGCCGAGGCCCGCCTCTCCGACGCCGCCTTCACGCTGCTGCGTCGCCCGCGCGACGGGCGCGCCGAGGTGCGGTTCGCTCCCACGCGTGCCCGCTTCCTGCGCCTCGATCCCTGCCTGCCCGCGCGCCCGGGCGCGCTCGAGGTCGGGCCCTGAAGACTTGCGACTCGCCGGGCGCAGGGAACGGCATTTGCACTCTCCTCCCTCCTCGTTCGGAAGGCCGGGGCCGCTGAGCGTCGCCGGCGGGGGGAGGCGCCCTCCCGCCGCCTTCGCGGCCAGGGGAGGAATCAATGGACAAGCGGATCGTGTTCCTGGGCGGGCTGGGCCTCGGCGCCGGCCTCATGTACCTGTTCGACCCCCAGGCCGGCTCGCGGCGGCGCAAGCGCGCGGCCACGAAGACGGGAGGGGCCTGGCAACGGGGTGGGCAGGGCCTGGGCGCCTTCTCGCGCCAGGTCGGGACGCGCGCGCGGGGCATGGCGGAGGGCGTGCGCGTCCGCCTGCGCCCCGCCGTGGCCGACGACATGACGCTGGCGGAGCGCGTGCGTGAGCGCCTCGGCCAGGCCGGCGTGGCCTCGCTCTCCGTGGACGTCAGCGTCCTCGACGGCTGCGCGCTGCTCGCGGGCCGGGTCCGCGAGGGCGACGTCGACGCGGTTCTGCGGGCGGCGGGGTCGGTTCCCGGCGTCCGGAGCGTGGAGAACCATCTCGACGTCCACGCGGGCCCCGAGGACGAGCCCGCGCCGGACGGGTCCCCCGCGCGCGCGAGCTAGCGTGGCCCCGGGGGTGGCCCGCGTGGCATCCTTGGGGCCCATGCTCTTCCAGGATCGCGCCCACGCGGGCCGCGCGCTGGCCGCGCGCCTGGAGGCCTACGCGGGCCGGCCCGGCGTGGTGGTCCTGGCCCTGCCCCGGGGAGGGGTTCCCGTGGCCTTCGAGGTGGCAAGCGCCCTGCGCGCGCCCCTCGACGTCTTCCTGGTGCGCAAGCTGGGCGCGCCCGGCCACGAGGAGCTGGCCATGGGCGCCCTGGCCACGGGCGGCGTGCGCGTGCTCAATGACGAGGTGGTGCGCGGCCTGGGCATCCCCGAGCACGTCATCGAGGAGGTGGCGCGGCGCGAAGGGGAGGAGCTGCGACGCCGGGAGACGGCCTACCGCGGCGGGCGGCCCCCCGCCGACCTCGCGGGCAAGACGGTGGTGATCGTGGACGACGGCCTGGCCACCGGCTCCACCATGAAGGCGGCCGTGCGCGCCCTGCGCGCCCAGGGTCCGGCCCGCGTGGTGGTGGCCGTCCCCGTGGCCGCCGCCTCCACCTGCGCGGAGATGCGCAACGAGGCGGACGACGTCGTGTGCGGCGCCACCCCGTCGCCGTTTCATGCCGTGGGGCAGTGGTACGGCGACTTCACCCAGACCACGGACGACGAGGTGAACGCCCTGCTGGCGCGTGCGGAGCGCCCCCCGGTGAACGGTGAGCCCGCGCGCTGAGGGCGGCGCGCGCGCGGCGCTCGTGTCCGCGGACGGCGTCCGCCTCGAGGGCGACCTCGTGCTCCCCCCCCACGCGCGAGGCGTGGTCCTCTTCGCGCACGGCAGCGGCTCCAGCCGCCACAGCCCGCGCAACCGCCACGTCGCGGCCCGCCTGCAGGAGGCGGGCCTGGGCACGCTGCTGATGGACCTCCTCACCCCCGAGGAGGAACGGAGCGACGCCCGCGACGGCCACCTGCGCTTCGACATTCCGCTGCTGGCCCGCCGCCTGGAGGCCGCCGTGTC
>DATBIO010000161.1:0-9309 GCA_036556965.1 Vicinamibacteria bacterium
CGGTTGCCCTGACCATGGTCGCCATCTGCGTCTGGTCCACCACCGTGGCCGCCACCGTGCCCATCGTGGCGCAGAGGGTGGGCATCGACCCCGCCGTGCTCTCCGCGCCCCTCATCACCACCCTGGTGGACACCACCGGCCTCGTCATCTATTTCACCGTCGCCAAGACCATCCTCGGGATCTGAACGGCGCGGGCTTAGAATGAGCGTGGATGTCCGCGCTCTCGCCCGGATCCACCCTCGACCACTACCGCCTCCTGCAGCCCCTGGGCGAGGGTGGACAGGGCGCCGCCTACAAGGCCGAGGACATGCGCCTCGGCCGCCCGGTGGTGCTCAAGATCCTGCGGCCGGAGGCGGCGCGCAGCGAGGACGCGCTGCGGCGGTTCGAACGCGAGGCCAGCCTGTGCTCGCTCCTCGAGCACCCCAACGTGGCCCCCCTCTACGACGTGGGCGAGGCGCACGGCCTGCGCTACATCGTCATGCAGTACGTGGAGGGGCGCACCCTCCGCGAGCTGCTGGCGGCGGGACGCCTCGAGGTCACGCGCGCCCTGGCCCTCGCCGCCCAGGTGGCGGACGCCCTGGCCGTGGCCCACGTGCAGGGCGTGATCCACCGCGACATCAAGCCCTCCAACATCGTGGTGAGCATCACCGGGCAGGCCAAGGTGCTCGACTTCGGGCTGGCGGGAGCCCTCATGGGCGACGACCGCGGCGAGGCCGAGCTGGGCGTGCCCTACGGCTCGCTGGGCTACGCGTCGCCGGAGCAGTGCCGCGGGGCTCCCGCCGACCACCGCAGCGACGCCTTCAGCCTGGGCGTCGTGCTCTACGAGATGCTCACCGGCCACCGGCCCTTCGCGGGCCGCCATCCCCTGGCCGTGCTCAACGCCGTGATCTCGCAGCCCGCGCCGCCCCTGGTGCGCTTCAACCCCCGCCTGCCCCCCGAGCTGCAGCCCATCGTGGACCGCGCCCTGGCCAAGGACCCTGCCCTCCGCTTCCAGACCATGGCCGCCTTCCGCGACGAGCTCAAGGCCGTGCTGCGCCAGGTGACGCCGGGGGACGACGCCCTGCCCCCGGGCCCCTTCGCCGGCTCGCGCCTGCCCCGGCGCCGGCTGGGCGGGACGCTGGGGCGCGTGCTCAGCCGCTTCCGCTACCCGGTGGCCCCGCGCGCGGCGCCCGCGCCCGCCCCCGCCCGGGAGTGGACGCCCCCCGCGGCGTGGGCCCAGCAGGCGCGCCCCTCCCTGGCCGTGCTCCCGTTCCACAACCTCGCGGAGGACGCGCGCGCGGCGTTCTACTCGTTCGCCCTCGCCGACGGCCTCATCACGGAGCTGGCCCAGGTCGGCCAGGTCGTGGTGCGGCCCTCCTCCTACATCGCGCGCTACGCGGGACGCGAGGCCGACCCCCTGCAGGTGGGGGAGGAGCTGGCGGTCTCCTACGTGCTCACCGGCGGGTTCATCCGCGCCCCCGACCGCTTCCGGGTGAACGCGCAGCTCCTGGACGCGCGCAGCGGCGAGATCGTGTGGAGCGAGAAGCTCGACTTCGCCAGCCCCGACCTCATCGCCATCCAGGACCGGCTGGCCGAGCGCGTGCTGGGCGGGCTCGAGCTGGGCCTCACCGCCGACCAGCGCGCCAGCCTGGGGCGCCGGCCCACGGCCAGCGTGGAGGCCTACGAGTTCTACTCGCGCGGGCGGGACCTGCTCTACCACTACGTGCTGCAGACCCTGGACGAGCCCGACCTCGAGGAGGCCATCCGCATGTTCCACGAGGCGGTGGGGCGCGACGACCGCTTCGCCCTCGCCCACGCCGCCCTGGCCCGGGCCTACGTGCTGCACGCCCAGGGATACGGCGGGTCGGACTACTACGTGCTGGCGGAGCGCGCCCTGCGCCGGGCCCTGGAGCTGGAGCCGGACCTGGTGGAGGCGCGCCTCCAGCAGGTCTACGTGGACCTGCACCACGGCAACAAGGACCGCGCCCACCAGACGATCGAGGCGCTGCGCGCGCAGGTCCCCGACGATCCCTCCGTGCTCTTCGTGGCCGCCATGCTCTACCGGCTGGACGGGCTCTACGAGGAGGCGCTGGAGGCCTACGACCGGCTGCTCGCCATCAACCCCAGCGACGTGGTCGTGGTCAGCTTCAACCGCGCGCGCATCTACACGCACCAGCAGCAGTACGAGGCGGCCATCGCCGAGCTCGAGCGCGCGGGTGAGCGCGAGCCCGAGCACCCCCTGGTCAAGACCTTCCTCGCCATCGCCCGCTTCAACCAGGGCCACGTCGAGCACGCGCAGGCCCTGGTGGAGGACGTGCTGCGCCAGCACCCGACGCTGGAGGGCGTGCTGGTGGTGCTGGCCTGGTGCCTCAGCGCCCGCGGAGAGCACGAGCAGGCGCGCGCGCTGCTCACCGACCGCGTGCTGGCCACCGCCGCCGCCGACCACGACATCGCCTTCTGGCTGGCCTCCTTCTACGCCATGGAGGGGATGCGCGAGGAGGCGCTGGACTGGGTGGGGCGCGCCGTGCGCCTGGGCAACGAGAACTACCCGCTCTTCGCGGGCAGCCGCAAGCTGGACGCCCTGCGCGACGACCCGCGCTTCGTGGCCGTCATGGAGGACCTGCAGCGGCGCTGGGAGCGCCGGCGGGAGGCGGTGCGCAGGGCGGGCTGAAGGCCAGCGCCCTAGCCGGGCGCGCCGTCGAAGACCTCCACCACCCCGCTCTCCAGCGCGTACTCCGCGCCCACCACGAGCAGGCCCTCCTGCGCGACCAGACGCTCCACGACCTCGGAACCGTGGCGGAGCTGGTCGGCGCAGGCGCGCACGTTGGCGCGCACCGCCTCGCGCACGAGGGCGTCCGCGTCGGCGGCGAGGCCGGTCGCCAGCAGGGGCTCCACCGCGGGCCGGATGCGGTCCACGATCGAGCGCAGGTTGCGCGACGGCGACCCGCCGGGCCGCCGGAGCTCCTCCAGGGTGGCGAGGACGGCCCCGCACTGGGAGTGGCCGAGGACCACCACCAGCCGCGTCCCGAAACGCTCCGCCGCGAACTCCACGCTGCCGACCTGCGAGGGAGCGACGACGTTCCCGGCCACGCGGATGACGAAGAGGTCACCCAGCCCCTGGTCGAAGACGATCTCCGCGGGCACGCGCGAGTCGGAGCAGCCGAGGACGATGGCGAAGGGCTCCTGGCCCGCGACCAGCTCCGCGCGCCGGGTCAGGCTGGCCAGGCCGTCCGCGCTCGCGGTGCCGGCCACGAAGCGGCGGTTCCCCTCCCGCAGGCGGTGCAGCGCTTCGGATGCGGGGATGTTCAACGGGCCGCGGGCCCCGTCGTCAGAGCGGGGGCGCCAGGCGGCGGTAGAGGCTGATCTGGCCCCCGGCCAGGGCCACGCGCAGCCCGATGCGGGAGAGGAGCAGCGCTTCCGCGAGCAGGAACGTGACCAGCTGCGTCTTGTAGCCGGTGGTGACCCATGCCCCGTCGAGGGCGGCCCAGACGGCGAGGAGGGCCGCGCCCATGACGGCGACGGCCAGGACCTGGCCGAAGGCGCGCAGGAAGTGGCGCGCGCAGAAGGACGCCGCGGACACCCAGGCCAGCACCGCGCTCGCGCGCTCCTCGAGCACGGTGATGGCCTTGGCGTAGCCGGAGGCCATGCTCACCGCGAGCAGGACGAGGAGCAGCACCAGGTCGCGGCCCACGGTCCAGGCCATGGCCGTGCGCTCGGACACGGCGTTCACCGCCCGGTCCTCGATCCAGCCCGCCACCGGCCACCAGAGGGCGAAGACCACGGCGGCCACGGTCAGGGTGGCCAGGGTGATGCGCAGCATCCGCCCGAAGTAGAAGCCGGATCCGTGGAGGAAGCCGCGCACCGTCCACGAGCCCTGGGGGGCGCGCAGCACGCCCAGCACGCCGCCGGCCAGGAACGCCTGCGCGGCCAGGTAGGCCACGCCCAGGCCGAGGATCAGGGGATCGAGGGCCACGCGGTTCTCCGGGTCCGTGTCCGCCTCGCGCGCGAACAGGCCCGCGGGCAGCGTGCCGCGCAGGAGCAGGGTGAGGTTCTTGTAGGCGAAACCGACGCCGAAGATGTCGGGGGCGAAGGACTCCGTGAACCCGCTCTGGCGGTCGGACCACTCGCTCCACCAGTCGTGGTCGAAGGCGTACATCATCTCGGAGGCCGCCTCCTTGTGGGCGAGGTCCTTCTCCAGGCGCGCGGCCAGGGGCAGGGCCAGCAGCGCGGCCAGGCCCAGGTTGACGGCGAGGAGGAGCACGGCCACGCCCTTGCTCCGGAAGAGCAGGCGGAAGCCGTCGCGCAGCGCGCCCGTCATCAGCCGAGCACCGCGTGCAGCTCCAGCAGGTGCTGCAGCCAGAACATCCACCGGGCGGCCCACTTGGCGGCCGCCCGCCGCGCCACGTTCGGCTCGTCCGCCATCCAGGCGTTGTTGGCGGGCACCACGTCGAGGGCCAGCTTGCCCTCCGGGTCCACCACCGCCCGCGCCACGCGCGCCGGGCGCGTGTAGCGGAAGCGCGCCCAGCGGTACTGCCCGTCCCACGCTTCGCGGACCTGGTGGCCGTCCGCGAACTCCACCAGGACCTCCACCGGCATGCGCACCCCGCCCCGGCGCTCCACCAGGACCTCGGAGTCGAAGGGGCCCTCGCCCGGGGCGGGCGCGGGCGAGGACGCGGGCGCCGGCGGGTTCCCGGGCCCCCCGTCCACGAAGCCGCGCGCCCGGCGCACGGGCGTGCTCTTGGCGGTGACCGCGTAGTCGAGCAGGTCGGAGGAGAACCAGGTCTGCTCGAAGAACCAGCGCCAGTCCTTGCCCGTGACCTCGTTGACCACGGCCACGAAGTCGTCGGTGGTGGGGTGGGCGAAGCGGAAGCGGCGCGTGTAGACGCGCATCACGCGCACCATGGTCTCCTCGCCCAGCAGCCCCTCCAGCGTGCGCAGGCTGAGGGCGGGCTTGCCGTAGGAGTTGAGGCTGTAGGACGGGCCCGTGCGGTACTCCCAGCCCCGGCGCGCCATGACGTCGGCCTGGCCGTGCTCGCGCAGGTCCTCGAGGTCGCCCCCGCTGCGGCCGATGTGCACGCCGGGCGCCACCACCGGCCAGCCGGCGCGGCTGCCCCGGCGCCCGTCGAGCAGCCCGAAGTAGCGCCGGCCCCAGCCCGTGGGGCCGAGCGTCCAGGCCTTGGCCTTCTCCTCGTGGTAGTCGTTGAAGCCCTCGTCCAGCCAGCCCTCCTCGAACTCGTTGTTCGCCACCAGCCCGTAGATGAACTGGTGTCCGGCCTCGTGGATGGTCACGCTCTCCGGGCTGCGCAGGACCTCGGGCGCCCAGATGAAGGTGCCCGCGGTGAAGAGGGTGGGGTACTCCATCCCGCCCGCCCCCGAGTTCCACGCCGTGTCCACCACCGTGATCTGGGGGTAGGGGTACGGCGCCGTCCAGGTGCCGTAGGTGCGCAGGGCGATCTTGGTGGCCTCGATGTGCCGCTGGGCCAGGTGCTCGTGCTCGGGCGTCACCAGCAGGCGGATGTCCACGGGCGGATAGCCCGCGTCGTCGAAGCGCCCCCTCGCCTCGCGGAAGCGGCGGCTGGTCGTCCAGGCGAAGTCGTGGACGTCCTCCTGCATGTAGTGGTGCACGCGGGTGCCCTCCGGCCCGTCGGTCTGCCCGACCAGGCGCCCGGTGGCGCCGAGGACGAAGTCGCGCGGAACGGTCAGGCGCACGTCGTAGACGCCGAAGTCGGAGAAGAACTCGGGGCGGGCGTGGAACTGGTGGGCGTTGAAGCCGCCCTTCCAGAGGCCGGCGATCTTGGGGAACCACTGGGCCACGAAGTGGAAGTCGTGCACCCAGCCCGCGCGCCCGCGGTCGCCGTAGGGCACCTGCGACGACCAGGCCACGCGGAAGCGCGCGCCTCCGCCCGGGGGCACCGCCTGCGGCGTCGTCACCTCCATGAGGGTGCGGTCGTCCGTGTTGCCGTCGTCCGGCTGGAGGAAGCGGATGGACGGCGTCAGGTCCACCTCGCCCTCCTCGCCCAGCAGGTGCACGGACCGCACGTGCGTGTAGCCGAAGCCCCGGTCGGGGCGCCGCGTCGTGCGCAGGCCCTCGCCGCGCGCGGAGCTGGAGAGGTTGTTGCGGAACGCGTTCCAGTAGAGGTGGAAGGGGAAGGCGGTGAAGGCGGTGGCGCTGGTGTTGCGCCAGTCGAGGACCAGCGTGCCCTCGATGGTGTGCGCCTCGGGGTCCAGCCGCGCCTCGATCGTGTAGTTGGCGTTGCGGGGCGAGACGGCGGGCAAGGGCGGCAGGTGCGCCTCGGGCCCGGGCAGCGGAGAGAGCGCGGGCGCGGGGGCCGCGGGCCGCGCGGGCGGCGCCGCCGTCAGGAAGAGGGCGAGCGACGCGGCGGCGGCCGCCAGCTTGACGAGGGTGGGTGCGGCCTCGCGCGCCGTCATGCGGATGGCGGCGGATTGTATCCGCTCACGACGGCCGCGTCCTCCGCCGCAGGTCGGCGAAGCGCGGGTCGGCGCGCAGCCCGTCCAGCCGCGGGTTCACGTCCAGGAAGGCGATCCAGGACGAGCGCTCGGCCACCGCCCGCTCGAGCCACTCGAAGGCGAGCGCCTTGTCGTCCATGGCCGCGTAGACCAGGGCCACGGCGTAGGGCGACACGTAGGCGCCCTGCGCCCCCGCGCGCAGCACCTCGCCCAGGGCCTCCGCCGCCTCCCGCTTGCGGCCGCTCACGGCCAGGGCCCGCGCCACCAGGCTCTTCTGCCGCACGTCGCCGCTCTGGCGCAGCACGGTCTCGTACTCGCGCAGCGCGTCGTCCGGCCGGTGCTGCTCCTCGAGGGCCATGCCCAGGTGGATGCGCGCCGGGAGGTGGCCGGAGTCGCTCTCCAGCGCCGCGCGGCAGCGCTCCACCGCCTCCCCGTAGCGGCGCGCGAAGTAGAGGGCGCGGCCCTGGTCGGCCACCACGATGACGGACAGGGGATCGAGGTCCTCGGCCCGCTTCAGCTCGGCCAGGGCCTCTTCCGTGCGGCCGGCGGCGGTGAGCAGCTCCGCGTACCAGTGGTGGGCGGTGGCGTACCCGGGGTTCAGCTCGAGGGCGCGGCGGAAGTGGCGCTCGCTGGCCGCCTGGTCCCAGTCGTAGAGGAGGGCCACCAGGCCCTGCGACGCGTGGGCCTCGGCCAGGCTGTCGTCGAGCTGCAGGGCGCGCTCCGCCGCCGCCCTCGCCCGCGCCATGGTCTCCGCGGGCGGCGCCACGGCGTAGGCGCCCATGAGGACGAAGACGTCGGCCAGGCCGGCGTAGGCCAGGGCGAAGGCGGGGTCGCGGTCGATGGCCTCCTGGAAGAGGGTGATCCCGCGGCGGAAGCCGTCGGGCGTGCGCTTGTTCCAGTGGTAGCGGCCCTTGAGGTAGAGGCGGAAGACCTCGGGGTCCTCCGCGCCCCGTCGCGCGGCGGCCGGCCGCGCGCCCAGCTCGAGGGCGGCGCGGATGCCGCCGCTCAGGCGCTCCGACAGCGCTTCCAGCTCCCCGTGCCGGACGTCGTAACGGTCGCCCCACAGCCGCGTGCCCTGCGACACGTCCACCAGCTCCGCTTCCACGCGCACCCCATCCGCGTGGGGCGCCACACGCCCCGCCAGCACGGCGTCCACGTGCAGCTCGCGGCCCGCCGCCCGCGGCTCCGTGGCCGGCCCCTTGTAGCGAAAGACGGTGCTGCGCGCCATCACGCGCAGGCGGGGATCGCGGGAGAGGCTGTGGATCACCCCCTCCGCCAGCCCGTCGCCCAGGTACTCGAGCTCGGGATCGGCCCCCACCAGGGCGAAGGGCAGCACGGCCACCGAGCGTACGTGCACGGCGCGCGGTCCGCGCGTGGCCAGGTAGGCGGCGGCGCCGGCCACCACCGACACCGCCGCCACGGCCAGCGCGGCGAGGATGCGGGGCGGGCGCGGAGGGGTTATGGGGACCAGGCCCGACACTCCGGACATCATGCGCAGGGCGAAGGCGAGGTCCTGGGCGGACTGGAAGCGTGCGCGCGGGTCCTTCTCCAGCGCGCGCCGGATGGCGTGGCGCAGGGCGGGGGGGGCGGTGGGGTCCACCTCCCCCAGGTCCGGGGGCTCGTCGTGCAGGACGGCGGCCAGGGTGTCGGCGGGGGTGTCGCGAAGGAACGGCTGGCGGCCGGCGATCATCTCGTGGAGGACGCAGCCGAGGGCGAAGATGTCGGCGCGCGCGTCGGCGGGCTTGCCCCGGAGCTGTTCCGGCGCCATGTAGGGCGCGGTGCCCATCACCATGCCCGGCTCGGTGAGGGCGGAGGTCACGGTGGCGTCCTGCTCCGCGGGCACGTGCTCGGGGCGCGCCAGGCCGAAGTCCAGGACCTTGGCCGGGCCCTCCGCGGTCAGGAACACGTTCTCCGGCTTCAGGTCGCGGTGCACGATGCCCCGCGCGTGGGCCGCGGCCAGGCCTTCCGCCACCTGCACGCCGATCTCCACCGCCCGCGCCCAGGGCAGGCGTCCCTTCTGCAGCCGCTCGCGCAGGCTCTGCCCCTCCAACAGCTCCATGACCGCGAACATCCGGTCGTCGGCGCGCCCGAAGTCGTAGAGGGTCACGATGTGCGCGTGGGAGACGCCGGCCAGCATCTGCGCCTCGCGCTGGAAGCGCGCCACCGCGTCGGCATCGGGCAGCATGGAGGCCGGCAGCACCTTCACCGCCACGTCGCGGCGCAGGTGGAGGTCGCGCGCGCGGTAGACCTCGCCCATGCCTCCGGAGCCCAGGGCGCCCGCCACCTCGTACCGGTCCTGGAGCCGTGCGCCCGGGGAGAGCATGGAGAGAGCGTATTCCATTCCAACGCCGGCTCTCACGGCGGCGACAACGGTCCCGTCCCCGTTGCCCGCCAGGAGGTGTCGATGCCGAGGATGGCGACCATCCGGAGTGCCGTGTCCGTCCTGACCCTGGCCGTTCCCGCGCTCGCCGCAGGAGCCGCCGGCCAGGACGAGCCCGCGCTTTTCCCCTTTCCTTGCCCCCCGCCGCTTCCGTAGAGTCAGGGCCTCTCTCCCGAGGTCCCGATGGCCGAGGTCGCTGTGCCCCCGGAGGGGGCGCCACCGGTGGTGTGCGGCGGCTGCCGTTCCGACCTCGGCGCCGCGACGCGGTACGACTCCGATGGGCTGCTCGTGGACGAGTGCCCGCTGTGGCTTCTGCAACTACTCCGGGGCCGGCTCCGCCTCCCACACGCCCGGCGTGAGGCGGGCCCGCCCACCCTGCGGGGCCTTGGGCCAGAGCGTGCAGGTCACCACGCGGTGGCGCTCGTCCTCCTCCTCGCAGAACGGGCAGAAGACGCAGGCGCGCGCGGCCTCGTCCGCGCCCG
>DATBIO010000162.1:0-9331 GCA_036556965.1 Vicinamibacteria bacterium
ATCACCTCGGAGACCCGCCTGCTCCTCTCCTACCTCGAGCGGCGGGTGCTGAGGGGGCTGGACCCGGAGACGCCACTCCACCAGATCTACGACTCCTTCGTGTACTGCCTGCCCCTGGAGCTGAAGAAGGTCATCAGCACCGAGCTGCTCGACATCTCCGCGGCGCGCCAGGCGGACACCATCCGCGCGCGCGTGGAGAACAGCCACGGGATCCTGAAGGACTGCTTCCAACAGGCGGTGGTGCAGCTGGCCCAGGTCTTCGACCCCGCCGTGCTGGGGCGCGACATCTTCCCGGACTTCACCGCGCGCTACGAGCAGTCGGTGGAGCTGCGGGACAGCCTGGCCCGGCTCATCGCGGCGGTGGCCGCCTTCCAGGCCCGCAAGGACCAGGCCTCGGCCAAGGCCATGAAGGACGAGATCTCGCTCTTCTACGACCACCAGATGAAGTTCCTCATGTACCGCGACTGGTCCGGGTTCGAGCTGTTCTTCATCGAGATCCTCAAGTGCACCAGCCTGGGCGCCCTCGTCCACATCGCCCACCGCTTCGAGACCTTCCTCAACACCCTGCACCGGGAGGTGCAGAAGCGCTCCATCCTCCAGTCCCTGGTGCCGAGACCCGTTTGACGCCGGGGCGGCCGCGCGCGCCGTGGCTTGACCCTCGGCGCGCCGGTACGTAGTCTCCGCTCCCTCGCGTGCCCCCTTGCCGCCGGCCTCCACGTTGAACGCGCGCCGCCGCGCCGTCGACCTGGCCGCGCTCGCGCTGGCCTGCGCCGCGGCGGCGGCGGGAGGCCTGGTGGGCGCCCGCGGGCCACGCCGGCTGGTGGTGGACGTGGGGCCCAACGACGCCCCCTACGTCTCCGGCTTCGCCGGGCAGTACGAGATCGACGACGGCGTGCGCGGCTGGCGCTGGAGCGGCTACGACGCGCGCGTGGCGCTGCCCCTCTCCCTGGACGGGCCGGTGGCCGCCTCCTGGCGCGCCGTGCGCGTGCTGCCGGAGACGGCGGTGGTCGACGTGAGCCTGGCCGGCCGGCCCCTGGACCGCTTCACCTGCCGCGGCGGCGCCCTCGTGGAGCGGCGGGCCGAAGCAACGCCGGGGGCCGGGGAGGCCGCCGCCCTCGCCTTCCACGTGGACTCGCACGACCGGCGCGGCCTCGGGCTGCGCTTCGACCGCGTGGCCTTCGAGCTGGGGCAGGGGGCGCGGGCGCGCGCGGCGGGGACGGCCCGGTGGCTGCCCATGGTCCTGGCCGGCGGCCTCTTCCTGGCCCTGCGCGTGGCCGGGCTGGGCGTCCTCCCCGCGCTGGGCCTGGCCCTGGCGGTGGGGGCGGGCGTGTCGTGGCGCTGGACGCGGGACCCGGTGGGCACGCTGCACGCGGTGGCGCGGCTGGCCGTGCCGGCGGCGGCCTCCACCCTGGCCTGCGCCGCCCTCATGCGGCGGCGTCCGCTGGGGCAGTGGGTGGTCGCGATCTTCGCCCTCGGCTACCTGGCCAAGGGCGTGGCCGTGTTCCAGCCGGCGTCGTTCTACCCGGACGTGCAGCAGCACCGGCGCTACCTGGTGGAGCTGCGTGACGCGCGCGGCGGACTCCGGGAGCGCGCGCGGACGGCGCAGGAGCGCCTGCACTGGGGCGAGCGCCAGGTGGGGGGGCAGACGCACGCCCTGCCCTACTCGCCGCTGTTCTACCTGCCCTTCGCGGCGCTGCCGCCGCGCTACGACCTGATCGAGGACGCGATGCGGCACGTCGCCCTCCTGGCGGCGGCGGCGGAGCCGGTGGCCGTGTACTTCCTGGGAGCGGCCGCGGCCGGGCCCGCCGCCGGCGCCCTCGCCGCCCTCCTGGCCGCGGTCTTCACGCCCCTGTACAGCCGGCTGCTCCTCGCCATGTGGCCCTCCGTGGCCGGCCACCTCCTCGACGTCCTCGCCGTGCTCGCCGCGCTGCGCTTCGTGCTCGCGCCCACCGGCCCCGCCCTCGCGCGTCTGGCCGCGGCCTCCCTGGGCGCGCTGCTCACCTACATCGCCAGCCTGCTCAACCTCGGCGCCTTCCTCGCCGCGCTCGCCGCCCTGGAGCGGAAGCACGCGCCGTGCCTGCTGGGCGTGCTGCTGGTGGCCGCCGGCCTCACCGTGGCCGGCCTCTACGGCCCGTTCGCGGTCACCTTCGTGACCGAGGTCGTGCCCGCCCTGCCCGCGGCGGGCCCCGCGAAGGCCGCCGACGGCTCCTCCGCGGGGCTGGCCCACGCCCTCGCGCGCATCCCGCTCTTCTACGGGTGGGCCGTGCCCGCCCTGGCCGCGGCGGGCCTGGTGCTCCTCCACCGGCGCCGCGCCCCCGGCGTCCGGCTGTTCGCGGCCTGGGCGCTGGCCTTCGCGGCCCTGGTGTTCCTGCGCGCCTTCGGCGCCGGCCTGTTCCGCGACCTGAAGGAGATACTCTTCATCGGCCCCTGGATGGCGGTGCTGGCCGCGGTCGCCCTCGTCACGCTGGCCGAGCGCGGCCGCTCCGGCCGCGCGGCCGCGGTCCTGCTCGTGATGGGCCTGGTCCTGCACGAGGGCTGGCGCGGCCGGGACCTGCTGCGCGCGCACGCCTCGCCGGTGACCGCGGGCTGGCGGGAGACGCGGTGAAGCCGCGTGCGGCGCTCGGCGTCCTGGCGGCCGCGGCGGTGGCGGACGCGCTGCTGCTGCGCTGGGTGGGCGTGACGTGGGGCGAGCAGCTCGTCTTCGCGGCGGTGGTGGCGCTCTGGGCCCTGGCCGGCGCCGCGCTGGTGCCGGCGGCCGTGGACCGCCTCACCCTCGCGGTGACGGCCACGGCGGCGGGCATGAGCGTGCACATGGCCCTCGCCTTCGCCGCCTGCCAGGACGCGGTGGCCCGCGCGCTGGGCATCCCCGACGCCCGCGCCGCGGCCACCCTCTCCTTCGTCCTGCTCCTCCCGCTGGCCGTCCGGGGGACGGCGCGCCTGCGGAGGACCGCCCCCGGGCGCTGGACGGAGACGCCGGGCGCGGCCGTGCTCATCTTCGGCGCCGCCTCCCTGGTGGCCTGCCTGACCGCGTTCGGCTGGGTTGACCCGCAGTCCGCGGGGGAGGGGCTCGAGCACGTGCGCGAGCGCGTCCGCGAGGGGCGCTCCCTGCTCGCCGGCCCCGCCCCGGAGTGGGGCTCGCCCCAGGACCGCGGCGCCCATGCCTTCGGCTGGATGCACGAGCGGACGTTCCCGCGCGCCTTCGCGCGGCGCGAGTTCCGCCACCAGGGCGTGGAGGTGACGCTGGTCTCGGTGCTGTTCCTGGGCGGGCCGCACTCGCCGGCGCGCGCCGTGGCCGGCACCAAGCCGCTGAGCCTCCTCTGGCTCCTCCTGCTCGCCCTCGTGCTGCACGCGATGGCCCGCGACGTGGCCGGGGCCTCGGGGCGCGCGGCAGCCCTGGCCGGGCTGGGCGGCCTGCTCTTCGCGGCCCTGAACCCGTCCGCCTTCGTCGCTCCCGTCACCAGCTACCGCATCGCGCCCATCGCCGGGTCGCTGTACCACAACCTCACGCAGCAGGCCTCCCTCGCCGCCGGCTTCGCCGGCCTCTACCTCGCCGCCCTCGGCCTCGCGCGCGGCGGGCGCCGGGCCTTCGCCGCGGGCTGCCTGCTCCTCGGCATCAGCGTCTTCTACAAGCCGTCGCTCTTCAGCGTGGCCGCCCCGGTGGTGGTGGGGGTCGCCCTGTGGGCGGCGCGGCGCGCGGGTGTGCGCACGGTGGCGCCCG
The DNA here is from genome assembly GCA_036556965.1 of Vicinamibacteria bacterium. GTDB lineage: Bacteria > Acidobacteriota > Vicinamibacteria > Fen-336 > Fen-336 > DATBIO01. The sequence continues at coordinate 3,719 of DATBIO010000162.1, forward strand.
GCCTCGCCCTCCTCGGCGGCGCCGCCGCCTTCTGGTACGGCTACCCGCGGCTGACCCACCTGGGCCGGCTGGGCGTGTCCGGGCGCGTCGCCTTCATGGACTACCAGCGCAACACCGACCTGTTCCTTCCCCTCCCGGGCGACGCGGCCACGGTGCTCCAGGTCCTCGTCCTCTCCTACGCGGTGTTCGTGCCCACGGCCCTGGCCGGCTTCCGCCGTCCGCGCGCCGCGGGCGCGACGTGGGCGCCCGACGCCGGGCGCGCGCTGATCCTGCTCGTGGGGCTGGCCGGCCTGCTGAGCGGCCACCTCATGGCCGAGCGCGGCTCCTGGGGCGGCTCGGGCCGCTTCATGTTCGGCTACGGGGCCGGCTACCTGCTCCTCCTGCCCCTGCTCGTGCGCTGGATCGAGCGCCTGCCGTCGAGGCCGTGGCGCGCGGTGGCGTGGACCTTGTACGCCGCCCACCTGCTGAGCGGCGCGTGGAACCTGTGGGTCTTCGCATACTACGGACGCATCTGACGCGGGCCCGGGGACCGTCCGGGATCTGGTACATTCTTGAGCGGTAACGACCGGGGATGAGCGCCGACAAGAACCCTTTCGCGAAGTTCATCAAGCGCTTCACGAAAGGCACCGTCCTCTTCAACGAAGGCGAAGAGGGCGACGACATGTACATCGTGCAGTCCGGCCGCGTGGCCATCAAGAAGAGGCTCTCCGAGGGTGAAGCCGCCACCCTGGCCGTGCTCGAGAAGGGCGACTTCTTCGGCGAGATGGCCATCCTCGAGCGCCAGCCGCGCTCGGCCAGCGCGGAGCTGATGGAGGAAGGCGACCTGATCGTGATCCCCGGCGAGATGTTCGGGGACATGATCCGCTCCAACCCCGAGATCGCCGTGCGCATGCTGCGCAAGCAGTCCATCCGCCTGCGCGAGACCAACAAGCAGCTGGAGCAGGCGCTGCGCGGCGCCCCCGCGGCGCCCGTGCCCGAGCAGCGCGAGCCGGCCGCGGAAAACCAGGGCGGCGCCACCCTGCAGGCGGAGGCCAAGGCCTACCTGATCTGCACCTCCACCGGCAACGTGTTCCCCGTCTTCGGCAACGAGGCCCTGATCGGCCGCTTCGACTCCGTGACCGGCATGCGTCCCGACATCGACCTCACGAACGAGGACCAGAGCCGCAACGTCTCCCGGCGCCACGCGCGCCTCGTGCTGCGCGAGGGACAGTTCTACGTGGCGGAGGAGATCGGCACCATGAACGGCACCTTCCTCAACGGCAAGAAGCTGGCCAACGGCGTGCTCACGCCGCTGCACGACGGCGACGAGATCACGCTGTGCCGCCTGAGCCTCAACTTCAAGCTGCCGCGCGCGGCCAGCCACTGACCGCGCGGGTCACCCGCTGACGGCGATCCTCCCCGTCGTTCTCGCCGCCGCCCTGGGGGCGGAGGAGCGGCTGCCGCGGGGGTCGGTGGTCCCGCGGGTGGCCGCGCCGGGGGGCGAGGAGTACGCCCTCTACCTGCCCTCCGCCTACGACCCCGCGCGCCGCTGGCCCGTCATCTACCTGCTCGACGCGCGCGGGCGCGCTCTCACGCCGATGGAGCGCTTCCAGGCGGCGGCGGAGCGGTACGGCTACGTGCTGGCCAGCACCTACGGCTCGGCCAGCGACGTGCCCATGGAGGGCACGGTGCGCGCGCTGCAGGAGACCTGGAACGACACCCACCGCCGGCTCGCCCTCGACGAGCGGCGCGCGGCCCTGGCCGGCTTCTCGGGCACGGTGCGCGCGGCGTGCGTGGTGGCGGCCGCGGCCCCCGGCCACGCGCGCGCCGTCGTCGGCTCCGGCGGCGGCTTCCCCCTGGGCCAGGCGCCCACCGCGCGCACGCCGTTCGCGTTCTTCGGCGCGGCCGGGAACCGGGACTTCAACCACGGCGAGATGCAGCGCCTGGCCGACCAGCTCTCCTCCCTCGGCCTGCCGCACCGCAACGAGGTCTTCGAGGGCGGCCACCAGTGGCTCCCCGAGGCCCTGGCCCTGCGCGCCGTGGAGTGGCTGGAGCTGCTGGACATGCGCGCGGGGGCGCGCCCGCGCGACGAGGCGCTGATCGCCGCGCTGTGGGAGCGTGACGCGGGGGAGGCGCGCGCGGCGGCGGCGGGGGGCGACGCCTGGGAGGCGGAGCGCCGGTTCCGGGCCCTGGCCGCGGACTTCGACGGCCTGCGCGTCGTGGAGGGCGCGCGGGCGGAAGCGGCGGCCCTCGCGCGCTCGGAGGCGTGGAAGAAGGCCTCCCGCCGGCGCGCCGCGCGCCTGCGGCGCGAGGACGGCGAGCGCGCGCGCGCGCAAGCGGTGGTGGAGCGCGCGCTCCGCGAGGAGAGCGTGCCCATGGCGGCGGCGCGCCTGGCCAGCGACCTGCGCCTCGACACCATGAAGCGCCGCGCCGAGGCGCGTGACGACGAGGGCGACCTCCACGCCCGGGTCCTGGCCTGGCTCTCCGCCCAGACGGGGTTCTACCTGCCGCGCCTCATGGCCGAACGCGGCGAGCACCGCAAGGCGGCCCTGCTCCTCGAGGTCGCCACGGTGCTGCGCCCGGAGTCCGCGGACCTGCGCTACGAGCTGGCGGCGGCCCTGGCCCGCGACGGAAGCGAGAAGCGCGCGCTCGGCGAGCTGGAGCGCGCGGTGGAGATGGGCTTCGCCGACGCCGCGCGCCTGCGCGCGGACGAGGCCTTCGCGCGCCTGCGCGGAGGGGCCGCCTTCCAGCGGCTCCTCCAGGGGATCCCGCGAGCACGCGTCCCCTGAGGCGTCGGGCGCTCAGCCCCCGCGCGCGAAGCGCACCTCGTGGGAGGCCGCGTCGCCCTCCACGAAGCGGAGGAGCCGGCCTCCCTCCTCGACGAGCGCGGCCCGCGCGGAGGCCGGCGGTGCTTCGAACGCCTCGAGGGTGAGGGCGGCCGCGCGCCGGGCGCGCTCGGCCCTCCAGGTGCCTGCGACCATGCCGTCCACCAGGAACGTGGCGGGGATCAGCAGGTTCCGGGTGGCCAGGGCGGGCCGGTGCTCGGGGGCCACCAGGCGCGTGCGGTCGTGGTGGGCGAGGACCAGGTTGTCGAAGTCGGGCAGGAAGCGGACGGGGGCGCGTGTCCGCGCCGGCGGCCGCGGGGCCTTGGCCAGGTCGAACAGCTCGCGCCCGCGCTCGTCGCGGAGGACGCGCAGGCGCGGCCTCAGCCGCTCGAAGGCCTCGCGCAGGGACGCGTAGCCGGACCAGGTCTGCGCGTCCGCCACGGTGGCGGGACCGAAGGCGGCCAGGTAGCGCAGCACCAGGAGGGCGGGGTCGGCGGGAGCCGTGAACTTCCGGCCGAGCCAGGTCTCCGCCACCGCGAAGTCGGCCGCCGCCGGGAAGCCCCACGCGGCGTCGGTGGGCACCTGCACCAGCGGCAGATGGAGGCGGGCCGCGTAGGCCATGGCCCGCGCGTCCCCCTTGGGAAACGCGCGGGCCAGCCGCGGCCGGAGGACGTCGAAGGTGCACGGCCCCTCCTCGAAGCAGGCGCGCGCCGCCGCCACCACGCGGTCCAGGTCGAAGCCGGTGGCGCGCCCTCGCAGCACCGAGCGCATGCCCTGGCTGAGCATCGGCTGCAGGGCGGGACGCAGCGCCACGAAGTCGCGCGCGCTCACGAGGTGGAGGGTCCCGCGCATGGCGGTGGCGCGCACGACCTTGCGGCCGTGGAGCAGGCGCAGGAGGTCCTCCCGCCGGAAGCCCTCCACCCGCGTCCACAGCCCCACGAACGGCGGGCGCGCCACCTGCGCCTGCAGCCCCACCAGCGCCTCCACCGCGCGCAGGGCCGCCGTCTTCTGGCGGCCGAGGAGCATCTGGCGGGCCAGGGTGGCGCGGTTCAGATCGCCCAGGGTCAGGGTCTGCGCCTTCACCGCCGCGACGATACGACGGCCGTGTCGGCCCCGGCAACGGAGCGCGCGCCTGGGTGGCGGGGTCCGCCGCCCGATCGCGTTAGGGAGGGCAAGGAGGACCTTTGACATGGTCTCGAAAACAAGCTTCTCGGGGAGGGTGGCCGCCTTGGCGCGCCCCCTCCTCCCGGCCTGCCTTCTCCTCGCTCCGGCGGCGGCGCGGGCGGCCACACTCCAGGTGGACAAGGCCAACGTGGCCTGCAGCGACTCCTCGGGCACGCCGTACTGCACGGTGCAGGCGGCGGTGACCGCCGCCGCCGCGGGGGACGTGGTGGAAGTGGCGGCAGGGTCCTACATCGAGACCATCACCATCGACCGCAACCTGACGGTCACGGGCGCGGGGATCAGCACGGTGGCAGGGGCATGCGCGGGCCAGACGGAGCTGCTCGGCGCCCCCGCCGTCACCGTCACCGCCGGGGCCACGGCGACCCTGTCGGGGGTGACCCTCAAGGGCACGATCAACCAGGGCGGGGCCGTCTACAACGCGGGCGTGCTCACCCTCTCCAAGGCCGAGGTCTGCCAGTCCCTCGCCTTCATCCAGGGCGGCGGGCTCTACACCACGGGCGCGCTCAAGCTGGAGGACGTCCAGGTCTACGACAACGGGCCGGCGGCGGCGGGGGTGGAGGGGGGCGGCGTGTACGTGGCCGCGGGGGGCTCCGCCGTGATCACGCGCGGCACCTTCACCGGCAACCAGGCCGCGCGGGGCGGCGCCATCGCGGTGGCCGCGGGGGGCGTGCTCGTGCTGACGCAGAGCGTGCTGGAGCTCAACATCGCCGACGTGACCGTGCCCACGGCCACGCCGGGCGAGGGCGGCGGCATCTACAACGCGGGCATCGCCCTCATCGACCAGACGAGCGTGGGCGGCGACGGCGCCGGCAACGTGGTGATCGACCCCACCGGCGCCGGGGGCGGCATCTACAACGCGGGCGGGCTGCTCCTCACCCGCAGCGCCATCATCGAGAACGGCGTGCAAGGCCTCGGGGGCATCGCCCTCGGCGCCGGCCTCTACAACGCGGGCGTGGCCGCCGTGATCAGCACCACCGTGAGCGGCAACCTCTTCACCTCCCAGCTCACGGGCTGGGGCGCGGGCATCGCGAGCTCGGGCACGCTGAGCCTGAGCAACGTCACCGTCACCGCCAACGTCAACACGGGGGCGGGAGCGGTGGGCGCCGGCGTGTACGTGGTCGGCGGCACCGCCACCATGCGCAACAGCATCGTGGCCGCGCAGGGCTTCGGGGACGATTGCTCCGGCGCCATGGTCACCGACGGCTACAACCTGGATTCCGACGGCACCTGCAACCTCGTGTCCGTGGCCGCCGGGGGCACCGACCAGCCGGCCGTCAACGCCCTGCTCCTGCCCCTGGCGGACTACGGCGGGCCGACGCGTGGGCACGCCCTCTCCGAGGCCAGCCCCGCCGTCGATGGCGGGGACCCGGCAGGGTGCCTCGCCGACGTGACCGGCGGGGGCGTCCCCACCGTGCCCCTCCTGGCGGACCAGCGCGGCAGCATCTTCACGGACGTGGTGAACGCGGCCGCGGGCGCCTGCGACAGCGGCGCCCTGGAGTTCGAGCTCGTCCGCAACGGCATGATGGAGGACGACGACACCCTCGACCGGCTGCCCGACGGCTGGACGGGGAGCGGCCTGCTCGCCGGGGACAAGCTGTTCTGCGAGCCGTCCCTGGCCCATGCC
>DATBIO010000163.1:0-11286 GCA_036556965.1 Vicinamibacteria bacterium
CTGGTATCCGACCCGTTCGAGGAACAGAACCTCCTGGCCCGACCGCTGAGCCGGCAGGCGGAGGCTGCCCTGCAGTGGTACCGGTCGCGGCTGGAGGTCCACGTGAACCAGCCTGTCGCGTACCGCCTGGCGGCGCGAGAGACTCCTACGGCCCCGGACGAGGCGACGAAGGAGGCCCTGCGCGCGCTAGGGTATGTGCGATGACCCCGGCGCCACGCGGACGGCGATGGCCTCCGCCACTTCGGTCGTCCCCGCGCTGCCGCCCAGGTCCCGCGGGATCTTGGACCCCTCGCGCAGGACGTCGTTGACGGCGGCGCGCACGCGGTCCGCCGCCGCCGTCTCCCCGAGGTGGTCGAGCATCATGGCCCCGGACAGGATGAGGGCCATGGGGTTGGCCAGGTTCTTGCCCGCGATGTCCGGGGCCGAACCGTGCACGGCCTCGAAGACGGCGCCCTCGTCCCCGATGTTGGCCCCCGGGGCGATGCCCAGGCCGCCGATGAAGCCGGCGCAGAGGTCGGAGACGATGTCCCCGTAGAGGTTCTCCAGGAGCAGCATGTCGAAGCGGGTGGGGTCGAGCACGAGCTGCATGCAGCAGTTGTCCACGATCAGCTCGTCGTACTCGATGGCGGGGAACTGGGCGGCCACCCTGCGGCAGCAGTCGAGGAAGAGCCCGTCGCTGAGCTTCATGATGTTGGCCTTGTGCACGGCGGTGACCTTCTTGCGCCCGTGCGCGCGCGCGTACTCGAAGGCGTAGCGCGCGATGCGCGTGCTGGCCTTCTCCGTGATGATCTTGATCGACTCCACCACCCCCGGCACCACCACGTGCTCGAGGCCGCTGTAGAGGTCCTCCGTGTTCTCGCGCACCACGATGAGGTCCACGCCGTCGTAGCGGCTCTTGATCCCGGGCAGGGTGGCCACCGGGCGCAGGTTGGCGTAGAGGTCGAGCCGCTTGCGCAGCTCCACGTTCACCGAGCGGTGGCCGCTGCCCACCGGGGTGGCGGTGGGGCCCTTCAAGGCCACCTTGTTGCGCCGGATGGAGTCCAGCACGCGCTCGGGAAGGGCTTCGCCCTCCTTGCCCATGGCGCCCGCCCCTGCGTTCTCGGTCTCCCACTCGAACGCGATGCCGGTGGCGGTGAGCACGCGCACGGCGGCGGAGACCACCTCGGGTCCGATGCCGTCTCCCGGGATCAGCGTGATGGTGTAGGCCATGGCCCGCGGATTGTAGCCGAGCGCGAACGGAGGGCGCCGGGCACGGCGCGGCGGCGCCTAGGGGATCTCGCGGCCGGCGCGCATGCGGCCCGACTTGTCGCGCGGCGGCGTGCGCGCCTGGCGCTTCAGGATCTTCAGGACCTCGGCCTTGGTGCGCGCGCGCTGGAGGATCGCGATCTCCTCCTGGCGCACCTTCCCGCGCGGGACCAGGGTCTTCCTGATCCACTCCAGCAGGCCGTCCCAGTAGTCGTCGTCGCCCACCAGGATGACGGGGAAGGGCTTGACCTTCTTGGTCTGGATCAGCGTCACCGCCTCGAACATCTCGTCGAGGGTGCCGTAGCCGCCGGGCAGGATGACGAAGGCCATGCTGTACTTCACGAACATGACCTTGCGCACGAAGAAGTACCGGAAGGAGAGGGTGCGCGTCAGGTAGGGGTTGGGCTTGAGCTCGTAGGGCAGCTCGATGGCCAGGCCCACCGACTCGCCGCCCGCTTCCAGGGCCCCCTTGTTGGCGGCCTCCATGTCCCCCGGCCCGCCTCCCGTGATCACGGCATAGCCCGCCAGGGCCAGGGCGCGCCCCATCTCCTCCGCCCGTTGATAGTCGGCGCTACGGGGCTGGCTGCGGGCGGAACCGAAGATGGCCACGCCCTTCACCTGGGAGAGCGTCTCGAACCCCTCCACGAACTCGCCCATGATGCGGAAGATCCGCCAGGTGTCCTTGACGGCGAAGTCGAGCATCGGGTCGCGGCGTGGCTCCAAGATCAGTCCTTTCAGTAGCTTGAGCATGATAGGGCCCACCTCCGACGGGCGCAAACCGGAGGCTCCGGGGAACCTCCGACCCGGTGGGGGCGTTACGGCTGTGGGGGGAGAGAAGACCCATGAGACGAGCAGCGGTCCTCACCGTGTCGGCCCTGGCGGCGGTGTCGTCCGCCTGCATGGTGCAGGTGACGAAGGTCAAGAACGCCGGTCCCGTCTTCCGCCAGGCGCGGGAGGAGGCGGCCCGCCTCGCCGGCCAGCCGGGCCCCGCGCGCGAGGTCAACGTCCTGGTCTGGGACCCCAGCGACGGCGAGCTGGTGCGCGTGTCGGTGCCGATGTGGCTGGCCCGCGCCGCCGACTGGAAGGACTGGGAGGACGAGCACGGCGGGCACGTCCGGCTGCGCGGCCGGATTCGCATCGACAACGAGCGGCTGTGGGAGGACATCGAGAAGATGGGCCTCGGTATGGTGGCGGAGGTGGACGGCGACGACGGCGCCCAGGTGCTCGTCTGGCTCCGCTAGGCGCGTGCCCGCGCGCCGGCCGTCACCGCCGCGGCGAGGGCCCCTGCTAGCGTCCGCGGGTGGAGTCCGACCGGGAATGCCTGGACGCCCTGGCCCGCGGGGAGCGGGAGGCGCTGGTGCCTCTCATGGAACGGCACTACCAGCGCCTCTTCCGGGTGGCCCTGGCCTACGTGCGGACGGAGGAGGAGGCGCTGGAGGTGGTGCAGGACGCGTTCGTGAAGGCGTGGCGCGGCGCGGCGCGCTGGGATCCCGCGGGGGAGCCCGCGCACTGGCTGACGCGCATCGCGGTCAACTGCGCCATCGACCGCTACCGCCGCCAGCGGCGCCGCCGGGCCCGCGAGGAGCCGCTGCCCGAGCACGCGGACCACGACGCGCGCTGGGTGTCGGCGGGAGGCGGCGCGGACCTCCCCCTGCGCGAGCGGGAGGTGCGGGAGCGCCTGGACCGCGCGCTCCTCGACCTGCCCGCGCGCCAGCGCGCGGTCTTCGTGCTGCGGCACTACGACGAGCGCAGCCTGGACGAGATCGCCAGGGTCCTGGGACTGCGCCTGGGGACCGTGAAGAGCACGCTTCACCGGGCGGTGACGCGGCTGCGCGAGGCCCTGGCGTGAGGACCCGGCCATGATCGGCCACGGCCGCTGGGAGCGGCGGGTGGACCTGCTGGCCGCGGGCGCGCTCGACGGGAGCGAGCGCGCGGAGACGCTGGCCCATGCCTCCTCGTGCCCGCGCTGCCGCGCCCGCCGGGCCGAGGTGGAGGCGGTGCTGGCCCTGGTGGCCGACGACCCCGTGCGGCGGGCGCCCGCGCCCGTGCCCCTCGATGCGCTGGTGACGCGCGTGCGCGCGCGCCTCGACGCGCCTGTCCCGTCGCCCGCGGCGGGGCGCTGGCCGGCCTGGGCGGCGGCGGCCGCCGCCTTGCTGGCCCTCGTTGCCCTGCTGCCGCGGCCGGCGGTCGTACCGCCGCCCGCCGCGGCGGAGGTGGAGGAGGAGGAGGCGGCCCCGTTGCTGGAGCAGATGGAGCGCACGGTGCGGCGGGAGCAGGCCGCGCGCTACCTCAGCGAGGCCCAGGACCTCCTGGTCACCGTCGCCGGCCCCTCCGAGCGCTGCCCCCGCCGTGAGGAGCACGTGGACGTGGGCGAGGAGGCGCGGCGGAGCAAGGCCCTGCTCGCGCGCCGGGCCATGGTGGCCGACCTCTCCGAGCCCGAGGCCGGCGGCGCCTACCCCGTGATGGAGGAGGTCGAGCACGTGCTGCGGGAGGTGGCCGCGCTCGAGTCCTGCGTGCGCCGCGGAGACCTCGAGGCCCTCGAGCGCGAGATCGCGCGGCGCCGCCTGCTCATCCGCATCGACCTGGCCGCGCGGGAGCTCATGGGATGAAGCCGCTCCTCGCCGCTCTGGCCGTCCTCCTGGCCCTGACCGCCGCCGACCCCGACAAGGTGCGCGCGGCCAAGGCCCTCTACTTCGACCGCAAGTACGCGGAGGCGCGCCAGGCCTGGCAGGAGGTGCTGGGCGCGTCCACGGGGGGCGAGGCGGAGGCGGCCGCCTACTGGGTGGCCCGCTCCAGCGAGAGCCTGGGCGAGCACGAGCGCGCCTTCCGCGAGTTCGGCTCCTTCCTGGCGCGCAAGCCCGCCGACCGCGAGCTGCTCCAGGAAGCGCGCACCCACCAGCTCGGCCTGGCCGCCCGGCTCTACCGCGAGGGCAAGGTCGACCACCTCGCCCTCCTCCACCAGGCCCTGCGCGATCCGAGCGCGAACGTCCGCGACTTCGCCGCGCTCCAGCTGGGGGGCCTCGGGTCCGAGGCCGGCCGGCCCGCGGTGCCCGTGCTCAAGCAGATCGTGGCCGCCAGCGACGACGAGGACCTGGTGCAGAGGGCCAAGCTCGCCCTCCTCCGCCTCGACCCCGCGTCCCTGGCCGACATCCCGTCCCGCCCGGACGACCCGCCCATGGCGGGCGGGGCGGGGCGCGTGCTCGAAGTGCGCATCTACAGCGCGGGCAAGCGGCGGCCGGAGGTCCGGGTCCGCCTGCCCATGGCCCTGGCGGAGGTCCTGTTCAAGAGCCTCCCCGACGAGGCCCGGCGCGAGCTGCGCAAGAAGGGCTACGACGCCGACAACTTCTGGAAGGAGCTGCAGCGCCTCGGCAAGGGCCGGGTGGTGGACATCGAGGGGGACGACGGCGAACGGGTCCAGATCACGATAGAGTAGGGGACGTCGCAGGAGGGGAAGACATGAAGACAAGCACGCTCCTTCCGGCGGCCGCGCTGACCCTCATCTTCGCCTTGCCTGCCGAAGCGGGCCACCGCAGCTCGCGGGGTAACGGCCACTCGTCGTACGGCTACCGCTCGCAAGGCCACCGCTCGCACGGCTACAGCTCGCACGGCTACCGCTCGCACGGCTACCGCTCGCACGGCTACGGCCACTACAACGCCTACCGCGCCTACCGCTACCCGCACTACGCGGGCCGCGGCTACGGGTACTACGGACACGGCTACGGCTATTCAGGGTACCGGGCGCCGTATTACGCGCCGCTACCCGCGCCGTACGTGTACGGGTACCCCTACGGCTACGGGACCGGCTTCGGGTTCACCTACAGCTATCCCTACGGGTACTACGGGGCGCCCGCGGTCGCGTTCCACTACCACGGCGGCCTGCGCTGCGGCCGCTCGCACGTGGGGGTGTTCCTCGGGTTCTAGCCGGCGGCCACGGACGGCCGCGGCCGGCGCTCAGCCGCGCGGGGCGTAGTAGCCGATCTTGTGGCGGATGGTGAGGTCGTCGCGGGAAGGGACGCGGACCACGATCCTGCGCCACCGGCCGTCCTTCTTGGCGTTGGCGGAGACGTAGCCGAGGTTGTACTGCGTGCGCAGCTCCTCGGCGATGCGGTCGTAGACCGTGTCGAGCTCGGACAGCGAGTTGGTGAAGTAGACCTGTCCGCCGCTCTCCCGGCTCAGGGTGGTGAGCAGGTGGGTGGCCTGGCTGAAGGCCATGCGGTTGCGCTCCGGCACGCGCTTGGCCTGCAGGCTGATGGAGTAGATGGCGATCTCGGACTTCCGCGCCAGCTCCAGGACCTGCTCGTCGTCCACCAGGGAGGCGGTGTCCTCGCCGTCGGAGAGGAGGACGATGGCGCGCCGGCGCAGCTCCGCGGCCCTCTTCTGCTTGCCCAGCTCCTTGAGGGAGACGTAGAGGGCGTTGTGGAGGGCGGTGGGACCGGTGGCCTCGGTGCGCCGGATGGCCTTCTCCAGGAGCGCCTGGTCGTTGGTGAAGTCCTGGAGCGCGGTGATGCGGTCGTTGAACTGCACCACCTGGGCCACGTCCTCCGCGCGCAGGGTCTTGCAGAAGCGCACCCCGGCCTCCTGGGCCGTGCGCAGCTTCTCGTCCATGGAGGCGGAGCCGTCGATGAGCAGCACCATCGAGATGGGCAGGTCCTCGTGGGTGAAGAGGGTGAGGTCCTGCCGCACGCCGTCCTCGAAGACGGCGAAGTCCCGCTCCGCCAGCTTGGTGACGTAGTGGTTCTGGCCGTCGGTCACGGAGACGTTGAGGTTGATGACGTCGATGCCCACCTCGAAGGTGGGGGGACGGCGGGTCGGCCGCGGGGCCGGCGCCTGGCCGGCCACGAGGGCGGGGAGCGCCGCCAGCGCCGCTCCCAGGGCGGCGCGCCTGGTCATGGCTTGACCGCTCCCACCTGGGCCCGCGCGCCCGGGCGCGCCACCGTGACCTCGAGCTTGCGGTCGTCCTTTCCCCCTGCGGGCAGCGGCTCGTAGCGCAGGCGGTACTGCGCCCGCACCGCGCCCGCCATCTGCGCCACCGCGGTGCCGATGGCCATGGGGCTGAGGAGGGACTGGCGCTGCCCGCCCGAGCGCTCGCTGAGCTGCTCGAGCACGTACTCGTACTCGAAGGCGCTCACCTCCCCCGACTCGCGGTTGCGCGGGTCGAGGGTGACGCGGCCCTCGTCGAAGTGCACGGCGAGGAAGGTGGCTCCGCTCTTCATGCCCTCGTCCACCACGCGGTGGCGGTCGTGGTTGGTGAAGCCGGGGCCCAGCCCGGTCACGATCAGCACCACCGCGCGCCGGCCCTCCTCGTCCTTGAGGTCCCGGGAGGCCTCCACGATGGCGTCCAGGAGGGTGTTGCCGCCCTGCGGGTACACGCGCCGCAGCGCGCGCGAGGCCTGGGCCGCGTCCTGGCCGTAGTCCGCCACCTTCTGCGGGCGGTCCCCCGTGGTCCACACCGCGAAGCGCGAGCCCTCGGGGAGGGCGGCCAGGAAGCGCTCGACGGGCTCCACGAGGTTGAGACGATAGAAGGAGGACATGGGCGCGCTGCTGTCCACGAGCACGGCCAGCGTCAAGGGGCGGCTGTCGGCCTCGAACTCGGTGACGGGCCGCGCCACCCCGTCCTCCAGCACGGCCACGTCCTGGAGGCCGAGCCCCTCGACCGGGCCCCCCTTCTCGTCCGTGACGGTGATGGTCACCTGGCGGGCGGGCGGCTCGGGGCCGGGCGCGGACTGGAACGCCAGGGCCAGGGCGAGAACAAGCAAGGGCATCTTGGGCGCGGCGGGTCCGTGCGGGTCACCGCCTAGAGGACACTATAGGGGTCGGCGGCGGAGGCCGTCAACGATGCCCCACGAGGACGCCACGGGAGCGCGGGCGGTGGTGCTGACGGTGAGCGACGGCGTGGCCCGCGGCGAGCGCCCGGACCTCTCCGGCGCGGAGGCCGTGCGGCTGCTGCGCGAGGCCGGCTTCGCGGTGGAGCCGGCGGCGGTGGTCGCGGACGAGCGGGCGGAGATCGCCTCCCGCCTGCGCGCCGCGGCGGCGCACGCGGCCCTCGTCGTCACCACCGGCGGCACGGGCTTCGGCCCCCGCGACGTGACGCCGGAGGCCACGGGCGACGTGCTCGAGCGCGAGGCACCCGGCCTGCCCGAGCTCCTGCGCGGCGAGGGGCGCGCGCAGACGCCGCTCAGCGTGCTCTCACGCGGCCGGGCCGGGCTGGTGGGCGCCTGCCTCGTCGTGAACCTGCCCGGGAGCCCGGCCGGGGTGCGCGACGGCCTTCGCCTGCTGATCCCCCTGCTGCCCCACGCGCTGCGCATGGCGCGGGGCGACACGCGGCACGCGCCCTGAGCCGCCCGGCGCGCGCCTTCCTCAGGGGCCGAGTACGGCGGCCCGCAGCGGCTCGGCCGCCGCCGCGGCCACCACGCGATGTCCCTCGTGGGCGAGGTGCATGTTCACGGTCCAGAAGAGGGACGCGGGGCGGGGGGCGCGCGCCAGCGCCTCCGTCGTGTCGACGAGCAGGACGCCCTCCCGGCGCGCCCAGGCCCCGAGCCCACGCTGGGGAGCGAGCGCCTGCTCGAGGGTCAGGCCGTGCAGGGCCATCCATTCCGCGCGCTGCTCGGGCACCGCCTGCTGCTTGGTGGGGATGAGGACCACGGCCAGGCCGGCCCCGCGCTCCCGCGCGAGGGCGGCGAAGGCAGAGAGCATGCGCTCCGTGGACGCGAGCCGGCGCGCGGACTCCTCCCCCCCACGCAGCACCGGCATCATCTCCTCGGCCGCGAAGTGTCGTCGCAGCGAGCGCTGCTGCGGGGGCGGAAGGCGGTCGAAGCCGGGCACCGACCGTGGCGACCAGTCCGCCAGCGGGTGGCCGGGGGCCGGTGCCTTTTCGCCCCGCCAGCGGCGGCGGGCGGCCCCCAGCAGGTGGAGGAAGTAGGAGCGCTCGCGCAGCCAGTCGCCGGGGCCCGCACGTCGCCAGGGGGGACGCGCCGCGGCCCGGTCGTAGTCGAGGATGTCGTTGCCCGCGTAGAGGCTGAGCACCAGGAGCCGCGGGGGGAAGGCGTCCCAGACGCGGAGGGTGAGGAGGTAGGTCTGGCCCAGGTCGTAGCCGTCTACCCCCGCGTTCACCACCTGCACGTCCGCTCCGCCCGCGCGCAGGGCCTGTTGGAGGTGCCACGGCCACGTGTCCTCGAAGCGCAGCTGGGTGCCCGCGGCGAACGAGTCGCCCGCCACCAGCACCGTGGGGGCGCCCCGGCGGTACGGGGCAGGCGGCTCGCGGATGCCGAGGGCGCCGCCCACCACGCGCACCCTCTCGTCCGCCTCGTTGCTGCGCACCATGGTCAGGCCGGACTTCTGGACGTGCCCGAGCTGGGGATCGAAGCGGTGCGTGGGGCTGTCCATGTCGAACAGGCGGGAAGCCAGCAGGCGTGTCACCCCTTCGGCCAGGAGGAGGGACAGCGCCGTGGCCGCCGTGGCGAGAAGGAGGCGCCCGACCATCGGGAGGAGAGGATAGGCGATCAGGCACCCCGGCGGCCGCGCCATCCCGGTTGTTGTAAGATCCGCGCCGCTCGATCCCCATGAGCAAGTTCCTCTTCCTCATACCGCTGCTCCCCCTGCTGGGCTTCGCCTTCAACTTCACCATCGGGGTCCGCCTGGCGCGCCGCCGCCTCGGGCTGCCGGGCCCGGCCCTGGGACCGGAGCCTTCGGCGCACGCCGCCCACGGCGCGGCCCACGGCGCGCACGGGCACGACGCGGGGCACGGACACGGCCACGACGCGCACCACCCTCCGCCCCCCGCCCTCGTGGGCCTGGTGGCCTGCGGGACCGTCGCCCTGGCCTTCCTCTTCTCCGTGGCCGCCGTTCTCGAGGCGGCGCGCACGCCCGGGCATGCCCTGGCGCAGACCCTGTGGACCTGGCTGCCCGGGGGCGCGGCGGAGACGGCCGCGGGAACGGCGCGCTTCGCCGTGGACTGGGCCTACCAGGTGGACCCCCTGACCTCGGTGATGATCCTCGTGGTCACCTTCGTGGGCTTCCTCATCCACGTCTACTCGACGGGGTACATGGCCCACGACGCCGGCTACGCCCGGTACATGGCGTACCTGAACCTGTTCATGTTCGCGATGCTCACCCTGGTCATGGGGGCGAACTACCTCATGCTCTTCGTGGGCTGGGAGGGCGTGGGCCTGTGCTCCTACCTCCTGATCGGCTTCTGGTTCCACAAGCAGAGCGCCTCCGACGCCGGGAAGAAGGCGTTCATCGTGAACCGCATCGGCGACGCCGGCTTCGCGCTGGGCATGTTCCTGATCTTCTGGAGCTTCGGCAGCCTGGACTTCCGGACGGTGATGGGGGCGGCCGCGCAGGCGGCGGTGGACTGGACGTGGACGGGAACGCTGCCCCTGATCGGGTTGCTGCTGTTCGTGGGCGCCTGCGGCAAGAGCGCGCAGATCCCGCTCTACGTCTGGCTGCCCGACGCCATGGAGGGCCCCACGCCCGTCTCCGCCCTCATCCATGCCGCCACCATGGTGACGGCCGGGGTGTACATGGTGGCGCGGTCCTCCGCCATCTACGCCCACGCGCCCAAGGCCATGATGACGGTGGCGGTGGTGGGCGCCCTCACCGCCATCTTCGCGGCCACCATCGGCCTCGTGCAGTACGACATCAAGCGGGTGCTGGCCTACTCCACCGTGAGCCAGCTCGGCTACATGTTCCTGGCCTGCGGGGTGGGCGCCTTCGCGGCCGGGGTCTTCCACCTCATGACCCACGCCTTCTTCAAGGCGCTGCTCTTCCTCGGGTCCGGCTCGGTGATCCACGGCATGTCCGGCGAGCAGGACATGCGGCACATGGGCGGGCTGCGCAAGAAGATGCCCCTCACCCACCTCACGATGTTCGTGGGCTGCCTGGCCATCGCGGGGGTGCCGCTGCTGGCCGGCTTCTTCTCCAAGGACGAGATCCTGTGGATGGCCTTCCGCGTGGGCGGGTACGGCCGGGTGGTGTGGGCAGTGGGATTCCTGGGCGCCGCCCTCACCGCCTTCTACATGTTCCGGCTCTTCTACATGACCTTCCACGGGGACTTCCGCGGCACCGAGGAGCAGGCGCGCCACGTGCACGAGTCGCCGCGCTCCATGACCGTGCCCCTGGCCGTGCTGGCGCTGGGCGCGGTGCTGGCCGGCTACCTGGGCATCCCCAAGGTCATCGGGCACGCGCTGCACGTGCCGAACCTCTTCGAGCGCTTCCTGGAGCCGGCGCTCGAGCCCGCGCACCACGCCCTGGGCGAGGTCTTCCCCCATCCCCTCGAGGACGAGGGGGCGGAGTGGGGTCTCATGTTCGCCAGCGTGGCCCTGGCCGCCGCCGGGATCTTCCTCGCGCGCTTCCTCTACAAGAGCCGGCCGGCCCTGGCGGAGCGGATGGCCGCTTCGCTGCGGGGCCCCCACCGCCTTCTCCTCCACAAGTACTACGTGGACGAGCTGTACGACCGCCTGTTCGTGCGGGGGGCGGCCCTGGGCGGCGGGCGCGCGCTGCACGCGGTGGACCGCTACGTGGTGGACGGGGGCGACGGCGAGGTGCGGCCGGGGCTGGGCGTCAACGGGTCGGCCTGGCTCACCCGCGACGTGGTGGCGCGCTTCTCCAACGCCTGGGACCGCTACGTGGTGGACGGCCTCGTCAACCTCACGGGCCTGGTCCTGGACAACGCCAGCTACCTGTTCCGCTCCGTGCAGAACGGCCTCGTCCAGCACTACGCGCTGGCCATGCTCATCGGCGTCTTCCTGCTGATCGGCGCGGGGCGGTTCCTGCTGGGTCTCTATTGAACATGCCGGCCTGGTAGGGAGCTTCCATGGACTTCTTCCGGAACCACCTGCTCTCCATCGTCACCTACACGCCGGCGCTGGGGGCGCTGCTCCTGCTCCTGCCCCCTCTCGGCCGCCAGCCCAACGCGGTGCGCTGGATCGCCAACGTGACCACCTTCGTGGGCTTCCTGGTCAGCCTGCCCCTCTGGTTCTGGTTCGACAAGGACGCCTCCGGCTTCCAGTTCGTGGAGAGAGGAGACTGGATCCCTTCCAT
>DATBIO010000164.1:0-3089 GCA_036556965.1 Vicinamibacteria bacterium
TCGCACCATTGGCCCGCCGGCTACGGCCTGCCCGACCGCGACCAGCTCTTCGGCGGCCTGCCCGACTACCGAGTGGAGAAGGTGGCGGAGGGTCACGGCGCGGCGCTGCGCCTCGCGGTCACCGCCTCCGCGCCGGGCGAATGGCGCGCGCGCCCCGTCACCGTCCGCGGCGGCTACTTCGTCGATGCCGCCTTCGCCCGCGAGCTGAGCAGCCTCACCGGCCTCGACCTCGCGCTCTACGACCAGGAGCGCCGGCGCTGGATCGCGGCCTCCGGCTCCGCCCTCGCGGGCTGGGCGCGGCCGCCCCTGCCCCGGGACGGCGCGGGGGAGACCTCGCTGCTGGGAGAGCCGCACCGCTGGCGCGCGGTCTCCCTGGCCCCGTCGCTCTGGCTGGTGGCGGCCACCCCGCGCCGGTCCCTGACCGCGCTGACCAGCGGCGTGCGCCTGCTCGGCCTGGGCATCGCCGCGGCCGCCCTCCTCGCCGCGGTGGCCGCGGGCATCGTCCTCTCCGCGCGCATCGCGCGGCCGGTGGAGGACCTCTCGGAGGCGGCGCGCCGCGTGGCGGAGGGCGACCTGGGCGCCCCCGTGCCCCAGGGCGCCCCCGACGAGGTGGGCCGCCTGGCCCGCACCTTCGAGGAGATGACGGGCGAGCTCCTGACCTCGCGCGAGCGCCTGCTGCAGGCGGAGCGCGTGGCGGCCTGGCGCGAGATGGCGCGCCGGCTGGCCCACGAGCTGAAGAACCCGATCTTCCCCATCCAGCTCTCCATCGAGACCCTGCGCCGCGTGCTGGACCAGGGCGAGGGGGCGGAGGCGGACGCGCGCTTCCGCGCCCTGTTCCGCGAGTCGAGCGACACCATCCTGGAGGAGCTGCGGGCCCTGCGGAAGATCGTGGACGAGTTCAGCCAGTTCGCGCGCATGCCCCGCCCGCAGCCCGCCGTCCTCGACCTGAGCGAGGTGGCGGAGCACGCCCTCTCCCTCCACCGCCACCGCGCGGACGGCGTGCGCATCGAGACCTCCTTCCCGCCCGGCCTCCCGCCCGTGCGGGCCGACCGCGACCTGGTGGGACGCGCCCTCTCCAACCTGCTGGCCAACGCCCTCGACGCCATGCCGGAGGGGGGCGTGCTGCGCGTGCGCACGTCGGCGGGGCCGGCGGGGGTGAGCGTGGACGTGGAGGACACGGGGCCCGGCCTCACCGAGGAGCAGCGCACGCGCCTGTTCACGCCGTACTTCACCACCAAGAAGGGGGGCACGGGGCTCGGCCTGGCCATCGTGCAGGGCATCGTCTCCGACCACGGCGGACGGGTGCAGGTGGCCAGCGAGCCGGGGGCGGGCACCACCTTCACCCTCGTCTTCCCCGCCGCCACCGCCGACGACCCCAGGAGGACACACAGGGAATGAGCTCCGCCAAGCCGAGGGTCCTCATCGTGGACGACGACCAGGGCACCCTGGCCTCGCTCTCGCGCGCCTTCGCCCTGGAGGGCTACACGGCCCTCACCGCCGCCTCCGGGCCCCGCGCCCTGGAGCGGCTGGAGGAGGAGCCGGTGGACGCCATCCTCTGCGACGTGGTGATGCCGGAGATGGACGGCCTCGACTTCCTGGCCCGCGCCCGCGCCGTCCGGCCCGACGTGCCCATCGTGCTCATGAGCGGCCAGGCCGGCGTGGAGACGGCGGTGCGGGCCACCCGCCTGGGCGCCCTCGACTTCGTGGAGAAGCCGGTCAGCCTGGACCGCCTGCTGCTGACCCTGCGCAACGCGCTGCGCCTCGACTCGCTGCAGCGGGAGAACCGCGAGCTCCAGCGCTACTGGCAGGACGAGCTGGCCCTGATCGGGGACAGCCCGCCCATGGCCGCCCTGCGCCGCCTCATCGAGCGCGCCGCCCCCTCCGACGTGCCCGTCCTCATCCTCGGCGAGAACGGGACGGGCAAGGAGCTGGCGGCGCGGGCCGTGCACGAGCTCTCCCCCCGCCAGCGCGGCCCCTTCGTGAAGATGAACTGCGCGGCGGTGCCCGCGGAGCTGGTGGAGAGCGAGCTGTTCGGCCACGAGAAGGGGGCCTTCTCCGGAGCGGTGGCCCAGCGGCGGGGCCGCTTCGAGGCGGCGGACGGGGGCACCCTCTTCCTGGACGAGATCGGGGACATGACGGCGTCCATGCAGGCCAAGCTCCTGCGCGTGCTCCAGGACGGGGAGATCACCCGCGTGGGGGGCCAGGGCGTGATCCGCGTGGACGTGCGGCTCATCTCCGCCACCAACCAGGACCTCGACGCGCTCATCCGGCAGGGCCGCTTCCGCGAGGACCTCTACTACCGCATCAGCACCCTGACCGTGCGCGCGCCCGCGCTGCGCGAGCGCGCGGCCGACGTGCCCGCCCTGGCCGAGCACTTCCTGGCCGCCGCCGCCCGGCGCAACCACTGGAAGCCGCGCCGCTTCTCCGCGGAGGCCCTGGCCCTGCTCAAGCAGCAGCCCTGGCGCGGCAACGTGCGCGAGCTGCGCAACGTGGTGGAGCGGGCGCTCATCCTCGGCGACGCCGACCCCCTGGAGGCGGCCGACGTGCGGCTGGCCCTCCCCGCCTCCTCGTCCCCCGCCGCCACGGCCGCCCTGCCCACGGAGGGCGCGCTCAAGGACCTCATGGACGCCTACGAGCGCGAGGTGATCCGCGAGCGCCTGCGCGCCACCGGCGGGCACGCCACCAACGCCGCGCGCAGCCTGGGCCTGGAGCGGAGCCACCTCTACAAGAAGTGCAAGCAGCTCGGCATCGACATGCGGGAGGAGAGCTGACCATGAGGCAACGCCTTGGCACGCGCGTGTGGTCGAAGGTCCTGGCCGTGCTGGCCCTGGCCCCCACCGCCCGGGCGGAAGCGCCGGCCTTCGACGTGATCCTCCGGGGGGGAACCGTGTACGACGGCACCGGCGGCCCCGCCCTCCGCACCGACGTGGGGATCCGGGGAGACGAGATCGCAGCGGTGGGCGACCTCTCGCAGGCCAGGGCGGCCAGGGTCGTGGAGGCCAAGGGCCTGGCCGTGGCTCCCGGCTTCATCAACATGCTCTCCTGGTCCGTCGATTCGCTCATCGCGGACGGCCGGTCCCAGGGCGAGG
>DATBIO010000165.1:0-2499 GCA_036556965.1 Vicinamibacteria bacterium
GCCGCCGCCAGGGTGGCGGCGGCCGCCGCCGGCGCGACGTCGCCCATCACCAGGGGGCTCAAGAGCACGGCCACGATGGGAAAGAGCGAGGCCAGGGTCACGATGCCGAAGCCCTGGAGGCTCGACTCTCCCTTGCCGACCGCCGCCGCCACGCCGATGCCCAGGGCCAGCACCAGGGGTACCGTCACCGGGCCCGTGGTCACCGCGCCGCAGTCCCAGGCCAGGCCGATGACCTGCCGCATGTCCGGGTGCATGGCCGCCACCACGGTCAGGCCGAGGGTGGGGATCACGGACATGTAGATGAGGGGCTTGAGGCTCCAGTTGTAGACGAAGCGCAGCGTGCCGAGCACGGCGGCGGCGCCCACCCCGACCCCCACCGCCGCCTTCAGCAGGTTGGCCTTGCTGGTGAGCAGGGTGTAGAGCACCGGCGCGGCCTCTGGGCTCACGATCTTCCCCGCCTCCTGCAACGCGCCGATGGCGGGTTCGGCCAGGGTCACTCCGATCCCGAGCAGGAAGGTGACCCCCAGCACGACGGGCAGCGGGCTGCGCGCGGGCAGCGTGTTGCCGATCGACTCGCCAAGGGGCATGAGTCCGAGCTTGAGCCCCTCCATGAAGAGCATCAGACCCAGCATCACCGCCACCAGCCCGGCGGTGACGGCCCAGCTCCGGGCCACGCCCTGGCGCAGCATGAGGATCTGGAAGAGGGCCAGGTAGAGGGCCAGCGGCACCACCGCCTTGGCCTGCTCCATGAAGCGCGGACTGAGGTAGGGCCTGAGGAGCGCCGCCGCCTCCGTGGCTCCCACCTGTATCTGGGTGGCCTGGTCGGACGAGAGGCGCGCCAGCTCGTTCATGCTGACCTGGCGGTGTGTGACGGAGACCTGGCCCACGTAGTCTCCGAAGCGCACGGGCGCCTCGGCGTGGGCAGGAACCGATTGGAAATCCGGCCGGACAGTCGCCACGGACACCGCCTCTCTCCCGACCCGAGCGGGCTTCGCGTCAAGTGATCTTGTGTTGTTGACTGGCGGAGCTTATACAACAATCGAGGCGGGCGAGTCCACGAAAGGTGGGTCATGCCTTCGGCCATCCGTGTCGGCCGCGTCGTCGTGCCCGCGGCCGCCCTGTCGCTACGGGCCGTGCGCTCCTCGGGGCCGGGCGGGCAGAACGTCAACAAGGTGGCCTCGAAGGTGGAGCTGCGCGTGGACCTCTCGAGGATCGAGGGCCTGGGCGCGGCGGCGCGCCAGCGGCTGGCGGCCCTGGCCGAGACCCGCAGGGACGCGGACGGCCTCCTGGTGGTGGTCAGCCAGCGCACGCGCGACCAGCACCGGAACCTGGAGGACGCGCGGGAGAAGGTGCGCCGCCTGGTCGCGCTCGCCCTGCGCGAGCCGCGGGTGCGCCGGCCCACCACGCCCACCGCCGCCGCGCGCGAAGCGCGCCTGCGCGCCAAGCGGCACCAGGGCCAGCGCAAGGGGGGGCGGCGGGCGGCGGCCCGCGAGGACGACTAGCCGGGGATGCGCAGGCCGGTGCCCCGGCCGTCGGGCTTCCTGCCCTGCAGCGCCTCCAGCGCGTTCTCGAAGCGCAGGAGGGACTTGTCCTTGTCGTCGGCCACCCAGAGCGTGCCCTGCGCGTCGAGGGCGATGCCCTCCTGCTGGTCGCCGGGCAGGGTGAGCTCGCGCTCGAGCGTCCCGTCCGTGCCCACCACCAGCAGCTGGTCGTCCTTCTCCGCGATGACCAGGAGCCGCTCCAGCGCGGGGACCCAGGTCACGGCGGTGAGGTCGCCGTGGCTGCCCAGGGGCCAGCGGCCCAGCACGGTGTCGCCACCCACCGTGGTCGCCTTGGCCGGATCGAAGGCCAGGGCCAGGAGGAGGGCGGGCGCGTGCTGGTGGGTCAGGTAGAAGACGCCGCCTCCGGGCCGGGCGGGGTCCTCCCGGAAGGCGATGCCTTCGAACCCCTGCGTGCGGTCGCCGCGCGGCTGGCCCAGGACGGCGTCGTGGTCCAGCTTGAGGCGCCGGACTTCCCGGGAGGACGCGGCGTCATAGAGGATCAGCTCCGACGACCCCTCGGCGAGCAGCACCAGGTTCCCGGAGGGGGTGTGCACGGTCACGTCCTCCAGGTTGCCCTTGACCGGTCCCGCGCGGAGGCGCTTGCCGGCTCCGTCGAGCTCGGCCAGGCTGCCGTCGTCGCCGACCAGGAACACGTGGCCGGTGCGGGGGTCGGCGGCCACTCCCGAGGGCTCCCGCACGCCGATGTCGGTCAGGCGCGTGGGCTCGGGGAGATCGCCGTCGGCCGCGCCGCCGAGGAGGCCGCTGAGCCCCGCGCGCTCGCGGGCCTTGGCGTCCAACCGGCGCGCCTTGCCGGAGAGCACGAAGTAGGAGCCGATGGCCATGAGGACCACGGCCATGAGGGTCATGATCTGGAGGCCGAGGTACAGGCGGCGCACCGCGCCGTACTTGGCCTTGTTGATCTGGGCCAGCGCGTGCCCCTGGACGGCCAGCTCCGCGT
>DATBIO010000166.1:0-30616 GCA_036556965.1 Vicinamibacteria bacterium
GGTGGAGATGCAGTTCGGCGACTTCATCACGTGCGGCTTCAACCAGATCGTGAACAACCTGGCCAAGACGCACTACCGCTGGGGAGCGCGCGTGCCCGTGGTGGTGCGCGCGCCCGTGGGCGGAGGGATGGGGGCCGGACCTTTCCACTCGCAGAACCCGGAGGCCTGGTTCGCGCACGTGGCCGGGCTCAAGGTGGTCGCCCCCGCCACCCCCTACGACGCCAAGGGCCTGCTCCTCTCCGCCATCGAGGACGGCAACCCCGTGCTCTACCTCGAGCACAAGCTCCTCTACCGCTCGGCCAGGGAGCGCGTGCCCGACGGCTTCTACGCCCTGCCCCTGGGCGCGGCGCGCGTGGTGCGGGAGGGCACCGACGCCACCGTGGTGACGTGGTCGGTGGGCGTGCCCTGGGCGGTGGAGGCGGCCAACCGGCTGGCGGACGAGGGCCGGCGCATCGAGGTGGTGGACCTGCGGACGCTCGTGCCCTGGGACGTGGCCGCGGTGGTGGAGTCCGCGCGCAAGACGGGGCGCGTGCTGGTGCTGCACGAGGCGCCCCACACCGCGGGCTTCGGGGCGGAGGTCGCGGCCGCGGTGGGGCGCGAGGCCTTCGAGTGGCTCGACGCGCCCGTGGAGCGGGTGGCCGCCCTCGACATGCCCATCCCCTTCAGCAAGGCGCTGGAGGACGTGTTCTCGCCGCGCGCGCGCCTGCTGCCCGCCCTGCGCGCCCTGCTCTCCTACTAGGATCTAGAAAACGAGCTGGACCTGGAGGAAGGCGTTGGCCAGGCCCCGCTCCTTGGCCCCGCAGCCCGGCACGCCGTCGCAGCCCGACGTGTAGATGTCGTTGAAGCCCAGCGTGGGTATCAGCCCCGTGAGGCCGCCCACCACCATCAGCCCGTCGTTGCCCAGCGGGCGGTAGACCGCGCCCCCGCCGAGGTCGAACCCGATGGAGTGGTCGATGCTCGGCTGGAAGAGCAGCTCCTCCAGCGCGTCCGTCTGGTGGAACCAGAGGTGGCCGCCGCTCACCACCACGGTCAGCTTCGGCGAGAGGACGAGCTCCGCGCCCGCGTTGAGGATGAGCACGCCGGGGTTCACGAAGTTGGCCTGGCCCTCGAACTTGTGGCTGCGCAGCGCGGGCAGCAGGCTGGCGGGGGCCTTGAGGAGGACGCCGGTCTGGGCGAGCACGATGCCGGAGCGCGCCCAGAAGCTGAAGGTGCCTCCCGCGAAGCTCGGCAGCTCGTAGATCGCGTCGAAGCCCGTGGCGCGGTGGTCCGCCACGTCGTTGTCGCCCGAGGCGAAGAGCCCGGAGACGCGGTAGCGCGCGTTCCCGCGCGCGTGGACGACCTCCACCGCGCCCAGGCCGGCCAGGATCTCCAGCCGCCGCGCGGCGATGGGGTTGAACTGGTCGGCGCCCAGGGCCAGGTAGGCGGCGTGGGAGACGCTCCAGCGGCCCCAGGTCCCCTCGCCCGCCACCCCCAGGTAGTTGGAGGTCACGTCGTGCAGGCGGGGCACGCCGGCCTTGGCCGGGCGCACGAGGTACCCGTTGTCGTCGTAGTGCTGCTCCTTGGAGGCCTCGTCCCGGCTGCGGTGCAGGCTGAGGGACAGCGTGTAGCCGGGGCGGAAGTCCCGGAAGAACGCGTTGGCCACGAAGACCTGCTGGTCGCGCGTCTCGAAGGTGTTCAGCCCGGAGTTGGTGCCCTTCTCGAGGAGGTCGAAGAAGGCCAGGTTGTACTGGAGGTCGTGGCCGTGGACGGAGCCGAAGAGCCGCAGGCCCAGGTTGGAGTCGCTGAAGACCAGGCCGCGGAAGTCCGAGACGAAGGGCTGGATGCCGGCGCGCACGGAGAGGTGGTCGAAGAGCCGCGCCTCGCCGTAGGCCTCCTCCAGGGACGCGTCCTGGCGCCGGCGGGCCCGGCCCTCGCGCACGTCCACGCTCACCACGTTGTTCTCCCCCGCGCGCAGCATGGTCATGCTGGCGGCGCCCGTGACCCGCGCCGCCCAGGCGCGCGGGCGCGGCGCCGGCGCCGAGGGGGCGAGCTCGGCAGTGGCCAGGGCCACCGGGCTGGTGAAGAGCTGCGCGCCCTCGCCGAAGAACTCCAGGCTGTCGGGGTTGGCGCTGCTGACCCCGCTCCCCACGGGAAGGCGGCGCAGCTCGGCCAGCGCGTCCACCACGCCGGTCAGGGCCAGCGAGACGCCGTCGCCCCTCCCCACCGCGTGCTTCGGGCCGACCCGCGCGCGGTCGAGGGCGTCGATGGCCCAGCGCCTCGGCAGGGGCACGAACCCGGGGCCCGAGGCGGGGTCCGCCCGCGGAGCGGGCGAGCCCACGGGCCGGGGCGTCGCCGGAGGAGCGGGCGCGGGGCGCCCCGCGAGGGGCAGGCTGGCCAGGGGCGGCTCGCTCACCTGGTCCTCCGGCACCGAGAAGCGCTCGCCGCGCGTGGTCTCGAAGACCACGCGGCCGCCGCGGCGCTCCATGAGGGTGACGGGAAAGCGCCGGCCGTCCTTGAGGACGAGGAACTGGTCGGCGGCCCCGGAGGCGGCGGCCATGCCGAGCAACAGGAAGGCGGCGCGCAGGAGGAGGCTCAACGCTCCGGGTGCCGTGGGAACTTGACGTAGGGAAGCCTCACGCCGCGCGCGGTCAGGCGGTCGCACCGCCGCTCCGGCGGCGCCTCGAAGCCCACCACGCCCGCGGACGCGACCAGGTCGTCCTGGTCCGGCCCGTCGCCGCTCACCCCGATGGCCCCCGCCAGGCGGCCGTCCTTGTAGAGGGGGACGCCGCCCGCGTGGAGGGCGATGCCGTTGCCGAGGCCGGGGATGGGCGTGCAGGCGCCCGCCCCCGCGCGCGCCCACGACGCGGCCAGCGCCTCGCACACGAGGTCGAGCTGGAGGCCGGGGTGGAAGGGGCTCCACTCCGGCGGCGGCCCCACCGAGAACGGGCCGGGCTCCGTGCCCACGATGCCGGGGGGGAAGAAGGGCTGGGCCAGGAAGCCGACCGCGCGCGAGGTATAGGCGACGCTCCCGTCGAAGGGCAGGCCGTCGCGGAGGTAGCGGCCGAGGCCCGCGGCGCCCAGGACGGCGGCGGCGCCGGGGCCGCTGAAGAAGGCGGCGGTGCGCGCCTTCTGCACCGCGGCATCGATGCCGAAGAGCGGCGCGTCCTCGTTGCGGAAGAAGCCGAGCACGTCCCCGCCCGCGTCCACCACCGCCACGTTGACGCGGACGAACGTGCGCAGCGGACGCCGGATGGCGGCGCTGGTGGTGAGCGTCTGCCGCGCGGCCTGGTCCAGGATGCGGGCCACCTCGGCCGCGCTCAGCGCGGCGCCCGCCCGCGTCGGGTAGGCGGCCAGGCCCGCCGGCAACAGGCGCGAGGGCAGCGCGCCGCGGGGGGCGAGGAGGTCCACCCCGGGCGGGCGCGGCGCTTCCGGGGAGGCGGGGGCGGGCGTCTCGCCGTTGGCGAAGGGCAGGCGGATGCCGTCCAGCAGCACGCTCTCCGCGCGGATGGCCGCGGGGGCGGCGAACGCCCGCGCGCCGGCCAGCGCCGCCTGCTCTTCCGGGGGCAGGTCCGCGTCCACGGGGTCGACGTCGATCCCCGTGCGGCCGTCGCCCTCGACGCCCACCCCGCCCACCACCACTCCCCGGCGGTAGAGGGGCTGGCCTCCGGGATCGCCGGAGAGCCCCAGGGGCAGCGCCGCGCCGGGGACGTCCGTGCAGGGCAAGCTCGACAGCAGCAGGCCGAAGAACGCGCCCCCCGGCGTGAGCTCCACTCCCGGTGGGAAGTTCTGCTGCACCACGAAGGCCGCCGTGCGCGTCGAGAACGCGTGCCCGGTGCTGGACAGGAGCGCGCCCGTGCCCGCCTTGCTCAGCGCGGCCAGCTCCGCGGGCAGGGCCAGGCCCTCGAGGCCCTGCTCACCGCAGCCGCCGGCCACGGGCCGCGCGGGCTGACCCTCCACCACGCTGGCCACGGGCGCGCCGTCCATGCGGAACACGGCCAGCGCGTTGCCCTCCCCATCCACCACCGCGATGGTGGCGGGGAGGCCGAGGCGGGCGGCCTCCAGGGCCGCCTCGCGCACGACGGCGCCGACCTCGGCTTCGGAGAGGGCCTGGGCCACGGCGGACGCGGGGGCCAGCGCCGCCCCCGCGAGCGCGGCCAACGCCCACCCGACGCGCGTGCGGCAGAGGTGGATCGGACTCCTCCCCGGGGGCCCTTGAATCGCCGCGCGACTGTAAGCGGAAGCCGCGCGGAGGGTCAAGGCGGGCCCGGCGTGCCTTCCGGCGCCGCCGGCGCCATCACGGCCAGGACGCCCAGCAGGACCTCGCCCAGATCCCGGTCGCCCGCGACCTGCGCCCGCGCCCGCGCCTGCGCCCGCGTCAGGCCGCGGAAGAACAGCCGCCAGGCCGCGTCCTCGTCCAGGCTCACCGTGCTGCGCGCGTCCGCGCGCCCGCCCGCCTCCAGACGCCATCGTCCGTCCGCGCGCGCCACCGACCACTGGCCCCCGGCCGCGCCCTGGACCTCCAGCGTGACCGCGGTGCCGTCGGGGGCGTCCACGGCCCGGTAGGCGTGGGGCAGGGCCCAGGCGGAGATGGCGAGCACGGGCCGCAGCCAGCGCGGCTCCGTCAACAGGCGGGCGCCGACCGCCTCGCGGATCTGCTGCTGGTGGTGCCAGCGCTCCGTGAACTCGCGTCCCACGTCGAGCCACTGCGGCGAGGCCCCTGGACCGGACCACGCCACCGGGAAGAAGGCCTCGCGCTGGGGGGCGAGGCCGGCCAGGAAGGCCGCCACCTGCGCGCCGCTCGCGGCCAGGAGGTCGACGAGGACGGGCGGCGACAGCCGCCGCGCCGCGCGCACCCAGTCGGCGTTGAGGCCGTCGAGGAAGCGCACCAGCGCGCCCTCGTCCGACGCCGCCTCGGGAGGGGCCCCCGGGGCGTGGCCGTCGCGGTGGAAGGAGAGCCGCCTCAGGTCGCCGTCGAGCACGTGGGCGGCGACGTCGCGCACCCGCCACTCCCCGGCCGAGGTCGGGCGGTCCCAGTCCGCCGCGGTGAGCGCGCGCAGCAGCGCCATCAGCTCGTGGTGGAGGTCGGCCAGGAGGTGGCCGGCGGGCACGGGGGGGGGAGGCGCCACGGGGCGAATGCTATCGCGGGCTATGCTAGTCGCCATGAGCGACGATGCGCCGAAGAGCAGCTACGAGCTGGCCATGGAGCGCCTGCGCCGGAAGGACCGCGAGACGGGCGAGGAGGAGCGGCCCCTGACCGACGAGCAGAAGGCGGCCCTGGCCGAGGCGCGCCGCGTGGCGGAGGCCAGGCTGGCCGAGCGCGAGATCCTGCACCAGTCGGCGGCGCGCGCCGCCCTGGAGCCGGAGGCCCGCGAGGCGCTGGAGCTCGAGTACCGGCGCGACCGCGAGCGGATCGTCTCCGAGCGCGACCGCAAGATGGAGGAGATCCGGGGCCGGAGGTGACCGGCTAGACGACGGTCCCGTCGCGGACGGTCCCGCCCTTGGGGACGACCACGATCCCGTCGCGGATGAACCAGCCGTCGCCGTCCGCCTCCCCCACCTCCGCCTCGTTGACCAGGCGCACGCCCGCCCCGATGCGGGCGTTCTTGTCCACGATGGCGCCGCGCACCACGGAGTCGCGGCCGATGCCGACGGGGGGCGTGCCCTCGGAGGCCGCGCGCTGGATCTCCTCCAGGGTCTCGTAGAAGTCCGCGCCCAGGATCAGGCTGTCGGTGATGCGGCAGCCCGGCCCGATGCGGCTGCGGATGCCGATCACCGAGCGCTCCACCTCCGACCCGATCACGATGCAGCCGTCCGAGAGGAGGGCCCCGCGCACCACGCAGTCCTCCACCTTGGTGGCGGGCAGGAAGCGCGGGTGGGTGAAGACCGGGCGCGCGGAGTCGTAGAAGTCGAAGGGGGGCACCGGCCGGCAGAGGGCGAGGTTGGCACGGTAGTAGGACCCGATGGTCCCCACGTCCTCCCAGTAGCCGCGGTGCACGTAGCCGTGCACGCGCAGGCGGGGGACGAGGTCGGGGATCACGTGCCTCCCGAAGTCCACCAGCTCCGGCCGGACCACCGACTGCTCCAGCGCCTCGCGCGTGAACGCGTAGATGCCCATGGAGGCCATGTAGCCGGGGCCCAGGTTCGGCACCTCGGACACGAGGTCGGGGAGGCGCGCGGGGAGAGGCTTCTCCTCGAAGTGCACGATGCGCCCCTGGCGGTTCATCTTGAGGATGCCGAAGCCGGCGGTGTCCTCCGCGGCCACCGGGGTCACCCCCACCGTGACGTCGGCCACGTTGCGCCGGTGCAGCTCCACCATGCGCCGGAGGTCCATCTGGTAGAGCTGGTCGCCGGAGAGCACGAGGGCGTCGCGCCAGCGGTGGTTGCGCAGGTGGCGCAGGCTCTGGCGCACGGCGTCCGCGGTGCCCTGGAACCACTCCGGGCTGTCCTCCGTCTGCTCCGCCGCCAGCAGGGAGACGAAGCCCGAGGTGAAGAGGTCGAACTTGTAGGTCAGGGTCAGGTGCTTGTTGAGGCTCTCCGAGTTGTACTGGGTCAGCACGAAGATGCGCCGCAGCCCGTTGTTGAGGCAGTTGCTGACGGGGATGTCGATGAGGCGGTACTTGCCCGCGATGGGCACCGCGGGCTTGCTGCGATCCAGGGTGAGCGGGAAGAGCCGCGTGCCGCGGCCCCCGCCCAGGATCACCGCGAGGACATCGTCCATCGCCGCCTGGCCGCCATGGCCGGGCATTCTCCCACACGCGGACCGCGTGTTAGCCTCAGCGCGATGTCCGCTTCCGCGCCCCCTCCCTTCGACGACGGCGCGGCGCGTCGTCCCGCCCTCGCGCGGCGCGTGGGCGCCGGCGCCTGGCACGTGGTCTCCGGCTTCGCCTTCCTGCTGCGCCGGCCGTCGTTCTGGCCGCTGGCCGCGCTGCCCTCCGCGGTGGCGGTGGCCTGCCTCGGGGCCGGGCTGGTGGTGGCCGCCTACCTCATCCCCTGGCTGGAGCAGGCGCTGCTGCCCGGCCGCGGCAAGGCGCCCGTGGGCGTGGTACTGCTGCTCACGGTGGCCCTCTGGGTGGGGACCTTCGCCGCGGGCCTCGTCGCGGGCCTGGCCGTGGCCTTCCTGCTGACCGCGCCCCTGCTGGACAGGCTGTCGCGCAAGGTGGAGGCGTACGTGCGCGTGGAGGTGGCGGACCAGGGCGCGGGCCTCACGTGGGAGCTGGCCCAGTCGTTCCGGGGCGCCCTCTACTTCCTCGGCGCCGCCCCCGGCGTGCTCCTGCTGAGCGTGATCCCGCTCGTGGGCCCCGTGCTCGGCCTCGTCTGGGGCGCGCACGCCCTCGCCGTGCAGCAGACCGACATGGCCCTCACCCGCCGCGGCTTCGACTTCACCGCCCGCCGCGCCTGGCACCGCCGGTGGCGCCCGGAGAGCATGGGCTTCGGCCTCGCCGGCCTCTTCGCGCTCCTGGCGCCCTGCGCGAACCTCGTGCTCGCCCCCGCCCTCACCGTGGGAGGGACGCTCTTCGTGCTGGAGCTCGAGGAGGACCTCGCGGCCCCCGACCTGCCCGAGCGCCGCCGCGAGCCGCGCACCACGAACGCTTCCCTGCCCGCCTCCGAGTAGCGGAAAACCAGCCCGCCGGATCGCCGATACGGCCGCCCGCACCGGCCGGCTGGATCCTTCCTCTTAAGTGCTGGCGTTTCGGCGGCGATGGGCCGATCGGCGGGTGGCGTCTTCCTTGCTCTCACACCGGGGGAACCATGACCTCCAAACCAGTGGACTCCAAGGGTTTGGACGATCGGGGCCATCCAAGGAGATGAGCATGAACTTTCGAGGACGCATCCTGTCCCTCGCCTTCGCGCTGGCCGCGGCCGGCGGTCCGGCGTGGGCGCAGGGCTCGCAGACGGGCACGCTGACCGGCCGCGTCGAATCCACCGATGGCGCGGCGCTTCCCGGCGTGACCGTCACCGCCACCTCGCCCTTGTTGCAGGGCGAGCGAGTGGCCGTCACCACGGAGAACGGCGACTACATCTTCAAGGGCCTGCCCACGGGCAGCTACAAGGTGACGTTCACCCTGGCCAGCTTCGCCACGGTGGAGCGCACGGTCACCGTCGAGCTGGCCCAGACCTCGACCGTGAACGCCACCATGTCCGTGGCCTCCGTCTCGGAGACGATCACCGTCACCTCGGACGCGCCGTCCGCCCTGGAGACGCCGCAGGGCGGCGCCACCTACTCCGCGCGCGAGATCGACAGCCTGGCCACCGGGCGCACGCTCGTGGCCATCGCGGAGCTGGCCCCCGGGCTCACCGACAACACGCCCAACTCCGGGCAGGTCACGATCTCCGGCGGCTTCGCCTACGACAACGTCTTCCTGGTGGACGGGGTGGACGTCACCGACTCCACCTTCGGCAGCCCCAACAACGTCTTCATCGAGGAGGCCATCCAGGAGACGCAGGTCATCACCTCCGGCGTGTCCGCCGAGTTCGGGCGCTTCGGCGGGGGCGTGGTGAACGCCATCACCAAGCGGGGCGGCAACGAGTTCTCGGGCAGCTTCCGCGCCGACCTCACCAACACGAGCTGGCGCGACGAGACCCCGATCGAGGACGAGCAGGAGATCGAGCGCGAGGACCGCCTGGGCAAGGTGTTCCAGGGCACCCTGGGCGGACCGGTGCTCCGCGACCGGCTCTGGTTCTTCGTGGCCGGGCGCACGGAGAGCCGCGCCCTGCAGGGCACCTTCCCCTTCTCGGGCGTGGCCTTCCAGGACGAGCGCGACGACAAGCGCTTCGAGGGCAAGCTGACGGGCACCATCGCCCCCAACCACACCCTGCAGACCGTCTACACCGTGAACCGCACCGAGGACTCCGCCCCCACCTTCGACTTCAGCATCGCCCCCAGCACCCTGGACGTCACCAAGTTCCCGCAGGAGCTGTTCGTGGTGAACTACAACGGCGTCCTGCGCCCCGACCTCTTCCTGGAGGCGCAGTACTCCCAGCAGTCGCTGGGGTTCCGCGATGGCAACGGCGTGGACACCGACGTGGCCACCGGCTCGCCCATCTTCACCTTCGGCAACAGCGCGGCGGTGGAGTCGGGGCAGCACTACAACGCGCCCTACTTCGACTACGGCACCGACCCCCAGGACCGCGACAACAAGCAGTTCACCACCAACCTCTCGTACTTCCTCTCCACCGCCTCCCTGGGCAAGCACGACCTGAAGGCCGGGGTCGAGTACTACAAGAACCGCTTCAAGGGCGGCAACTCGCAGTCGCCCACCAGCTTCGTCTACTACGCCGACTACAAGACGGACGACGCCGGCAACCCCGTGCTGGACGGCAACGGCAACCTCACCCCCGTCTTCGAGCCCTTCGGCGGCCTGTTCCTGAACTGGATCGCGGAGCGCGGCGCGGTGTTGAACGTCAACACCACCACCCTCTACCTGAACGACCGCTGGCAGCTCAACGACCACTGGGCCTTCAACCTCGGCCTGCGCTACGAGCAGGTGCGCAGCGACACCACCTCCTCGGACATCCTGGCCCTGGACACCAACACCATCGTCCCGCGCCTGGCCGCGGAGTTCGACGTGAAGGGCGACGGCCGTTTCAAGCTGCAGGGCACCTACTCGCACTACGGCGCGTCCTACAACCTGAGCCAGTTCGGCAACAACCAGGGCGCGGGCAACCCCAGCCTCGTGTACGCCCTCTACGTCGGGCCCCCGGGCGAGGGCCTGGGCTTCGCCCCCGGCTTCGACCCGCAGAACTACTTCCTGCTCGACGCGTTCCTGCCCACCGCCAACGCCTCCTTCGAGGACAGCCTCTCCTCGCCGCTGGTGAAGGAGTGGACCCTGGCCGCGGGCGGCCAGTTCGGGAACCGCGGCTACGGCAAGGTCATGTACACCAACCGCCGGGTGACCGACTTCGTGGAGAGCTTCACCACCATCGACCTGGGCACGGTGGAGGTCAGCACCGACGCCCCCTGCCTGGAGTGCGCGGGCCCCTTCCTCCTCGACAACATCGAGTACCGGAACACCAGCGTCCCCACGCGCGAGTACCAGGCCCTGCAGTTCCTGGCCAGCTATCGCCTGACCGACCGCTGGTCGGTGGGCGGGCACTACACCTACCAGATCCGGAACCACGGCAACTTCGAGGGCGAGAACACCAACCAGCCCGCCATCAGCTCCGCCTTCGGCGACTACCCGGAGATCCTGGTCCCGGAGCGCAACGTCCCCGAGGGCCGGCTGAACGACTACCAGCAGCACAAGGTGCGGGCGTGGACGAACTACGACCTCGGCCTGGGCGGCTTCGGGAACCTCAACATGGGCGTGCTGTGGCGGTACGACTCGGCCCTGACCCACAGCTTCGCCTCCGCCAACCAGGAAGTGACCGAGATCCAGCTCTCCCGCGACCCGGGCTATGCGCAGCCGCCGCAGCTGCAGACGGTGTTCTTCGGCGAGCGCGGGTCGGGCAGCTTCGCCGGCGCCCACCTCTTCGACCTGGCCCTGACCTACGACATCAAGACCTACAAGTCCTTCCGGCCCTACGTGAAGATGGACGTGCGCAACCTCTTCAACGACAAGACGCTGGGGGCGGGAGTGAGCGGCTGGAACACCTCGGTGGCCCCGGACTTCGACGGTCCGGTGGACGCCAACGGCATCCCCACCCAGTTCGTCCGCGGCCCGAACTTCGGCCGCGCCATCGACGCCAACAGCTTCCCCTTCCCGCGCGAGATCCGCGTCGCGCTGGGGTTCCGGTTCTGATGGCCTGACGCCGTTCTCGCAGGCGCGACGGACCCGCCGCCGGTCCCGGCCGCAACACCGGGGCCGGCGGCTTCTGCTGCGGCATCACGGCCAGCCGGCGGCCGCCGTCGCCACGCGCGCTCCGGCGCCTCAGTCGCCGCGCAGGGCGACCAGCGGATCCGTGCGCGCCGCCCGCCGCGCGGGCAGCCAGCAGGCCAGCAGCAGCACGCCCAGCAGCAGCGCCGTCATGCTCGCGAAGGTGGCGGGGTCGGTGGCCCGGACGTCGAAGAGGAGAGTCTCCGCCGCCCGCGTGGCGAAGGCCGCGGCTACCGTGCCCAGCGCTGCCCCCGCCACCCCCAGGCGGAACCCCCCGCCCAGGACGCCGCGGAGGACGCGCGAGGGCGTGGCGCCCAGGGCCAGGCGCACGCCGGTCTCCCAACGCTGCTGCGTCACCGAGTACGACATGACCCCATACACCCCGATGCAGGCGAGGAGCAGCGCCACCAGGGCGAAGGCGCCGAGCAGCGCGGTGCGGAGCCTCGGCGTGGCCACGGACTCCGACACCATCTGCCCGAACGTGCTCGGCGCGGGCACGGGCACGAGCGGGTCGATGCGGGAGAGCTCCGCGTGCGCGCCGCGCACGAGCGCGGTCCCGTCCCCGGGCCCGCGCACGGACACGTACATCGTGCGCCACCAGAGGTGCTGGGCGTACGGCACGTAGAGCGTGGGCTCCGGGGCGGCCTCCAGGCCCGTGTACTTCACGTCGCCCACCACGCCCACGACGGTGAGGCGCGGCGAGTCGGGATCCGGCTCGCCCGTCTGGATCCACCGTCCCACCGCCTGACCCCCGTAGAAGCGGCGGGCCATGGTCTCGTTGACGATGGCGACCCGCGGGGCGCCATCACGGTCGTCCTCGGAGAACGCGCGGCCGGCGCGGAGCGGGATGCCGAACGTCTCGAAGTAGGCGGGCGTCACCAGCAGCTGCGCCACCGCGGGGACCTGCTCGCCGGGCTTGTAGACGCGGCCCTCGGGCGTCACCGGGTTCGTCATCACCAGCCGGTTGGGCGGCACCGCCATGCTCACCGCCGCGGCGCGGGCCCCGGGGAGGGCGGCCAGCCGGCGGATGGCCTCGTCGAAGTACGCGGCCGTGCGCGGATCGTCGCCGTAGCGGGCCTCGGGGAGGGCGATCCGCGTGACGACGACGCCCTCGGCTTCCGCGCCGGGATTCACCGCGGTGAGGCGCAGCAGGCTGTTGCCGAGCAGGCCGGCCCCGATGAGCACGGTGAGGGCGAGGGCCAGCTCGCCCACGACCAGGGCCTTCCGCACCCGCCCGCCCGCCGACGAGCCCGACCCGCGGCCGTCCTCGCGGAGATGGCCGGCCTCGCCGGAGGGGAGCTGCAGCACGGGGACCAGCCCCACCGCGAGGCCGCTGAGCACGGCGAGGGCGGCCGTGAAGGCGAGCAGCCGCGTGTCCAGCACGCCTTGCCGGACGGCCAAGGCGTCCTCGGGGACGAGGCCACCGAAGATCCGCATGCCCAGCACGGCGAGGACCACGCCCATGGCGGCGCCGCCCAGCGCCACGAGCAGGCTCTCCGCGAGGAGCTGGCGGGCCAGGCGCCCGCGGCTGGCCCCCAGCGCGGAACGCACGGCCAGCTCCTTGTGGCGGCTGCTCGCGCGGGCCAGCAGCAGGTTGGCCACGTTCGCGCACGCGATGAGGAGGACGAGGGCGACGGCGGCCAGGAGGGTGAGGAGCGTGACCCGCACGTCGCGCACGAGCGTCTCGCGCAGGGGGAGAGCCGTGTAGGTCCAGGTCTGCGCGGAGTCGGGCCACCGCTGCTTGACGGCGGCCCCGATCCCTGACAGCTCGGCCTCCACGCCCGCGCCCGCGCCGCCGTCGGCCAGCCGGCCCAGCGCCTGCAGGAAGAACGGCGCCCGGAAGGCGGCCGGCTCGAGGGGCAGGTTGACCCAGAGTTGCTCCTCGGTACGGCCCGGGACGCGGAAGCCCGGCGGCATCACGCCCACCACGGTGTGCGGGGCGCCGTCGATCGTGAGGACGCGGCCGACCGCCTCGGGCGACCGGCCGAACCGCCGGTCCCACAGCCCGTGCCCGAGGAGGGCGACGCGCGGCGCGCCCGCTTCGTCCTCCGCGGCCACGAACGTCCGCCCGGCCACGGGCGCCACGCGCAGCGCGTCGAAGACCCCGGAGGTGACGGCGGCGCCCCGGACCGCCTCCGCGCCCGCCTCCGCGTCCACCGCGAAGCTGGCCCTGAGCATGGAATAGGCGCCGAACTGCCGGAGGGCGCGCGCCTCGCGCAGGGCCTCGAAGTCGGCCACCGAGAGCGCGGAGCCCGTGGCCTCGCCCTGATCGTGGACGAAGACGCGCACCAGCCGGTCGGCCCCGGGATAGGGCAGCGGCTTGAGCAGCATGGCGTCCACGCTGCTGAAGATCGCGGTGTTGGCGCCGATGCCGAGGGCCAGGGAGAGCGTGGCCACCGCCCCCAGGGCGGGGGTGCGGGCGAGCGAGCGGGCGCCGAAGCGCAGGTCGCGCGCCAGGTCCTCCAGCCACCGGCCGCGCCGCCCGTCCCGGGCCGCCTCCTGGTGCTGCTCGACGCCGCCGAAGGTGCGCAGGGCGGCCGTGCGCGCGGCGGCGGCGTCCATCCCGAGGGTGACGTTCTTCTCCGTCTGCCGCTCGACGTGGAACGCCATCTCCTCGCGCATGCGGGCCTCGAGCGCCGCGCGACCCGACCAGCGCTCGAAGAGCCGGGCCAGGAGGGCGCCCGGCCTCACCGCGTCGCCTCCAGGATGCGGTCCACCGCGTGCGAGAGGCGGGTCCACTTCTTCAGCTCCCTGGCGAGGTGGCGCCGCCCGTGCTTGGTGAGGCTGTAGTAGCGGGCCCGGCGCTTGTTGTCGGTGGTCCGCCACGCGCTCTCCACCAGCCCCTGCCGCTCCAGCCGGTAGAGCGCCGGGTAGAGGGAGCCCTGGTTCACCTGGAGGACGTTCTCGGACCGCACGTCCAGCCACTCCGTGATCGCCCACCCGTGCATGGGCCCCCGCTGGAGCGACTTCAGCACCAGCACGTCGAGCGTGCCCTGCAGCAGCTCCGCCTTCTCCCTCGCCGTCATGGGCGCCTCTCCTTTCGAACGTCGAAAGAAGACTGCCGGCGCTCCTTTAGAATGTCAAGGGGAGGGCGCGGCGGTCCGCCCGGCCCCGCGGCGGGAGGTGGCGCGGGGCGGCGTGACGGGGCCTATACTCGCTTGCCTGCATACGACTTCCCATTCAAGGCCAGGAGGTGCCTCATGCCGCGTGTGGCCGACTATTCGATCCTCGCCGACAGCTGGTGGACCGAGGGACACAGCCCGGACCCCATCTCTTTCAACGTTCCCAACAACGTCGACCCGGACTCGCGGTCGATCCTGAGCTTCGTGCTCCACGTCTGGAGCGCGGACGACATGTCGCTCAAGATCCGCCTGAACGGCGTCGAGGTGTGGAACTGGAATTTCTCGGACGGGGAGCGGCTCCGCTTCTACCAGGAGGTCGTCCCCAAGGGGCTGGTCCGGGCGGGCACGAACAACCTCAGCATCGACAGCTCGAGCGGCGACTACCGGATGGTGAAGGTCTCCGACGTCGTCATCTGGTGGCAGGCCAACATCTGAGGAACGACCCGTTGCGTGCCGGGGGCACGCCGCCTGCCCGACGACCATTCGCGACCGCCGGACAGGATTGACAGCGTCGCTTCCCCGCCACCATACTCGCCGCTCCCACGCTCGAACGAGACTGACCCGTGGTCCCCCCCACTGGCACGCGCGCGCGCACGCGCCCTCCCCTCAAGCCGAGGAGGCGTCCATGAAGCACGCCCTTTCCATGACCGTGAACGGGGTGCCCCGTTCCCACGAAGTCGAGCCGCGGCTGCTCCTCGTGCACTACCTGCGCGAGACGCTGGGCCTGACGGGCACCAACGTCGGCTGCGACACCAGCCAGTGCGGCTCCTGCACCGTGCTCCTGGACGGCCAGGCGGTGAAGTCGTGCACGCTGCTGGCCGTGCAGGCCGAGGGGGCCACGGTCACCACCATCGAGGGGCTGGCCCCCCAGGGCGGGCTCCACCCGCTCCAGGAGGCCTTCTGGGAGAAACACGGCCTGCAGTGCGGCTTCTGCACGCCGGGCATGATCCTCACCGCCTGTGACCTGCTGCAGAGGAACCCGCGCCCCAGCGAGGAGGAGATCCGGCACGGCATCGAGGGCAACCTGTGCCGCTGCACGGGCTACCAGAACATCGTGGCGTCGGTGAAGCTGGCCGCCGAGCGCATGGCGGCCGCGCGGAAGTAGGAGGGGGCCATGGCATCGCGCATATTCGGCTCCGGCATCAAGCGGCGCGAGGACCCGCGCCTCATCACGGGCCAGGCCAAGTACACCGACGACCTGGTGCTGCCCGGCATGGCCCACCTGGCCGTGGTGCGCTCGCCCCACGCGCACGCGCGCCTCAAGCGCGTGGACGTGAGCGCCGCGCGCGCGGTGCCCGGCGTGGTGGCCGCATTCACGGGCGCCGACATGAAGGAGGCCGGCTTCGGCGGCATCCCCTGCGCCTGGGTGGTGCCCAACTCCGACACCAAGACGCCGCCCTACCCGCCCATCGCCGTCGACACCGTGCGCTACGTGGGCAACGCGGTGGCGGTGGTGCTGGCCGAGGACCGCTACGCCGCCCGCGACGGCGCGGACGCGGTGGAGGTGGACTACGAGCCGCTGCCGGCGGTGGCGGACGCCTGGAAGGCGGCCCAGCCGGGCGCCCCCCTGCTGTACGCCGACGTCCCGGGCAACGTCTGCTTCCACTGGAAGGTGAGCGGCGGCGACGTGGAGGCGGCCTTCAAGCAGGCCGACGTGGTGGTGAAGGAGCGCATCCTCAACCAGCGCCTGATCCCCAACGCCATGGAGCCGCGGGCCGCCCTGGCCCAGTACAACCCGGCCATGGGCGAGGTCACGCTGTGGGTCACCTCGCAGAACCCCCACATCGTGCGCTTCCTGCTCTCCCTGGACACGGGCATCCCCGAGCACAAGATCCGCGTGGTGGCGCCCGAGGTGGGGGGAGGCTTCGGCAGCAAGATCCCCCACTACCCCGAAGACTCGATGGTCATCTTCGCCTCCAAGATGCTGGGCCGGCCCGTGAAGTGGACGGAGACGCGCAACGAGAACTACCAGGCCACCATCCACGGCCGCGACCACGTGCAGGACGTGGAGATGGCCGCGCGCAGGGACGGCACCATCCTGGCCCTGCGCGCCACGGTGTGGGCCAACCTGGGCGCCTACCTCTCCACCGCCTCCACCGGCATCCCCACCATCCTGCACGGGCTGATGCTGTCGGGCGTGTACGACATCAAGAGCATCCACGAGGACGTCTACGGCGTCTTCACCAACACCACTCCCGTGGACGCCTACCGCGGGGCCGGCCGGCCGGAGGCCACCTTCATGGTGGAGCGGCTGGTGGACCTGGTGGCCGCCGAGCTGAAGATGGACCCCCTGGACCTGCGGCGGAAGAACCTCATCCCGCCCTTCACGGACGGTCGGCCGGTGGCCACCGGGCTCGTCTACGACACCGGCAACTACGCGGGCGCCGTGGACAAGGCCGTGCAGATGGCCGACTACGCCGGCCTGCGCAAGAAGCAGGCGGAGCTGCGGTCCCAGGGCCGCTACCTGGGCATCGGCATGTGCACCTACGCCGAGATCTGCGGCCTGGGTCCCTCGCAGGTGGCGGGGGCGGTGGGCTTCGGCGGCGGGCTGTGGGAGAGCGCCATCGTGCGCTTCCACCCCTCGGGCAAGGTCCACGTGATGGTGGGCGTGTCGCCGCACGGGCAGGGCGAGGAGACCACCTTCGCGCAGATCGTGGCCAGCGAGCTGGGCGTGGGCGTGGACGACGTCACCGTCTTCCACGGCGACACCTCGCAGACGCCCATGGGCTGGGGCACCTACGGCAGCCGCACCACCGCCGTGGGAGGGGGCGCCCTGATGGGCGCCATCGGCAAGATCAAGGAGAAGTCGAAGATCGTGGCCGCCCACCTCCTGGAAGCGGCGGTGGAGGACATCGAGTACGACGACGGCAAGTTCTTCGTGAAGGGCACGCCGTCCAAGGCCAAGACGATCCAGGAGATCGCGCTCATGGCCAACGTGGCCTGGAACTATCCCAAGGGCCTGGAGCCGGGCCTGGAGGCCTCCGCCTTCTTCGACCCGCCCAACTTCGTGTATCCCTTCGGCGCGCACATCGCGGTGGTGGAGGTGGACGCCGAGACGGGCGCCGTCGCCCTGCAGCGCTACGTGGCGGTGGACGACTGCGGGCGCGTGATCAACCCCATGATCGTGGAGGGGCAGATCCACGGCGGCATCGTGCAGGGCATCGGCCAGGCGCTGTGGGAGGCGGCCGTCTACGACGACTCCGGGCAGCTCCTGACCGGCTCCATGATGGACTACGCGCTGCCCAAGGCCGACGCCTTCCCCCGCTTCGAGCTGGGCATGACCGAGACGCCCACCACCGTGAACCCGCTGGGCGTGAAGGGCATCGGGGAGACCGGCACCATCGCCTCCACCCCCGCCGTCTACGGCGCGGTCATGGACGCGCTGGCGCCCCTGGGCGTGAAGAAGGTGGACATGCCGCTCACCCCGGAACGGGTGTGGCGCGCCATCGAGCAGGCGAAGAAGAGGAGCTGAGCCATGTATACGACTCCCTTCGACTACCACCGCCCCCGCTCGCTGGCCGAGGCGGCCGAGCTGCTGAAGAAGGACCCCGAGGCCCGGCTGCTGGCCGGCGGCCACAGCCTGCTCCCGGCCATGAGGCTGCGCCTCTCCACGCCCACGGCGCTGGTGGACCTCTCCGGCGTGCAGGAGCTGAGCGGCATCCGCGCCACCGGCGACGCGCTGGTGGTCGGCGCCATGACCACGCACGCGGCCGTCGCGGAGTCGGACGCCGTGCGGTCGTCGTGTCCCCTGCTGGCGGAGACCGCGTCCGGCATCGGCGACCTGCAGGTGCGCAACCGCGGCACCATCGGCGGCTCGGTGGCGCACGCCGATCCAGGGGCCGACTACCCCACGGCACTGGCCGCGCTGGGCGCCACCGTCGAGGCGGGCGGCGCGCGCAGGATCCCCATCGACGGCTTCTTCAAGGGCCTCTTCACCACCGACCTGCGGCCCGGCGAGATCCTGACCGCGGTGCACGTTCCGACGTACGGCAAGGGCACGGGCGGCGCCTACCTCAAGCACCGCCACCCCGCCTCCAGCTTCGCGGTGGTGGGCGTGGCCGCGCTGGTCAGCGTGTCCGGCGGCACGTGCACGAAGGTCAGCCTGGTCGTGGGCGGGGCCTCGGCCAATCCCGTCCGCGTCAAGGCGGGCGAGTCCGCCCTCGCCGGCCAGGCTCCCACCGATGCGGCCCTGGCGGCCGCGGCCGGACACGTGGCCGCCGCCATCGCCAGCCCGATGTCGGACCTCTACGCCTCGGGTGAGTACCGCGTGCACCTGGCCTCGGTGCTGGCGCGGAGGGCGCTGGCGCAGGCGGTGGCGCGGGCCCGGTCTTAGTGATTGCCGACAGCGTCGACGCCCTGCACGCCGCGCTGCGCGAGCGGAACTACGTGGCGGACAGGGGCCTGGCCACCGCCGTCTTCCTGGCCCTCAAGCTCCAGCGCCCCGTCTTCCTGGAGGGCGAGGCGGGGGTGGGCAAGACCGAGCTGGCCAAGGTGCTGGCCGGCCTGCTGGGGAGCGAGCTGATCCGCCTCCAGTGCTACGAGGGGCTGGACGTCACCCACGCGGTCTACGAGTGGAACCACGCGCGGCAGATGCTGCACATCCGCCTGGCGGAGGCGCGCGGCGAGGCCCCCGTGGCCGCCGACCTCTTCGGACCCGAGTTCCTGCTGCGCCGGCCGCTGCTGCGCGCGATCGAGGCCGGCCAGGGCCCGCCGCCCGTGCTGCTCATCGACGAGGTGGACCGCAGCGACGAGGAGTTCGAGGCCTTCCTGCTGGAAGTGCTCTCCGACTTCCAGATCACGATCCCCGAGATCGGGACCATCAAGGCGGCGCGGCCGCCGGTGGTCGTGCTCACCTCCAACCGCACGCGCGAGGTGCACGACGCGCTCAAGCGCCGCTGCCTGTATTACTGGATCGACTATCCCGACTTCCAGGCCGAGGTGGCCATCGTCAGGGCGCGCGTGCCCGGCGTGGCCGAGAGCCTGGCCCGGCAGGTGGCCGGCTTCGTCCAGGAACTGCGCAGGGCCGAGCTGTACAAGGTGCCGGGCGTGGCGGAGACGCTGGACTGGGCGGCGGCCCTGGTTGCCCTCGACGCGAAGGCCCTGACGCCGGCGGTGGTGGAAGACACGCTGGGCGTCGTCCTCAAGTACCAGGACGACGTGGCGCGCATGAAGGGCGCCAACGTGGCCGCCCTCCTGGACCGGGTGCGGGTCACCGCCTGATGGCGGAGGCCTCCGGCCACCTCCTGTCCAACCTGCTGCTCTTCGGGCGCGTGCTGCACGGGCTGGGCCTCGACGGCAGCCCCGCCCGCATGATCGACCTGGCCGCCGCGCTGTCCCTGGTGGAGCTGGGCCGCAAGCGAGACGTCTACCACGCCCTGCGCGCCCTGGTCGTGCGCCGGCGGGAGGACATCGCCCTCTTCGACGAGGCCTTCGAGGTCTTCTGGCGCCGGCCGGCCGAGGGCTCCACCACCCTCGACCTGCGCGCCATGGGGGAGCGGCGGCGCTTCCGCAAGCCCCGCTTCGACCCGCCGCCGCTGCGCCAGGAGGGCGCACGCGACGCCACGGCGCCCTCCGCCGCCGAGCTGCCCCGCGCCCTCCAGGCCTCCCTCACCTACAGCCCCACCGAGGTCCTGCGCCACAAGGACTTCGCGGACATGACGGGCGAGGAGCTGGAGGAGGTGCGGTGGATGCTGGCCCGCTTCGCCTGGCGCATGGGCGAGCGGCTCACGCGCCGCCGCCGCGCGGGCCGCCGGGGCCTGCCCGACCTGCGGCGGACGCTCCGCCGCAGCCTCCGCCACGGGGGCGAGGTGCTGGGCTGGGCGCGCCGGCGCCGGCGCCGCCGGCCGCGGCCGCTGGTGGTGCTGGCCGACATCAGCGGGTCCATGGAGCGCTACACGCGCCTGCTCCTGCTCTTCCTCTACGCGCTGGCGGAGGGGCTGGAGCAGCGGGTGGAGGCCTTCGTGTTCGGCACGCGGCTCACGCGCGTCACCCGCCAGCTGCGAGGCCGGGACGTGGAGCGGGCGCTGCGGGAGGTGGCGCGCGCGGTGCCGGACTGGTCGGGCGGAACCCGCATCGGCGAGGCCGTGCGCACCTTCAACTTCGACTGGGGCCGCCGGGTGCCGGCCCACGCGGTGGTGCTGCTCATCAGCGACGGCTGGGACCGGGGCGACCCCGAGCTGCTGCGGCGGGAGATGGCCCGCCTGCAGCGCTCCAGCCACCGCCTGGTGTGGCTCAACCCGCTGCTGGGAGCGCCGGAGTACGAGCCGCTGGCGCGCGGCATGCGCACGGCCCTGGCCTTCGTGGACGACTTCCTGCCCGTGCACACCGTGGCCAGCCTCCAGGACCTGGCGCGGCGCCTGGAGGAGATCGGCGCGCACCGCCCCTTCCGGCGCCAGGCGGCGCCCGCGGCGTCCTAGCCGGGTTGCCGAGAAGCGGGGCGCTGGCGGCGGCCGCACTCTGGATGGCGGCGTCCGCCGCCTGCGCGCGCGCGCCGCGCCATCCCGCCGTCCCCGCCGGCACGCCCGTGGTCGTGGTCAGCATCGACACCCTGCGCGCCGACCGCCTGCCCGCCTACGGCTACCGGGGGGGAGCGACTCCCCGCATCGACGCCCTCGCCCGCGAGGGCGTGCTCTTCGAGAACGCGTATACCACCTGCCCCCTCACCCTGCCCGCGCACGCCTCCCTGCTCACGGGCCGCCTGCCCCCGGAGCACGGCGTGCGCAACAACCTCGGCTATGCCCTGCGGCCCGGCGCGCACCCCACCCTGCAGGGCCTGCTCAAGGCGCGCGGCTACGCCACGGGGGCGGCGGTGTCCGCCTACGTGCTGCGCGGCGAGACGGGGATGCGCGAGGGCTTCGACTTCTACGACGACGTGCCCGCCACCGTGGCCACCGACTCCGCGGGCCGCGTGCAGCGCGCGGGCCCGGAGACGGTGGCGCGGCTACGCGCCTTCGTGGACCGCTCCGCGGGCCGCCCGCTCTTCCTGTTCCTCCACCTCTACGAG
Organism: Vicinamibacteria bacterium; assembly: GCA_036556965.1. Lineage (GTDB taxonomy): Bacteria > Acidobacteriota > Vicinamibacteria > Fen-336 > Fen-336 > DATBIO01. Next base: position 20,919 of record DATBIO010000166.1, read on the forward strand.
CCGCACCTGCCCTACGAGCCGCCCGAGCCCTTCCGCGGGGCGGCCCGCCATCCCTACGACGGCGAGATCGCGGCCGCGGACGCGGCGGTGGGCACGTTCCTGGACGCGCTCCGGGCCGCGGGCCTCTACGACCGGGCGCTGGTCGTCCTGACCTCGGACCACGGCGAGGGGCTGGGCGACCACGGCGAGGACGACCACGGCATCCTGCTGTACCGCGAGGCGCTGCACGTCCCGCTCATCGTCCGGCTGCCGGGCGAGGCCCGGGCCGGGCGCCGCGTGGCCGAGCCCGTGGGCCTGATCGACGTGCTGCCCACGGTGGCGCAGCTCCTCGGCCTGCCCGCCCCCGCCGGCCTGCCCGGGCGGTCGCTGTTCGCGCCGGAGAAGGGACGCCGGCTGTACGCGGAGACGTTCTACCCTCGCATCCACCTCGGCTGGAGCGAGCTGCGCTCGGTGGTGGACGACCGCTTCCACCTCATCGCCGGCGTGCGCGAGGAGCTGTTCGACCTGCGCGCGGACCGCGCGGAGACGCGTGACGTGCGGGCGGCGGAGCCGGCGGCGGCGGACGCGCTGCGCCGGGAGCTGGCCGCCCACGGCGAGGGCTTCGCCGCTCCCACGGCCGCCGCCCCCGAGGTGGCGGAGCGGCTGCGCGCGCTCGGCTACCTGGCCGGCCCCGCGCCCTCCGCGGCCGCGGGCGGCGCGCGCCGCCCCGACCCGCGCGACCAGCTGCCGCTGCTGCGCGACGTGCGCGCGGCTTTCACGCTGGCGGCGGCGAACCGGGACGCCGAGGCCGTGACCGCCTTCCGCGGCGTGCTCGCCCGCAGCCCGGCGCTCTTCGACGCCCAGTTCGGCCTGGCGGAGTCCCTCGCGCGCCTGGGGCGCAACGCGGAGGCGGAGCAGGCCTTCGCGCGCGCCCAGGAGCTGTGGCCGGCGCCCTCGGGCGAGATCGCCATGGCCCGCGCCCGCGTCGCCCTGTCCGCGGGAAGCCTCGGCGAGGCGGAGCGCCACGGCCGCGCGGCCGCCGCCGCGGGCATCGCGGGCGCGCAGGGCCTGCTCGCGCGCGTGGCCCTGGGGCGCGACGACCTCGCCGGCGCGGAGCGCGCGGCGCGGGAGGCGCTGGCGCGCCCGGGGGACGAGAGCGCGGCCCTGGTCCTGGCCGAGGTCCACCTACGACGCAACCAGGCCGCGCAGGCGCTCGCCCTCCTCGACGGCGTGCGCGACCGGCAGCGCGAGGCGGGGGGCGCGCTGCGCGACCTCGAGTTCCTGCGCGGCGACGCCCTGGGCCGGCTCGAGCGCCTGGAGGAGGCGCAGGCCGCCTTCGAGGAGGAGGTGCGGCTCTTCCCCGACAACGCGCCGGCCTACGCCCGCCTGGCCGTGGTGTGGGCGCTCCGCGGGCGCACGGTGGGCGAGGTGCACACGCTGCTGGAGCGCATGCAGGCGCAGGTCCCCGGCCGGGAGACGGCGCTGCTGGCCGCGCGGACGCTGGAGTCGCTGGGGGACCGGCGCACGGCCGCGGCCTGGCGGCGGCGCGCCGGCTCCTCGTAGGACACGCGCGCTTGCCCGCGCCGGTGGCCGCGGGCACACTACGGCCTCCACCATTCGGGAGGCCGCCATGCCCAACCGCCATCGTTCCCTCGCCCTGGCCGCACCCGCCCTGCTGCTGGCCGCGTCGGTGGCGGCGGCGGACAGGCCACAACTCGGGGGCACGTGGCGGCTGCAGCCGGGCGCCAGCGACGACATCGAGGCGCGCGTGGCGGCCTGGGCGGGCCCGGAGAAGACGGTCGGCCACGGGGGCGACCCCATCAGCGTGGGTGAGCGCAACACGGACGAGGTCGACCGCATAGCCCTCCGCAAGCTGCTCCTCGACCGCGCGCAGTTCATGAAGGACGTCGAGATCGCGCTGGACGACCGCGAGTTCAAGATCGTGGACGGCGACATCGGCGTCCGCATCTTCTACTTCGGCCGCAAGCACACCCGCCAGACGCCGGAGGGCATCACCCTCGCCTGCCAGACGCGATGGGACGGCGACAAGCTGGTGGTGGACGAGAAGGGCAAGGACGTGCACGTGGTGGAGGTCTTCACCGTGGTGCCCGACGGCAGCCGTCTCACCCGCTCCATCCACCTGGAGCACGACCTGCGCAAGGGACCGCTCGAGCTGCGCATGCTCTACGACCGCGTGCCCGCCCCGGGCGGCGGAAGCTAGGGCCCTCCCCCGGGCATCACCTCCCGGCGCCGTCGCGCGCATGAGCCTCGCCCGCCTCGACCGGCGCACCTGGCTGCGGCTGCTGCTGGCCGCGGCGGCCGGCGCCTGCCAGGGGGCCGCCCCCACGCGCCGCCTGGCCGCGCGCCTCGGCCTGGACGGCGGGGAGCGCGGGTGGCTGGCGGAGCTCACGCCCGGCCAGGCGGAAGCCCTCCTGGGCGCGCTCGACCGGCCCCTTGGCTGGGACGCGCGGGCGGCCGCCCTCGTCGTGCGACTCTTCGGGTCGCACGAGCGCCTGCTCGCCTTCCTGCGCGAGCCCTTCCGGGGCAGCGGCGTCTGCGATGGCCTCCTTCGCGAGTAGCCGCGAGGCCGACCTGCTCGTGCTGGGCAGCGGCATCGCCGCCATGCTCCTGGCCGAGCGCGCGCTGGAGCGCGGCCGCCGCGTGCTGCTCGTGGAGCGCGGCACCGCCATCCCCTTCGCGGACCGCCTGCGCCGCGGCGCCCACACCGACCCCTTGCCCTTCAACCGCGCGCCCCACGTGGTGCCCGCGGCCGGGGGCCGCGACGCCTACTACGTGCATCCCGTCTACAACGTGGGCGGCACCACCAGCCTCTTCTTCGGCAACATGCCGCGCATCCACCCCGCCCACTTCGAGGCCGGCCCCTTCGGCGGGGCCTCGCGGCGCTGGCCGCTCCGCTACGCGGACCTGGAGCCCTATTACCTCCAGGCGGAGCGGCGCCTGGGCGTGAGCGGGGACTCCGCGCACACCCCCTTCCCCGGCCGCTTCGACTATCCGCTCCCGCCCCACCGGCTCAGCCCCATGGACCGCGCCTGCCGCGACGTCTTCGGCGCCGAGCACGTGATGGCCGTGCCCACCGTGCGCCCCACGCGGCCGGTGGGCGGCCGCCCCGCGTGCTGCGGGTCGAACCACTGCGGGCTCTGCCCGGTGGACGCCAAGGGCACCGCCCTCAACACCGTGTTCCCGGCCATCCGCGAGCGGGTGGAGCTGGCCACCGGGCTGCTGGCCGAGGAGGTGCGCTGCGCCCGCGGCCGCGTGGACCACGTGGTGGCGCGGGACGCCGAGGGCCGCAAGCACCGGCTCGCCGGCCGCCAGGTGGTGGTGGCCTGCAACGGCATCGACTCCTGCATGCTCCTGCTCCGCTCGCCCGAGGTGCCCCGGCACGCCGCCCTGGGCCGCTACTACATGGACCACGCGACCTTCAGCCTGGCCGCCTACGGCACGGGCCTGCCCACGCGGCCCGGCCTGGCGGACAGCGCGCAGACCGGCACCATCACGCGCTTCTTCGAGAAGACCGGCGATGACCTGCCCGTTTCCCTCCTGGGCGCCGCGAAGTCGGCGGACGTGGTGGGGGACGCGGGAGGCGCGGAGCGCGCGCGCATCGTGCCCGACCTGTTCCGGCTGGCCGCGGAAGGCCGGCTCTCCCGCGCCGCCACCCTGCGCGAGCGCGTGAAGGAGGTGTGGGACTCGCTCCTGGTCGTGCGCTTCCTCGTGGAGACGCAGCCGCGGGCGGAGAACCGCGTGGAGATCGCGCGCATCGCGCCGTCCGGCCAGCCCATCCCGCGCGTCGTCCTGGACTACCCGGCCTACCTGGAGGCGTGCATCGCGCGGGTGACCGAGGTCATGCGGAAGGCGCTGCCCCGGGCCGACGTCCGCTTCGTGCGGCGCGACCCGGGCGCCCAGCACTGGCTGGGCGCCACGCGGATGTCGGAGCGGGAGGAGGACGGCTGCGTGGACCGCGACCTCCGCTGGCACGGGCTGGCGGGGCTCTACGTCCTCTCCGGCTCCGTCTTCCCGGGCAGCTCCAGCGCCAACCCCACCCTCACCATCGCCGCCCTCGCCCTGCGCCTGGGCGACCGCCTGGGGGCGGGGACGCCCTCAGGCCTCTGAGCCGCGGCGCTCCGCGTCCCTGGGCAGGGTGACCTCGAGGTCCAGGGCGCGGCCCTCGCGCACGACGCCGAGCTTCAGGACCGATCCCGCCTCCGCCTCGCGCACGATGCGGCGCAGCTCCGTCCCGTCGTCCACGGCCTTGCCGCCCGCCTTCACGATGACGTCGCCGGCCTTCAAGCCCGCCCGCGCCGCCGCCGAGTCCTCGCGCACGTGCGTGACGAGCACGCCCTCCTCGACCTTGAAGTAGCCGGCGAGCTGCCCGTCGAGGTCCTGCACGCCGATGCCGAGCCGGCCCGCGCCCCGGCCGCCGAACGACCACGACCAGTCGCGGTCGAACCGGGGGAAGTGCGGGGCCACGGGGGGAACGGGCGGCACGGGGGGAACGAGCGGGCGCGGGGCCCCCGGCGCGTCCAGGCCGTGGAGGTCGAAGTCGAAGTCGCCGAGGTCCGACCAGGCCATGGCGCGCGGCTCGCGGAGGGTTGCCGTCAGGCGCTGCCGCGCCCCGGCGCGGCTCACCTCGAGGGCCACCGCGCGTCCGCCCGGGGTCTCGCGCACCAGCCGCGCCAGCTGGGCCGCGCTGCGCACCGCTTCGCCGTCGAAGGACAGGACCACGTCGTCCGCGCGCAGGCCCGCCGCCTCCGCCGCGCTGTCCTTCTCGACCTCGCGCACGAGCGCGCCGCGCGCGTCCCCCAGCTTCAGGCGCGCGGCGTCCTCCGCGTCCACCTCCGCCAGCGAGACGCCGAGCCGCCCGCCGACGCCCAGGCGCAGGGCGCGCACCGCCTGCCGCGCCTGGCGCCCGGCGTCCCGGGCCAGGTCGTGCAGCTCGCGCGCGTCGTCCTCCGCCTCCGCCGCCTCCCGCTCCGACTCGCGGGCGCCCTTCTCGGCCTGGCCGGCCGCCTTCTCGTCCGCCCTCGAGCGGGGCGGCGTGGAGGCGGCGAGCCCGGCCAGGGCGGCGGTGCCGGCGGCGGCGGTGATCCAGCGCTTCATGGGCTCCTCCGGTGGGCGGGTCGCGCCCGTTCTGGAGCGTTGGACGCCGGACGGCCGGGGAAAGTCGGCCCTAGTGGACGGCCCCGCTGCTGCCGCAGCTCCGGCCGAGCAGGTGGAACTCGATGATGCCGGCCAGGCGGTCGTACCGCTGGAGCAGGGTGTCGCTCTCCAGCAGGGCCTGCTTGTCCACGGCGGGGAGCCGCAGCGACTGGCACAGGGCGTTCACGAAGATGTCGTGGGGCAGCTCGGGCTGCGCCACCACCACCGTGCTGCTGCCCGAGCGCTCCAGGAGCTGGAGGAGGCGCGCCCGGGCCGCGTCCAGCGGCTCCTGGTCCTCCGGCGGCTCCGGCAGGGGCTCCACCGTGGCCAGGCGGTAGGGCTCGCGGTCGTGCTCGGCGCGGATCCGGAAGCGCGCCACGCCCTTCAGCACGATGTTGAAGCGGCCGTCGGCCAGGGACTGGCTGCGCTCGATGAGCCCCGCGCAGCCCGCGGGATAGACGGGTGGGCGGCCCTCGTAGTCGTCCTCCCAGCCCGGGCGCAGCAGGGTCATGCCGATCACCCGGTCGCCGCGCAGCGCGTCCCGCACCATCTTGCGGTAGCGCGGCTCGAAGATGTGCAGCGGCAGCGGCATCTGGGGGAAGAGGACGACGTCCGGGAGGGGGAACAGGGGAACGACGGGGGGGATCTCGGCGGCCGTCGCCAAGGGAGTCCTATCTGCCGATGATCTGGAGGGCGAGGTCCCGGTTGCGCGGGCCGTCCAGCTCGGCGGCGATGATGGCCTGGAACTGCCCGAGCACCAGCTTGCCCTTGCTGACGGAGAAGGAGACCGCGTGGCCGAGCAGGCTCGCCTGCAGGTGGGAGTGCGCGTTCTCGCGGTCGCAGTCGGAGACCTCGGGGTCGTCGTGACGCCAGCCGTCCTTGGGCTTCACGACCTTGTTCAGCATCGACTTGACGTCGTGGAGCAGCGCGGTCTGCCACTCGTTGACGAAGAGGGCGAGGGTCGTGTGCAGCGAGGAGAGGAGCACCATGCCTTCCTTGATGTCGTGCCGGCGCAGGATGTCGGCCACCCTTTCCGTCAGGTTGTACAGCTCCATGCGCTTGTCCGTCACCACGCGGAGGGTCTCGTGTATGACGCGCACGGTCTCCAGCCCGAGCGCCTTCGGGGGCACCGCCGCTTCGGAAGCCATTCTGCCGCTCTCTTCGAGGGCGCTAGGGCCTGGCGGGGGCGGCGCCCGGACGCTCCTCCCCGCTGGGAACGCTCAGTGCTGGGGGGAGCCGCCTCCGGCGTTGAAGGAGTGGCCGCAGCCGCAGGTGGAGGTCGCGTTGGGGTTCTTGATGGCGAAGCCGCCGCCCATCAGGTCCTCCTTGTAGTCCACCTCCGCGCCCTCGAGATACTGGATGCTCATGGGGTCGATGATGACCTTCACGCCCTGCTCCTCGAAGACCTGATCGCCCTCGGAGACCTCGTCGAGGACCATCCCGTAGGAGAAGCCCGAGCACCCCCCGCCCTGCACGTAGATACGGAGCCCGCCCTGGGGCAGGGTCTCCTTCTCCGACTCCAGGATGTTCTTGACCTTGCTCGCCGCCGCCGTCGTAAGGCTGATCATGAAACCGAATTCCTCCGCCTGTCGATGGTATCGGAAAAGCCCCCGCGAGTGAAGCGCGGAGGTGTCCGCCGAACTTCCCTATAATGAGCGGCTTCGATGGCTTCTCCCGCGGGCCGCGGTGACGACGGCGACGCGCTCGTGGAGGCGGTGCGCGCGGCGGGCCTGCGCGGACGGGGCGGCGGCTGGTTCGAGACCGCGCGCAAGTGGCAGGCCGTGCGCGTGGAAGGCGGCGACCCGTTCGTGGTGGCCAACGGCGCCGAGGGAGAGCCCGGGTCGCTGAAGGACCGGTGGCTCATGCGCCGCCGGCCGCACGCCGTCCTCCAGGGCCTGGGCCTGGCCATGCGCGCAGTGGGAGCGCGCGAGGGCTGCGTGTACCTCAAGGGCTCCCTGGCCGCCGAGGAGGGCGCGCTGAGCGCGGCGCTGCCGGAGGTCCGGGAGACGGCCGCGCTGTCCATCGAGGTGCGCCGGGGCGACGACAGCTACGTGGGGGGCGAAGAGACCGCGGTGCTCGAGGTGCTGGAGGGCCGCCGCGCCTGGCCGCGGCCCAAGCCCCCGCTTCCCTCCGCGGTCGGCTTCCGCGGCCGCCCCACCCTGGTGCAGAACGTGGAGACCCTGGCCCGCGTCCCCGACGCCGTGCACGACCCCGCCGCCTTCCACGCCGGCGAGCAGACGCTGGTGTCGCTCTGGGGGCACGTCGCCCGCCCCGGCGTCTACGAGGTGGCCCTGGGCACGCCGCTGCGCGCGGTGATCGAGGCCCACGGGGGGGGAGCCGACGTCGGGATGCTGTTCCCGGCGGGACCCTCGGCCGCTCCGCTCGCGGCGTCCCAGCTCGACCTCCCCCTGGATCCCGCCGCCCTGCGCGCGGCGGGATCGGCCCTCGGCACCGCCGCGCTGCTGGTGGTGCGCGCCTCGGCCTGCCCCCTGGCCGTGGCCGCCTCCCTGGCCGGCTTCTTCGAGCGCGAGGCGTGCGGGCAGTGTCCCCCCTGCACGGTGGGGACGGCGCGCCTCGCGGGCGTGCTGCGGGCGGTGGAGGCCGGGGACGCGCGGGCCCGCGACCTGGCCGACCTGGCGGAGGCCGCCGGCTTCATGGCCGGCCACGGCTATTGCGCGCACGGGCGCACGGCGGCGGCGGCGGTGACCGGGCTGCTGAAGCGGTTCCCGGACGACGTGGCCGCCCACCTCGAGGCTCGCGGCTGTCCCCGGCCCGCGGACGGCTGCGACCCCTTCGCGCCCGGCTCGCCCGAGCAGCGCGCCCTCGAGGCCGCGGTGTTCGCGCCGTGAGCACCGTCTTCTTCCTCTTCCTGCTCCACCTCTCGCTGGGCGTCCTGGCCACGCTGCTCCTGGTGCCCGAGCGGGCGGGCGCGAAGTTCTTCAAGTTCTGCTCGGGCGCGGCCGCCTTCATGACCACGGCCGGACTGTGGCTGCTGTACCGGCGGTCGGGCCTGGCGGAGGGGCCGCTCCTTCTCGCCGCGGGTGCCTTCCTGGTGCTCACCGTCGTCTACAACCGCGCCTGGCACTTCGGCTGGAGCGGGCGGTCGCCCCTGCTCCTGGCCACGCTGGCCGCGGGCGCGGCGGCGACGCTGGCCGCCCCGGGAGCGGGGCCGCGGCCGCTGCTGGCCGCCACCGACCTCAGCTCCGCCCTCCTCCTGGGCGCCGCCGCCAGCGCCATGGTGCTCGGGCACTGGTACCTGGTGGTCCTCGACCTGCCCATCCAGGCCCTGCGCCGCCTCACCGTGCTCCTGGCCGTGGCCCTGGGCCTCCGCGCCCTGGTGGTGGCCGTCGTCCTGGCCGGGCCCGTCCGCGCCGGCCTCGCCGAGATGCTGGCCGTGGCCGCGGGCCTCTGGAGTCCCGACGGCGTCTTCGTCTGGATGCGGCTGCTCTTCGGCATCGCCGGGCCCGCCTCGCTGCTGTGGTTCATCTGGAAGACGGTGGAGATCCGCTCCACGCAGTCCGCCACCGGCATCCTCTACGTCCAGCTCTTCCTGGTGCTGGCCGGCGAGCTGCTCGCGAAGTACCTCCGCGTGGCCGCCGGCTTCCCGCTCTAGGGATGCGCCGACCCGAGATCGCCTTCCGCTGCCCCGCCTGCGGGGGGGAGGCCACGGCCTCTCTCGACGGGGCCGGCCGCTGCCGCTGCGGCGCGGCCCCGCGGCTCGAGATCCCGGAGGCGCTGCGCGAGACGCGGCGGGTGGAGCGCTGTCCCGCGTGCGGGGGTGCCCAGCTCTACGTGCAGCGCGACTTCAACCAGAAGGCCGGCCTCGCCGTCGTGGCGGTGGGGGCGGCGCTGGCGCCCTTCACGCCCTTCTACTCCAGCCTCTTCGTGGCCGCGGCGGTGGACGCCGCGCTCTACCTGATGCTCCCGGAGATCACGGTCTGCTACCGCTGCCACGCGCACTTCCGCGGCTTCGCCCGGCACCCGGGGCACCAGGCCTTCGACCTCCACCTGGCCGAGCAGTACGACGCCCATCCGAAGGCCTGAAGGCCGCCGCCTTCGCATAGACTCGGAAGCGGAGGACCCATGATCGCTGCGCTCCTTCTCGCCACGGTGACCACCATGCAGAACGACCCCGCCCAGAACGCCCTGCTGCCCTTCGCGGCCACGGAGAAGACGCTGGCCAACGGCCTGCGCGTGATCGTGGTGCCCACGGGGCTGCCCAACATCGTCTCCATCCAGATCCCGGTGCAGACGGGGTCGCGCAACGAGGTGGAGCCCGGCAAGTCGGGCTTCGCCCACTTCTTCGAGCACATGATGTTCCGCGGCACGCCGTCCTACCCTCCCGACGCGTACCAGGCGGTGCTGACGCGCGCGGGGGCGCGCTCGAACGCCTACACCAGCGACGACCACACGAACTACCACACCACCTTCGCCAAGGAGGACCTGGAGGAGGTCCTGCGCATGGAGGCGGACCGCTTCCAGAACCTGGCCTACGACGAGGCCGCCTTCAGGACGGAGGCGCGCGCCGTGCTCGGCGAGTACAACAAGAACAGCGCGGAGCCGCT
>DATBIO010000167.1:0-10497 GCA_036556965.1 Vicinamibacteria bacterium
CGCGACCGGCCGCCGCTGGCTCCAGCGCCGGTACAAGGGCGAGGCGGACCGGAGCGCGTATCGGCCGGACCGGGTCGGCGAGAGGGAGCCGTTCCAGGAGGTCTACAACCGCATCGCCAACGACCTCCTCGCCCAGCGCGACGAGCTCGAGGCGGCCGAGGTGCTGACGGTGCGCCGCGTGGCCGCGCTGCGCTTCGCCTCCCAGCTCGCCCCCGAGGCCTTCACCCCCTACCTGCAAGGGTCGGGCTCCGGCCGCTACTCCCTCCGCCGCCTGCCGGCGGAAGGCGATCCCATGGTCCGGCGCGTGGACGACATCCGCGACCGGGACCAGATGCTGGTGGACACCCTCAACGACCACTACCTCAGCTTCTACGAGCGCATGGGCAGCCATTACGCGAGCTGGCGCCAGCACAGCTACGAGGAGCAGGCGGCCCTCGACAAGATCAGCCGCGAGTCCATGCTGAAGAGGATCCTGGGGGGAGCGGCCATGATCGCGGGCGTGGCCATGAGCGGAAGCGACTCGAGCGGGCGCCGCGTCGCGGGCGACCTGGCCATGCTCGCGGGCTGGGCCGCCATCCAGGCGGGCTCCCGCCAGGCCCAGGAGAAGGCGATGCACGTGGCGGCGCTGGCGGAGCTGGCCACCTCGCTCGACGGCGAGGTGGCCCCGCTGCTCGTCGAGGTCGAGGGCCGGCAGCTCGAGCTCACGGGCTCCGCGGAGAAGCAGTTCACGGAGTGGCGCGTGCTCCTGCGCAGGGTCTTCGCCATCGAGACCGGCGTTCCCGGCGACCCCAACGCGCCCGTGGTGGTGTCGGCGCCGCCTTCGTCCTGATCGCCGTCCCATGAGCCGGGAACGGCTTCCCCGCGCGGACGCCCGTGGTCCGCGGGCCAGGCCCGACGTCGCGCTCCAGCCGCCGCCGCGTCCGGGAGACGCGGGCGCCGTCCCCCCGGGCACGCCCTCGTCCCCGCGGGCGTCGCGGCCCGGCGCCGCCGTGGCCCTCCTGGCCGTCCTCGCCGTCGCCATGGCCGGCGTGTTCCTGTTGCTCCCCCGGTGGATGGCGCGCCGGCCGCCGTCGGCCGCCGCCCTTCCGCAGCCCTCCGTGCCGGCCGCGTCTTCCGATTCCCCGGAGGCGCGCCCCGGAGCCGTCGAGGCGCCCGCGGCGGAGGAGCCGATGACGGAGCCGCCCGCGGTCGACCCTTCCGCGGAGGACCCGCCCGCGGACGACCCGCCCATCGCCGACACGCGACGCCCCGCCCGGCGGCCCCAAGCCGCGCTCTCCGCGGACCCTCCGGCCCCCGCCGCCGGGGATCCGGGCACCGCCCAGTGGTCGCGAGCGATGTCGGAGGGGCTTGCCGCCCTCGACAGCGGGCGGTTCGCCGAGGCGCAGGCGGCCCTCGCGCGCGCGGAGGCCGCGCGGCCGGGGACCCGCGCCGCGGCCGACGCGATCAAGCGCGCGGAGGAAGGCCTGAAGGGGGAAGCCATGTCCCGGCACCGGGCGCGCGGCGAGTCCGCGGAGGCCCGCGAGGACTGGAGGGCCGCGCTCGTTGAGTACGATGCGGCCTTGAAGCTGGAGCCCCAGGTCGCCTTCGCGCAGGAGGGCCGCGCGCGCAGCCGGCCCCGCGCCGAGCTCGACGAGACGCTGGCCGCCTACCTGCAGCGGCCGGAGCGCCTGTCCACGGAGGCGGTGGCACGCGAGGCGGAGCGCGCGCTCGTGCGCGCGCGGGAAGCGTCGCCCGACGGCCCGCGCCTCCAGCAGCAGACGGCGGCCCTGGAGCGGCTCCTGCGGGAGGCGCGAACCCCCGTGGACGTGCACCTCGTCTCCGACGGCCTGACGGAGGTCTCCGTCCTGCGCGTGGGGTCGCTGGGGACCTTCCGCGAGAAGAAGGTGGCCCTCCGTCCCGGGTCCTACGTGGTGGTGGGGAAGCGCCAGGGCTACCGCGACTCCCGGCAGACCCTGGTGGTGTCCCCGACCAGGGTCCCGCCCCCCCTGGACGTGCGCTGCCAAGAGGCGCTGTGACGTTCACCTGCCTCTTCGAGGAGGGCGGCCGCACGCGCCGCCTCGGCCCCGACGACTTCCCGCTCGCGCTGGGGGGACCGGGAGCCGACGTGGTGGTCCCCGGCCTGGCGGAAGAGGACGCCGCCGCCTTCCTGGCCCTCGACGACGGCGAGCTCTTCGCGCAGCCTCGAGGCCGCGTCCCCCTGTCGATCGGGGGACGGCCGGTCACCGCCTCGCAGTGGCTTCGCGACGGCGACGAGCTGCGCCTGATGGGCACCCGCATCCGCGTGGTCTGGCGGGCGGATCGAAAGTCGCTCCAGGTGCAGCACCGGCCGCTCGACCAGCCCGCCGAGCCCCCCTCGCGCGTCGCGCCCGCGGGGGGCGAGCCCCCCGTGGCCGAGGGCGAAGTGCTCGTGCATCCGGTGCCCTTTCGCCCGCGACCGCTCCCGCTGGTCACGCCGCGTCCGGAGAGACGCCTGCCCCTGCGCGCCCTGGCCCTGGCCTTGCCCGCCTTCCTCGCCGCCGCCGTCCTCTTCGCCGCGCGCGTGGTCGAGGTGCGGGTGGAGCCGGAGCCGGAGGGCCTGTCCGTGCGCGGGCTGCCGCACCTCGGCTGGGGGCGCACGCGGCTGCTCCTGCCCGGCGACTACACGGTGCGGGCGGAGCGGGAAGGCTACCGCCCGCTCGAGGCGCGGCTGGCGGTGACGGGGGCGCGGGGCCAGGTCGCGCGCTTCGTCCTGGAGCGCCTGCCCGGGCGCGTGGCCGTGGAGGCCCGTCCCGCGCAGGGCGTGCGCGTCTTCGTCGACGGCGCGGAGCGCGGGACGACGCCACTGCCGCCCCTCGAGGTCGCGGCCGGGGAGCACGAGGTGTCGCTGCGCGCCGAGGGATACCGGACCCTCACCACGCGCCTGAGCGTGGCCGGCGGGGGAGCGGAACAGACGCTGAAGGCCACCCTGGCCCCGGACCGCGCGCCCGTCTCGTTCACCTCCGCGCCCGCGGAGGCGACGGTCAGCGTGGACGGCGCCCCCGTGGGCCGGACCCCCCTCACCGTCACCCTGAGCTCGGGCGCGCGCGCGGTGACGGTGACCCTCGCCGGCCACAAGCCCGCCGGGCGGACGATCGACGTGGTGGCCGAGCGGCCCCTCACCGTGCCCGTCTTCCGCCTCGAGCCGCTGCCCGGCCGTCTCCGCCTGGCCAGCGATCCGCCGGGGGCGGCGGTCAGCGTGGACGGGGAGTTCCGGGGGGAGACGCCGCTCGAGATCGCGGTGTCGCCGCAGCGCGAGCACGCGCTGCGCCTCACCAAGGCCGGGCACGAGCCGGCGCAGGCCAGCGTCACCCTGGGCCTGGGCGAGGAACGCGCGCTCTCCCTCGTCCTTCCCGCCCGCCTCGGGCAGGTCGAGGTCAGCGCGGAGCCCGCCGATGCCGAAGTGGTGGTGGACGGGGAGGCCAAGGGCCGCGTGGGCCAGACCCTGACCCTGAGCGCGGCGCCCCACGAGATCGAGGTGCGGCGCTCCGGGTACGCGCCGCACCGGGTGACGGTCACCCCCCGGCCCGACTTCCCCCAGGCGGTCAAGGTCCGCCTGCGCAGCCTGCAGGAGCCGAAGGCGGCGTCAGCCCCGCGCCTGAGCGTGCAGGGCCACGACCTGCGCCTCCTGGCCCCCGGCCGCTTCCAGCTGGGGGCATCGCGCCGCGAGCCGGGCCGCCGCGCCAACGAGACGCTGCGCGAGGTCGAGCTGCAGCGGCCGTCGTACGTCTCGCTGCGGGAGGTGACCAACGCGCAGTTCCGGCGTTTCCACCCCGCGCATTCCTCCGGCCTCTTCGCGAGCCACGACCTCGACGGCGACGCCCAGCCCGTGGTGCGGGTGACCTGGGAGCAGGCCGCCGAGTACTGCAACTGGCTCTCCGCCCAGGCCGGCCTGCCTCCCGTCTACGTGAGCCGCGGGGGCAAGCTCGCGGCCGCGGCGCCCATGGGGACGGGTTTCCGCCTGCCCACGGAGGCGGAGTGGTCGCGCGCGGCACGGTCCCCGGAGGGAGGGGCGCTCAAGTACCCGTGGGGCGCCTCCCTGCCCGTGGCCCCGGGCTCGGGCAACTACGCGGACGAGTCGGCGCGCAGCGTGGTGCCCGTCGTCATCCAGGGCTACCAGGACCGCTTCCCCGTGTCCAGCCCCGTGGGTACCTTCCCGCCCAACGCCCTGGGCTTCTTCGACCTGGGCGGCAACGTGGCGGAGTGGGTGCACGACGTCTACTCCATCCCCGCCGCGGGGGCGCCCCTGGAGAAGGACCCCGCCGGGCCCGCCGCGGGAGACCTGCACGTGATCCTGGGCTCGAGCTACCTGCAGGGCACGGTCACCGAGCTGCGCCTGAGCTACCGCGACTACGCCACCAAGCCCCGACCCGACGTGGGCTTCCGCATCGCCCGCTACGCGGAATAGGAGATGACCCCGCGATGAACCTGAAGTCCGTCCTCCGCGTTTCGCTCGTGACCCTGCTCGGCCTCGCCGGCCAGGGCCCGCGACCGGCGCCCGCCACCGCCGCTCCGCAGACGCCCGCGCCGGGCTCGCCCGCGCCGGCTCCCACCGCGGTCCCCGGGCGGGACCCGCTCCTCGAGTTCGTGCCCAAGGAGCGCGTCCCCGCCGACAGCGTGGTCTCGTTCCCCGTCGACATCTGACGTGCGGCGCCCTTCCACCGGCTTCCTGTTCCAGGCCGCTTCCCTGATGGTGGCCACCCTCCTCGTGCACTCCCTCTACGTGACCGTGGTCTGGCCGCGCAGCGAGGCCATGCTCGCCGCCCAGGCCGCGCGCATGCAGACCGACCCCGGCTACGTCCAGGAGCGCTCGATCTGGGTGATCCTGCGCGACTACGAGCAGGAGACGGAGATCATCCTCATGCTGTGGGCGCTGGCCGTGATCGGCCAGAAATGGGTGCTCCTCCGCCGCGAGCGCGCCCTCCTCGAGCGGGAGCTGGTGCCCCTGGCCGAGGGGATGAAGATCCTGCCCGAGGACGTCCGCGAGTACGCGCGGCACATCCAGGCGCTCCCCGAGCCGGATCGGGAGGGCCTCCTGCCCCGGTCCCTGCTCGCCGCCCTCCACCGCTTCGGGGCCACGCGCAGCATCGCCGACGCGTCCGCCTCCGCCCGCGGCGTGTGCGAGGGCGAGGTGGACCGCCTCGACTCGGAGCTGTCCCTGCTGCGCTACATCGCCTGGGCAATCCCCGCCATCGGCTTCATCGGGACGGTGCGGGGCATCGGCGACGCGCTGGCGCAGGCGCACCGTGCCATGCAGGGCGATCTCTCCGGGGTGACCCAGGGGCTGGGAACCGCGTTCAACTCGACCCTGGTCGCCCTCCTCCTGAGCCTGCTGCTGATGTTCCTGCTCCACCACCTGCAGACCGACCAGGAGCGGCTCGTGCGCGACGCCGAGTCCTACCTCGACGAGCGGCTCATCCGCAGCCTGGAGGCGGCCTGAAGCCCTCGGGCGCGCTGGCCGTCGAGGTGAACGACGTCGGCCTGGTGGCCCTCCGGGCGGGGGCCTCCCACCCGCTTCCCTTCAGCCCGGGGCTCGCCCTCCTCGACGGGGGACGCCTGCTCGTGGGCGCGGAGGCCGCGGAGCAGGCCCACCTCAAGCCGCGCTTCGTGCACGACGCCTACTGGGACCGCCTCGACGCCGGACCCGCCGGCTCGCCGTTCCCCGAGGGCGTGAGCCGGGCCGACCTCGCCCACGCGCAGCTCCTCCAGGTCCGTGCGGCGGCGGGCGGCGGGATCGAGGAGGCCTACCTGGCCGTGCCCGGCTTCTGGACCACGGCCGCCCTCGGGCACCTCCTGGGCGTGGCGCGGGCCGCCGGCCTTCCGGTGGTGGGCCTGGTGGATGCGGCCGTGGCCGCCGCCTCCCTGGGTCACGAGGGAGAGGCCCTCCTCCACCTCGACCTCACGCGCCACCGCTCGTGCGTGACCGCGATGACGCAGGGCGACGAGGTGGCGCGGACGCGCGTCGTCCCCGCGGAGGGCCGGGGATGGGCGGTCTTCGAGGAAGCCTGGGCAGGGACGGTGGCGGCGCAGTTCGTGCGCGAGGCGCGGTTCGATCCCCGGCACGGAGGGGCGAGCGAGAAGGCCCTCCACGAGGCGCTCCCGCGCTGGCTGGACGAGCTGTGTCTTCGGCAGTCGGTTCCCGCCACGCTGCAGGCGGGCGGGCGCACGCACGCCATCGAGCTGACGCGCGCCTCCCTGGTGGCCGCGGCCGCCGACCTCTACCGGGGGCTGGCCGAGCAGGTTGCCGCCTGCACGCGCGCGGGGGGGCCCGCCACCCTCCTGCTCACCCACCGCTCGGCGCGCCTGCCGGGGCTGGCCGACCGCCTGGGCGAGCTCCCGCGCGTGACCATCGCGGAGCTGCACTCGTCGGCCGCGCCCAGCGGCGCGCTGGAGCACCGCGACCGCCTCCGCCATGCGGGCGAGGCCCTCCCCTTCGTCACCCGGCTGCCGTCCGGCCTCGGCACGCGGGAGCGGCGGGGTCCCCTGGCCCTGGTCGCCCGCGCGTCGTCCGCGGCACGCCCCCGCCCCACGCACGTGCTCGTGGAGGGGACGGTGCACGCCATCGGCGAGGGCGGCCTGGCCCTGGGCACGTCGCCGCCCGCCGGCGTGCGCGGCCTCGCCCTGCGCGGGGACGCTGCCGGCGTCTCCCGCCACCATTGCACGCTGCGCGCCCCGGACGGGGAGGCGGAAGTCGAGGACCACGCGGGCGGCGACACCTTCGTGAACGGCGAGCGGGTGACGGGACGGGCGGCCCTGCGGGTGGGCGACCGGCTCCGCCTGGGGAGCCCGGGCCTGGAGCTGGTGCTCGTGGCGCTGGAGGAGTAGGCGATGGCCCGCCGCAAGGCCGAGGTGTTCGGCCTCTCCTTCATGGACTGCATCTGCTGCGGCTTCGGGGCGACCATCCTCGTCTTCATGGTGCTCAACAGCGGGGCGAGCGATCGGGCGGACACCGAGCTGGGTCCGCTGAAGGCGGAGACGGACCGCCTGGAGCAGCAGGTGCTGGAAGGCCAGGCCAACCTGGTCGAGCTGCGCAACACGTTCGAGCAGGTCCGGGACCAGAGGGCGGCCGCCCAGGGGCTCTCCACCCGCCTCATCGACGTGGTCAAGAAGTCGCAGGAAGAGCTGGCCACCTTCGAGCGGGAGACGATCGCGCAGCGCGAGCACCTGAACAAGCTGCAGGCCGACCTCCGCTCGCTGGAGGAGGGCGCGAAGCGGCTCTCGGGGGGGCTGAAGAGCCGCGAGGTGCCGGGGGACAAGGTGCGCGCCTTCGCGGGGGACGGGGACCGCCAGTACCTGACCGGCCTGAAGGTCGGCGGGAAGCGTGTCCTCTTCCTGGTGGACGGCTCCGCCAGCATGCTCGCGGACACCATCGTCAACGCGGTGAGGCGGCGCTACCTGCCCGCGGCGGACCGCGTGCGCGCGGACAAGTGGCGCAAGGCCGTGCGCGCGGTGGACTGGCTCACCACCCAGATCCCCCGCGACGCGCAGTTCCAGGTCTACGTCTTCAACACGGGGGCGCGCTCCCTGCTGCCGGGGACGGAGGGGAAGTGGCTGGCCGCCCGCGACGGCACCTCCCTCGGCCAGGCGGTGGCCAACCTGCGGGGCACGGCGCCGGAAGGAGGCACCAGCCTGGAGGCGGCCTTCGCCGCCGCCGCCGCCCTGCAGCCCCCGCCCGACAACATCCTGCTCCTCACCGACGGCCTGCCCACGCAGGGGACGACGCCTCCCCGCGGGCGCACCGTGTCCGGGGCCGAGCGGCTCAAGCTCTTCGACCGCGCGCTGCGCGCGCTCCCCCGGGGCGTGCCCGTGAACGTCCTGCTCTTTCCCATGGAGGGGGACCCCGTGGCCGCCCCCGCCTTCTGGAAGCTGGCCATCGTCACCCGGGGCTCGTTCATGACCCCCTCCAAGGACTGGCCGTGAGGCGCCGGCGGCGGGACGTCGAGGTCTTCAGCCTCTCCTTCCTCGACTGCATCTGCTGCGGGTTCGGGGCCATCATCCTGCTCCTGACCCTGGTGCGCATGGGGGAGCCCAGGGCCCTGGAGCTGGGGCGCGAGGACCTGCAGGGCCGCATCGCGCGCCTGGAGCGCGAGCTCTTCGAGATCCGCGGGGAGACCGTGCTCCTCGCCCGGGAGCTGGTGGGCCGGCGCGAGCAGCTGTCCGTGGACCGCGAGGGCGTGGCGCGGCTGCAGGGCGACCTCGAGAAGATGCGCGGGCAGTTCAAGGCCTCCCGCGAGCTCTCGCAGGTCCAGGACGTGATGGAGGGGCGCTTCCTCGCCGCGCAGCAGCAGCTCACCGAGGAGATGAAGCGGCTCCGGGAGGCGAGCGAGCGCCCGCCGGCCGCCCGCTCCCTGGTGGGCGGGATACCCGCGGACAGCGAGTACGTGATCTTCGTGATCGACACCTCGGGGAGCATGCAGCGCTTCGCCTGGCCCCTGCTCCTGCGCAAGATGTCCCAGATCCTCGACGCCTATCCCAAGGTGAAGGGGCTGCAGGTGATGAACGACGAGGGCATGTACATGTTCAGCACCTACGCGGGGAAGTGGATCCCGGACACCCCCGGCCGCCGCCAGGCCGTCATCCAGCGCCTGGCCACCTGGAACGTCTACAGCAACTCCAGCCCGGTGGAGGGGATCGAGGCCGCCATCCGGCAGCACGCCAAGGGCGGCCTGAAGATCAGCATCTACGTGCTGGGGGACGAGTTCACCGGCCGCTCCATCGAGGGGGTCCTGCGCGCGGTGGACGCAATGAACTCCCGCGACGCATCCGGCGCGCGGCGCGTGCGCATCCACGCCATCGGCTTTCCGACCCTGTTCTCCCAGGCGGGGCAGACGGAGTACTCCGAGGGCACCACCGTGCGCTTCGCCATGCTCATGCGGGCCCTCTGCGAGAGGAACGCGGGCGCCTTCGTCGGCCTCAACAGCCTGGAGCCCTGAGCGGGACGGCCGCGTCGCTCTCGCCGGGCGTCCGGCGCCCCGCGGCTCGGCGCGCGCCGTGCCGCTCCAGGAACTCGAGAACCGCCGGCATCCATCGCGCGCTCTGGTCCGGCGCATCCCGGAACCCGCGCCCCACGTGACACCATGGCGGCATGCGCCACCTGCCCCGCGCTCTTCCGCTCGGGCTGGTCGCGGCGCTCGGCTGCCAGCCCGCCGCGCGAGAGCTCGCCGCGGGACCGGGAGGCGCGGCCGCGCCCCCGGCCCTCGTGCAGGCCCTCGCCGATCGCTTCGGGCCCATCGAGCGAGACGCCGGGTTCGAGGCGCTGCGCTCCCGGCTGGCGCGGAGCGCGATGGTGCCTTCGCGCGCCTTCGACGACGAGTCGGCGTGGACGGTGCGCGGCGACGACTGGCGCGCCGTGGAGCTGGCGGGCTACGCGTCGGGAGGCGCCTATCACCTCGGAGTGCGGGGCGAAGCGCCGGCGCCGGCGGCGGCGGGACAGTACCGGGGCCGCGTGCGACTGCAGCGCCTGTCCCGGGGCCGCTTCGAGTGGTCGTTGGAGGAGGAGCTGGCCGCGGGCGGGGTGCGCCCGGCAGACCTCGCGCGCGCCCTCGACGCGCTCTTCCGCGCCGCCGAGGGCATGACGGAAGCGGACGCGCGCGCGGCGATCGGGAAGGCTCTCCCGCGCGCCGCCGCCAGGCTCGGCCTCCTCGTCCGCCTGGAGACGCTGGCGCTCCAGGGGGACGCCCACGGCGCCACGTCGGTCACCCTGGCCGTGCGGCTCACGCCCGACGGGATCCGCGGCTTCGCCCCCCGCTACGCCGCCTTCCTCGACAAGTACGAGAAGCCGATGCGGATGTCGCTGGTGGTGGCGGACCTGGAGGGCGTGCCGTGGTGGACGCTGGAGGGCGCCGACCGGCTCCGGACGGCGCGCCTGCGCGTCCGCGGCGGGAGCCTGGTCCCCCTCGCGGGGCCCGCCCATCGCCGGCTGCCCCCGCGGCTCCGAGCCGTCGGCGACTACACGATGAGGATGGGCGGCTTCAAGGTGGGCGCCCGGCAGATCCAGGCCGAGGTGACGGTGATGCGCGAGCCGGGCGTGAAGGGCTTCACCGCCCGCTTCGTCCGAGAACCCGACTGGCAGCTGCCGTTCCTGGTGGAGCCGCTGCTCGACGCGCCGCTCCGCTATCCCTTCGAGTCGCCCGGGTCGGAGTTCGGCTTCGCGGCGCGGGAGGCGCCGGGCGGCGGGCTGCGGCTGGTCACCCACTCCCGCGCCCGCGTGCGCGAGTCCTGGCTCCTTCGCTGGCTCGGAGGCATGGCCGGCGACGCCGCCTCCGAGTTCCGGCGGGGAGCCGAGAAGGAGGCCGACCAGTTCCACCGCGAGTGGCTGCTGGCGCTGCGTGACGATCTCGCCGCGCTCGCGGCTCCCGGGGGCGAGCGCGCCTCGAACGCTCGGATCACCTGTCCTGGGACCGCAGCCTCTCCGGCCGCGCATCAAGTGATAGATCAGCTGTATCACGACTAAGTCACAGTTGATATATCATGACGTCATGG
>DATBIO010000168.1:0-12699 GCA_036556965.1 Vicinamibacteria bacterium
GGAGAGGTCGAGGTCGGTGTTGAGCATGGGCCGGATGGCGCTCCCCACCAGGGCGTCGATGCCGGAGAGGGCCCCCGTGGGGTCGGCGCCGTTGAGGACGGTGAAGGGGGCGCCGCTCTGGATGGTGAAGAAGGCGTTCACCTGCCACCCGCCGAGCAGCTTGCCCAGGAACCCCTGCTGGTCCCGGTAGAACGGCAGCTCGTAGACCATGTTGCCCGTGACGCGGTGCGGCCGGTCGTAGGACGAGCGCCCCTCGTCCGCGCCCAGGTCGAAGCTGTCCTGGGCCACCGCCACCTCGCCGCTGCTGGGGTTGAAGATCTCGGAGGCGGTGTCGGTGTAGCGGCTCCAGGTGTAGTGGATGCCCGCGCTGAAGCCCTTGGTCAGCCGCTTCTCCAGGCTGGTCTGCAGCGAGTGGTAGGTGGACTCCGCGGAGTTGGAGCGCTCGCGGATGACCCCGCGGCTGGGGTCCACGCGCGTGCGCGTGAAGGGGTGGTTGGGGTTCCCGTCCAGGGTCTGGAAGAGCCCGCTGCCCTTGGTGCCCACGTAGCCGATCTTGTAGGCCCAGTGCGTGCCGATCTGGCGCTGGACCTCGAAGCTGAACTGGTCGGCGGCGGGCGCGCGGAAGTCGTCGGAGACGATGGTGCGCGTCAGCAGGTTGGGGTCGCCGAAGTTGGGCTGGGCGGTCTGCAGGCGCGTGAAGGCGTTGGTGACGGGGGCGGGCAGGGTGACCGAGCCCACGAAGGGGAAGGCGCTGGCGATGTTCAGGTTGATGTTGATGAACGCGTAGTCGTGCGTGCGCGCGTAGCCGCCGCGCACCACCATCTTGTCGCCGCCGGTGAGGAAGCCCACCAGCCCGCTCGTGTCCGTGCGCGGGTTCCAGTTGAAGCCCACGCGGGGCTGGAAGTTGTTGGTGTCCCGCTTCGGCTTGGGGTCGAGGGCGAAGCGCTGGTCCCCGCCGTTGGCGGCCACGATGTCCTCGTTGACGGGGAAGAGGCTGGCGATGGAGTTGCCCGGCGTCTCGTAGCGCAGTCCCAGGTTGAGGGTCAGGTCGTCCCGCACCCTCCACTCGTCCTGCACGAAGGCGAAGAAGTCCCACCAGTTGTAGAACTGGATCTCCTGGCCCCCGGTCACCGCGCGGTTGATGGTGCCGAGGAGGGCCGTGTCCTGCACGTAGTCGTTGAGGGTGCTGTAGGCCAGGCGCCCGCGCACGGTGGGGAAGAAGAAGCTCTCCACGTCCACCTTGCGCGCGTCCACGCCCAGCTTGAAGCTGTGGGCGCCGCGCGTCAACGAGAAGGTGTTGGTGAACTGCCAGGTGTCGTTGTTGCGGAACTGGGGCAGGTTCACGGCCAGGCCGATGGCGGTGCGGTTGGTGGCGGCGTTGAAGCCGGTGAGACCCAGCTCGGAGATCTCGATGGAGGGGATCTCCTCCGAGCTCGGGTCCACGGAGCCGGTGATGGTCTCCAGGCGCTGCCAGCTCACGCGGAGCTCGTTGACGGCGCTGCTGGAGAGCACGCTGGTGAGGGCGAGGTTGCCCGCCTGCTGCTTGGCGCTGTTGGTGGTGCCCAGGCCGGGCGGGGTGACCTGGCCCTGCCCCGCGGACGCCTCGTCGTTGAGCATCCAGCGCGCGGTGAGGACGTGGTCCGGGGTGAAATGGTGGTCGAGGCGCACGAGGGCCTGGTCGTTCTCGAAGGCCTGCGTGGCCTCCCCGGTGAGGGAGCCCAGGGGCACGGTGTGGGTGA
Organism: Vicinamibacteria bacterium; assembly: GCA_036556965.1. Taxonomy (GTDB): domain Bacteria; phylum Acidobacteriota; class Vicinamibacteria; order Fen-336; family Fen-336; genus DATBIO01. Next base: position 1,740 of record DATBIO010000168.1, read on the forward strand.
CCCCGTTCACGGTGAAGGTGGCCGTCTTGGCGATGGGGGCCTGCGCCGCGGGGAGGAAGCGGAGCAGCTCCTCCACCTGGGGCCGGTCGCCCGCGAACTGCTGCAGGATCTGCCGCCCCGCCTCGGTGGGGGCCCCGTTCAGGGTGAAGCCGGCGCCCAGGCGGTCGTCCGTCCACCGCTGGTAGGCGCCGAAGAAGAACGTCTTGTCGCGGAAGATGGGCCCACCCAGGCTGCCGCCGACCTGGCGCTCGGTGCGGAAGCGGTCGCGGTCGCGCCCGGCCGCGCGGTCCGCCGCCTCCTCGAGGTTGTTGCGGGCGTTCAGGCAGATGCCGCCAGTGTCCGCGCCCTCCTTGCCGCAGCGGTTCTCGAACCAGAACAGGGAGCCGTGGAAGGCGTTGTTGCCGCTCTTCGTGATGACGTTCATGATCGAGCCCGCGTTGCGCCCGTACTCGGCCGAATACTGGTTTGTGATGAGGCGGATCTCCTGGACGATGTCGGGGTTGTTCACCGGCTGCTGGCGCCCGGACACGCTGGGGTCGTTGCTGTCCTGGCCGTCGATCATGAAGTTGTTGGAGCGCACGCGCATGCCGTTGACGGAGAAGTTGGTGCCGGCCGCGAACTCCGCCTGCCCCGTGCCGAGCTGGCTGACCCCCGGGGCGGAGAGGGCCACGTTGAAGACGTTCCGGTTGGCGGCGATGGGCAGCTCGGCCACCCGCTTGCTGTCGAAGCGCACGCCGACCTCGGCGTTGGTGGTGTTGATGATGGGCGCGTCGGCCTCCACCGTGATCGTCTCCGCGATGGTGGCCGTCTTCATGGTCACGTCCACCACCGCCTCCTGGCCCACGGCCAGGGTGATGCCGGAGCGGACGTGCTTGGCGAAGCCCGTCAGCTCCACGGTGACCTCGTAGTCGCCGACGGCGAGGTTGACCACGCGATAGCGTCCTTCGGAGTTCGTCTGCACCGTGCGCGCCACGTTGGTGCCGACGTTCCGCACGGTGACCGTGGCGCCGGGGACGGCGCCCTGCTGCTCGTCGGTGACTTGTCCCTGGAGGGAACCTAGGGTCGTCTGGCCCGCGGCGGGTGCGGCCAGTAGAGACACGAGCGCCAGCGCCGCGGCCAGCCCAAGTCGCCTGGGCATAACCAGCTTCCTTTCCCGGGCCCGGGCGCCGCCAGCCGCCTGGCGCGTCCCCGACCCGTGTAACCCGTGGGGTGATGGATCGTTTCGGGACCATACACCCGAAGCGACCGTGGCGTCCAATGAATTGGACGCGGCGGAAAGGGAAGTCCCTCCAGTAACATACGGGTGACCGTGGCCGGGTTCCTCTTCCTGCTGGCGGCCGTGTCGAGCGGACCGCCCAACGTCCTGCTCGTCACCATCGACACCCTGCGCGCCGACCGCCTGGGCGCGTACGGTCACGCCGCGGCCTCCACGCCCGCCACCGACCGGCTGGCGCGCGAAGGCGTCCTGCTCGAGGACGCCACCGTGCAGGCGCCGCAGACCCGGCCTTCGCACGCGAGCCTGCTGACCGGCCGCCACCCGCACGAGCACGGCATCCGCGACAACTTCTCGCCGCCGCTGCCCGCCGCCATTCCCACGTGGGCCGCGCTGCTCCAGGCCCGCGGCTACGACACGGGGGCCTTCATCGGCGCCTTGCCGCTGGCCGCCAACAGCGGGCTCGATCGGGGGTTCGCCGTTTATGACGACCCCTTCCTGGCCGGGGGGCTGCACGCCCGGAGCGAGCGGCCGGGGGGCGCGGTCACGGACGCGGCGCTCCGCTGGCTGGAGAGGCCGCGCGCAAAGCCCTTCTTCGCGTGGGTACACCTGTACGACCCGCACGCGCCCTACCGCCCGCCCCCGCCCTACGCGCAGCGGTTCGCGCGCGCCCCCTACGACGGCGAGGTGGCCTACGCCGACGCCCAGGTCGGCCGGCTGGTCGGGCTCCTCGACCGCCGGCAGCTGCGGCCGCGCACGCTGGTCGTGGTCACCGCCGACCACGGCGAGGGACTGGGCGAGCACGGCGAGGACGAGCACCTCCTCTTCGTCTACGACACCACCCTGCGCGTGCCCCTGGTGCTGTCGTGGCCCGGCGTCCTGCCCTCGGGCCGCCGCGTCGCGGGCCAGTTCCGCAGCGTGGACCTGCTGCCCACGGTCCTGGAGCTGGTGGGCGCGCCCGCGGTGGCCGCCAGCGGCGTGAGCCGCGCCTCCTCCCTGCGCGCGGGGGCGCGCCTGCCCGACAACGAGTCCTACGCGGAGAGCCTCTACGGCCAGATCCACTTCGGGTACGCGCCGCTCTTCGCCCTGCGCGCCGAGGGCTGGAAGTACATCGACGCCCCGCGGCCGGAGCTGTACCGCGTGGCGGAGGACCCGGGGGAGACGCGGAACCTGCACGACCTGCGCGGGCAGGTCGCGCAGCGCATGCGCGACCGCCTGCGCACGCTGGTGGCGGCGGCGCCGGCCCCCGCCGCCGCGCCGGCGCCCGACGCCGGGGTGATGGAGCGCATGGCGGCCTTGGGCTACGTGGGGGGGGCCTCCGCGGCGGGTCCCGGCGCCGCCGGCGCCGACCCCAAGGACAAGATCGCGGAGTTCCAGGCCTTCCAGCGCACGCTGGAGGAGGCCACCCAGGCCTTCGGCGCCGGGGAGATCGACCGCTCTCTGCCGCTCCTGGAGCGCCTTTCGAAAGGCGAGACCGTGAGCCTGGAGGTGCAGTACCTCTACGGCCGCGCGCTGCTCCGCAAGCGCCGCTACGCGGAGGCGGCGGAGGCCCTCGAGGTCGCCCTCGAGCTCGACCCTCGCTTCGCGGGCACGTACCTGGAGCTGGGCCGCGCGCTGCGGGGCGCGGGACGCACCGAGGAGGCGCGCCGCGTGCTCGACCTCGGGCTGCGCCAGGATCCCGGCCGCGCCGCCCTCCACCAGGAGAAGGGCATCCTCCTCCAGGCGCTGGCCGACTTGCCGGGGGCGGAGGCCGCGCTGCGCGAGGCCCGCCGCCTCGATCCCGCCGACCCCCGCACGCGCCTCGCGCTCTCCGCGGTCCTGCGCGACCGGGGCCGCTCCCCGGAGGCCATCGCCGAGCTGCGCGATGCGGTGGCGCGCGCGCCGCGGTTCGGCGACGGCTGGAACGCCCTGGGTCTCCTCCTGTCCGCGGAGGGACGGCCGGCGGAGGCACGCGAGGCGTTCGCGGAGGGGGCGCGCGTGAGCCCGGAGGATCCCGACCTGCTCTTCAACCTCGCGGAGGCGGAGGAGCGCGCGGGCCGGCCGCAGGCCGCCGTGCCCCTGCTGGAGCGCGTCCTCGCGCGCGCCCCGCGCTTCCCCGGGGCGGCGGAGGCCCTGGAGCGCGCCCGGTCCGCCTCTGGCGGCGGCCCGCGCCTGTGGATGCTGCGCACCGCGGACCGCGCGGCGGCGGAGGAGGCGCGCTCGCGCGCCGGGGCCGGCACCGCGTTCCGCGACCTGGCGGGGGCGGTGGACTTGGGGGGCGTGGCCGCGGCCGACCTGGCCGCGCCCTTGCGCGAGGCGGCGGCGCGCCTCACGCCCGGACAGGCCAGCGACGTGCTGGAGACGCCCGAGGGCTACGTGGTGCTGTTCCGCGAGCGCTAGGCGAGAAGGTCGGACAACTTCACTCGGAAGCCAGGGACCACGTCTTCCCCGTCGAGCTCACCCTCCGCCGTCACCTGCCGCACGTCGGTGAGGGAGCGGTACGCGGCCGCCCGAGACGCCCGGGGGTCGATCACCCAGACCAGCCGCACGCCGGCCTGCAGGTACTCGCCCACCTTGTCGAGGATGTTGCGGGCGTCGTCCCCGGGCGAGAGGACCTCGACCGCGAGGTCGGGAGCGAAGTCGGCGAAGCCGGCCGCCGCCTCTCCCTGCGGAACGCGCTCGCGGCGGACGAAGGCCAGATCGGGGCAGCGGACGTTGCCCCCGGGAAGGCGGAAGCCCGTGCTGGAGTCGACCAATTCGCCCAGGCGGCGTTCGGTCGCGTATCGCTCCATGGCTACGGCCAGGCGCACGCTGATGCGGCCGTGTCGATAGCCTGCGGGGCTCATGCGGATCGTTCCATCCACCAGCTCGTACTTGTTGCCGTCGCGCGGGGTCTGCAGGAGGTCGGCCTCGGTGGCCGGCGAAGGCGCGATTGAACCAGCGGAAGCAGCCATGACAGGACCGATCTTACGCCCGCGTTTCGCCGCCGTCACCCGCGCCGCAACTCGCGGAGCAAGGCCTCCGCGCGCGCGCGCTCGGGGCCCCGGGCCAGGGGCAGGTAGCGCTCGAGGGCCTCGGCGGCGCCCCGCGCGTCGCCCTGGCGGCGGAGGCCCAGCGCCAGGTTGAACCACGCGTCGCCCAGGCCGGGGTCGCGCTCGACGGACTTCTGCCACGCCAGGACCGCGCCCGCCACGTCGCCCGCTCGCGCCCGCACCACCCCGAGCGCGTTCCAGGCCTCCGCCGAGGACGGGTCGCCGGCGACCGCGCGCTCGAGCCAGGGGCGCGCCTCCGCCGCGCGGCCCGCGGTCAGGAGCAGGATGCCCATGTCGCGGTGCGCGGTGGGGTTCTCCGGCTCCTGGCGCAGCGCCGTCTCGAAGCGCTGGCGGGCGAGCCCCAGGCGGCCCATGGCGGTGAAGGCCTCGCCGGCCACGAGGTGCGTGGAGGCCTCCTCGGACGCGGCGTAGGGCGCCAGCACCTCCGCCGCCACCTGCGGCCGGCCCGCCTTGAGGAGGTTGGTGGCCACGATCCGGGCCAGGTACTCGCGGCGCAGCCCCAGCGACGCCAGCAGCTCCTTCACCCGCAGCTCCGGCTCCAGCGAGTCCGTCTTGCCGACCTTCTCCATGGCCGCCCACAGGGCGACCGCGTCCGCCACGTGGTCCTTGGCGTCGGGTAGCGCGCCGGTCAAGCCCTCGTCGGCTCCCCCGGGCCCTCCCAGGTAACCCAGGGCGGCCAGCCGCTCCTCCTCCTCGCGCGACACCGCGCGCGTCGCCGCCTTACCGACGCCGGCGGCGGCGATGGCGGCCTGGGCGGCGGGAGGGACGGACCGCCCCGGCAGCAGGTTCGTCTTCTCCGCCGGGTCGCGCCGGAGGTCGTACAGCTCCGGCTTCGGCGCCTGCACGAAGTGCCCGTCGTCCAGGATGACCGAGCGCAGCTCGCTCCAGCCGTACTGCTCGCGCGGGAACCACGTCTCGGCATAGAGGGGACGCCCGGCGGCGGGGGCGCCGCCGGCCAGGAGCGCGCGCCCGGGAAGGCCCGCGGCGTCCAGCCCGAGCAGGGTGAGCACGGTGGGGACGACGTCGAACAGGCCGACGGGCTCGGCGCGGCGCTCGCCACGGCGCGCGCCCCCGGGCAGCTTGGCCAGCAGCGGCACCTGCAGCGCCTCGCGGTACAGGAAGATCCCGTGCTCCTGCTCGACATGGTCGCCCAGGCCCTCGCCGTGGTCGCTCAGGAACACCACGAGGGCGCGGTCGTAGAAGCCGCGTTCCTTCAGGTAGGCGACGAACTCGCCCACCAGCTGGTCGGCGTAGGCCACCTCGCCGTCGTAGGGCCGCCCGGCGAAGCGGGCGGCGAACGGCTCGGGCGGCGCGTAGGGGCTGTGGGGCTCGAACAGGTGCAGGAAGACGAAGAAGGGCTCCGCCGCGCCCACCCCGTCGAGCCACCGGCGGGCCTGGCGCACGGACGCGTCGCCCCGGCTCTGCGCGAAGACGCGCGGGCGGTCCGGGCGCGGCCCCGGGTCGTCGTAGTGGTCGAATCCCTGGGCGATGCCGGTGGTGTGCGCGAGCACCAGCGACGAGACCACGCCTCCCGTCCGGTAGCCGGCGGCCTTCAGCCGCTCGGCCAGGGTCAGGTGCTTCTCCTCGAGCACGTAGCCCTTGTTGTTGCGCACGCCGTGCTGGGGCGGCAGCAGGCCGGTGAACAGCGTGCTGTGCGAGGGCAACGTCACCGGGTAATGGCTGTAGGCGCGCTCGAAGAGCACGGAGTCCGCGGCCAGGGCGTCGAGGGCGGGGGTCGCCCCCACGCGGTAGCCGTAGGCGGGCAGGCGGTCGGAGCGCAGGGTGTCCACGCTGATGAGGACGACGGGCGCCCGCGCGAACACTCCCGTGTCCGCGGGCTGGCGCGCGCAAGCGCCGACACACGCGGCCATGAGCAGGACGACCCGGGGACTCATCGTGCCGAGTCTAGGCGAGGGAGTGGCGTTTTCGCAGCGGAGGCTCTCCTCTGCCACCGAGGGCGGATTGATTCCGCCCGAGGCGCTCGAGTGATGCGAGGCGAGAACGCCCGTGGAAGGAAGAAGAAACGGCCCCGGGGTCGCCCCCGGGGCCGTGGGATACGGCTCGTCCGCGCGGGCCTAGAAGTTGAACCGGATGCCGAAGCGCGCGATGCGCGGGCTCAGGATCTCGTCGAGGCGGTTGAAGGCGCCGGACGAGGCCTGGCGGTTGCGGTTCAGCTCGGTGCTGGAGTTGAACACGTTGAAGAGGTCCGCGGACAGCGTGATGCTGCGGTCGCCGAAGGAGAAGTTCTTGGCGAGGCGCAGGTCCAGGTTCCACAGGTCGGGATAGCGGAGGCTGTCGATCTCGTTGCCCGTGGTCATGGTGCGCTGGTTGCCGTCCAGCCCGGCGCTGGTGACGATGACGATGGGGCGCGCGAAGCCCTGGCGGCCGAACAGCGCCGCGCCCAGCTCGAAGCCGCCCGGCCCCTGCCAGAGCGCGTTGGCCACGAACTGCCACTTCGCGTTGAAGAAGATGTCGCCCTTGCCCGAGCCCGCCGCCCGGTTGGCGAAGGCGGCCCCGTCGTCCTGCGGCCCGGAGATCCCGTTCCGGAGGACGGTGTCGGTGCGCGTCGGGTTCTGCACGGCGCCTGGACCGTCGTAGTACTCCTTGTGGTCCATCCAGGAGAAGGCCGCGCGCGCCATCCAGTTGTTGGAGAGCCGCTTCATGAGCGACAGCTCGAGCCCGTTGTAGCCCTGATGGTAGTCGGGACGGTTCATGAGGATGCGGCCGCCGCCGGATGCCGCGACCAGGTCGGGGTCCGGGGAGAAGGTCTGGGCGCTGAAGCCGTTGCGCGAGACCACGGCGTTGGGGGAGTAGTCGGAGCTGTCGAGGCCGATGCGGGGGGCCCAGTCGCGCTGGTCGCTGCTGCGCCGCCAGGTGTAGGCCACGCTCATGGCCAGGTCGGCCATCAGCTCGTGGTCCACGCCCACGATGAACTCGTGGTCCTTGGGCGCGCTGTAGTCGGGGTCGATGGTGTTGGGCGAGAAGGTCGCGGCGGGGTTCGACGGGTCCACGCCGCCGTAGTACTGGATGCCCAGGTCGCGCCGCACCTCGCCGGGCTGCGGGAGCTGGTCGCCGTTGGTGTCGTCCCAGATGTAGGCGAGGTAGCTGCCGGCCAGCGGGTTGTCCGTGGTGACGGCCAGGGTGTTGAGCTTGCCCGCGTAGAGCGCGTAGGACGCGCGCAGCGCGGTCTTGCGCGTGTCACCCAGCGCGTAGTTGAAGCCGACGCGCGGCGAGATGTCGTTCCACTCGATGCCCACGCCGCCGCCCGGGAAGTCGATGGCGGGGAGCAGCTCGGGGAAGGTGCCCTGGGCCGGCACGAGGGCGGCCGCGTTCTCGGCCTGCTGGAGGTCCCAGCGGACCCCGGCGTTGACGGTGAGGTTGCCCTTGGTGAAGGTGTCGCCGAGGTACACGTTGTAGAAGTCGGACTCGAGCTTCAGGAAGCCCTGGCGGGCGACATGTATGTAGCGCGCGCCCGGGCCGAAGTCGTAGCCGAGCAGGCCGGAGGTGCCGCCGTAGATGGTGGAGCTGAGCACGGCCGCCTTCTTGTAGCCGAAGCCGAACTTCAGCTCGTGGTTGCCGCCCATGCCGCTGGCGAAGTAGTTGCCGTCGATGTTGATGACGTTCTTGAGGGGGCGGGTGTTGTAGAGGTTGAACCAGCCGTTGCCGCGGCCCACGCCGTCCTCGAAGTCGAGGGTGCCCGTGCTGTCGAGGCCGCCGCGCGGGGCGAGGGTGAAGCCCGTGTTGTAGTTCGAGTACTTGGCGTTCATGAAGAAGTTCGGGCTGAACACGTGGTTGATCTCGATCTTGCTCAGGCCGTTGGGACGCCAGTCGTCGTCGTAGGCGTTGTCCTGGTTCCAGAGCGCGGTGTCCTCCCACTGCAGGCCCAGGCCCGGCGAGCGGCCGAACTTCTGCTTGGCGCCGTTGAAGTAGAAGGCGGAGACCATGGTGTTCTGCGCGGCCTGCCAGTTCAGCTTGACGTTGTAGGACTTCAGGATCGTCTTGTCCGCGGTCTGCGCGGTGGTGACGAGGCGGATGTCCTGCTTCCCGTAGGAGCCGTAGAGCCAGAGCTTGTCCTTGATGATGGGCCCGCCGAGGTCGCCGCCCCAGTCGCTGATCTGCTGGATGTGGTCGGCCTTGTCCGAGCCGCCCAGGCGCGGGTCGTTCTCCAGCTCGGTGCCCTGGATGTTCGACCACTGCAGGTCGTCGTGGGCCAGGTAGCCGTGGGCGGAGAAGCGCCAGCGGTTGGTGCCGCGCTTGGTCACGAAGTTGAGCCCGACGCCGCCCGTCTGGGCGCGCAGGTCGTTGCCGCCCGTGCTGACGGCGATCTCGTCGAAGGAGTCGTAGTCGAAGTAGGTCGGCGACGCGCCCGCCGCGGACATGTCGTCGATGGACACGCCGTCCAGGTTCCACATGGTGTCGGCGGTGTCGGCGCCCTTGGCCGTGAAGCCGGCCTGCTGGCCGGACTCGTTGCCCGCGATGTTGACGCGGTCCACGGTGACGCCGGGGATGGTGCGGAGGATGGCCCACGGGTCGCGGGAGTTGGGCACCTTCTCCAGCTCGGCGCGGGTGAGGGTGGTGGAGGTCCCGACCTTCTTGGCGTCCACGATCGGCGCCTCGGCGGTGACGGTGACCGACTCCTCGACGGAGGCGACCTTCAGGTTGAAGGTCAGGTCGGCGTTCTGGCCGGTGACGACGGTGATCTCGCGGTTGACGGTCGTGAAGCCGGCGAGGGAGACGGTGACCTTGTAGGAGCCGGCCGGGACGTTCAGGAAGCGGAAGTCACCCTGGGAGCCGGTGGTGGTGGAACGGGCGCCCAAGCCGCCGGAGAGGGCAACGTTGGCCCCCGCAAGCACGGCGCCGGATTCGTCCGCCACGGACCCGTAGATGTTGCCGCCTCCGATCTGGGCGTAGACGCCCGGCGCCAGGCCCAGGACGAGGGCAAGCGCAAGACCGAAGAGACGCTTCATTCACTCCTCCTTAAGGAAGTGCGGTAGGTACCCGCCCGACTGCAAGGGGCGGACCGCTCGATGAAGCGCCTTTATCTATTGAGACTAAAAGACTTGTGGCGGCAGCACAGGCGTACGGTCACCAATAATTTGGATACTGGCAGTTCGCCGTACAGTAATTTGGATAGGAGCCATCTCCCTCAGTTCGGGGAGGCGACGGTAACGGCCTGGAAGGCCTCGCTCACCCGGCCCGAAGCGGGGTCCCTCAGGCGCACGCGCAGGGTGTAGTCGCCGGGAGTGACCGCCTCGGGCGAGAAGCTCAGCACGAACCACCGGAAGCCGTTCTCGGCCACGCTGCGCTCCACCCGGACCGCGTGCAGGCGCGCCACCGCGCCCTCCTTGTCCACGAGCTGCGGCGTGATCTCGAACGAGGCGCCGGGGTCGTAGCGCACGCCGCCGTCGAAGGCGAGCAGGCAGACGCGCTCCGCGCGCGCCCGTTCCAGCCGCGGGTGGGGCCGCGGGGCGAAGGGCTGGTCGGCCACGCGGAAGGGGGACTCCGCGGCGGCGCTGCGCGTGGAGCGCACGGGCAGCACCAGCCAGTCGTCCGCCTCGCCCATCACCAGGGGCGGGAAGAGGGTGACGCCGGTGGAGGCGAAGGAGGGCACCGTGACCTGCAGCCAGTAGGTGCCGGAGCGCCCCGAGTCCTTGTCGCGGACGAGGAAGCGCAGGTCGTGGGGTCCCGCCTCCAGGGTGAAGGTGGCGTGCAGCTGCAGCCCGCGCTCGCGCACGAGCGGCCCGACCTTGGCCAGGTCGAGGTTGGCGGCCAGGCTCACCGTGTCCTGGACCTCGCCCTGCGGGTTGAGGGCGTAGCCGTAGAGCTCGAGGTTGAGGGGCCCGCCCTTGTGGCCGCTGAGCAGGGACTGCGGCTCCAGCTCCAGCACCACCGGCAGGTGGAGGTCGCCCGTGGAGCCGCGGTAGGGCACGGCCAGGCCGGTGACCACGATCTCCCCGCGGTCCATGCCCTTCACGATGACCTCGGCCGCCTCGAACTCGCGGGCCAGCGGCGTGAGCTCCTTGTACGGCCGGCGCTCGTAGTAGCCGGAGCGGTGCGCGACCTGCGTGCCCTTGCGCTTCAGCCGCACCTTGAGGCGGTGGAAGGTCCCCGGCCCCTTGATCGCCGCCGGCTCGAAGGCGAGCAGGTAGTAGTGCCGGCTCATCTCGTTCACCTCGCTCAGCGCCTGCTTCAGGTCGTTGGTGTTGGTGAAGAGGTGGCCGCCCGTCTTCGACGCGATCTGGGCCAGCGACTCCAGCCCGCTCTTGAAGGTCTCCTGCGGTCCCACCGGGCGCACCGACGTGGGGTCGGCGCTCTGCCGGGCGTCGCCGCCCGCGGAGAGGCCGCCCAGGTCCACCGCGTGCACCACGGCGTCGGAGCGCGAGAACGACCTGAGCTGCTTGTCCATCAGGCCGCGCAGGGCGGAGTCGCCGAAGTGGGAGTTCGTGGGGACCTCCCAGATGCGGCCCTGGATCACGGCCTCGGAGTCCTGCGCCTGCTCCGTGCTCTGGTTCCCCGTGAGCAGGAGCTCGTCGAAGCCGTGCGAGAAGAGCACGATCTGCTTGCGTCCCTCCAGGGTGTCGATGGCCTGGGCCAGGGTGCCCAGCCCCTCGATGAAGCCGTTCACGCGGTGCACGTAGTCCTTCTTCTGCGCCTCCTCGTAGAGCTTCATCATCTGGCGCACGCTCTCCGCGTCCCGGCCCTGGCGCTCGACGTC